>NZ_CP084550.1:2867128-3185698 GCF_021800405.1 Arthrobacter sp. FW306-07-I | reverse complement strand
CTGCAGCCGCTCCCAGCCACGGCGTTGGACGCCGTCAATGCCCGTGCCGCCGGTGACGTTCGAGCACTCCTGGCGCGCACCGCCGTCGACGGTTTCGAACCTGTCGATGAGCAGTGGAGCAGGCCCGCGCATGCTGATGCCCTGTACGGGGATGCCATCTTTGGAAACAAGCTCCGCCATGCATACCCGCACGCCCTGGAGGCGGGGCAGCACGGGTTCGGCATTGCTGCCTTGAGCGGCGCGAACGCCTTGGCCCGGCTGGACGGCTCGGACGCGGATTTTGTGGTTAACCTGTCCCAACTGGCCGCCCGCACGATTGTCCTGGGTGACTTTGTTTCGGAGGTGCCCGCAGTGCAGGAAGCCCTGTTCTGACCCAGCCCGGGACGCCGGGCGCGGCCGGTAGACTTGGACGGTGCTGAACGAATTCTGGGCCACTGCGCCGACCCGCTACAAAGTCCTGGTTTTCAGCGCGATGGGCCTGATCGCCGTCGGTATCATCCTCAACCTCATCGGCAACACTGGTGGCAACCAAGGACTTGCCATGGCGTCCCTGCCGCTGATCGGGCTGGGCCTGGTCCTGCATGTCGTAGGCCTCGTGGTCCGCGGCCAGGCCATCCGCCGGAACCTCCGCCGGTAGCGGGCGCCAAAAACCGCGGCGGGCCTTTTCTAACGGCCAAGACGCGGACGATAGGCTGGAATCCATGACTATCAATCCGGATCTGCAGGGCCGAAGCTACCCTGCCGCAGAGGTGTACGACGTTGGCCGCGAGAAAATCCGCGAGTTCGCCCGCGCCGTGAAGGCCATCCACCCTGCACACTTCGACATCGACGCAGCCAAGGCGCTGGGCCACAGCGACCTGGTGGCGCCCCCCACCTTCGCCATCATCATCGCCCAGCGCGCCGATGCCCAGCTCATCCAGGATCCGGAAGCGGGCATCGACTTCTCCCGCGTGGTCCACGCAGACCAGCGCTTCACCCACCACCGGCCCATCATTGCCGGCGACCGCCTGGTGGCGGAACT
Organism: Arthrobacter sp. FW306-07-I; assembly: GCF_021800405.1. NCBI lineage: Bacteria > Bacillati > Actinomycetota > Actinomycetes > Micrococcales > Micrococcaceae > Arthrobacter > Arthrobacter sp. FW306-07-I. The sequence continues at coordinate 3,184,677 of NZ_CP084550.1, read as the reverse complement.
GCATGTGGACGGCGTCCGGGCCATGGGCGGCGGTGCCATGATCACCACCCGTTCGGAGATCTTCGCCCTGGGTTCCGGCGACTCCCGGGAACCCGTCACCACCACCACGTCATCCATCCTGGTCCGCGGAGAGGGACAGTAGCCATGAGCCTCAGCATCCACGAACTCAGCCCCGGCCAGGAGATCGGCAGCCGTACCATCGAGGTGACCCGTACAGACCTGGTGAAGTACGCCGGCGCTTCCGGTGACTTCAACCCCATCCACTGGAACGAAGCCTTCGCCACCAGCGTGGAACTGCCGGGCGTGATCGCCCACGGCATGTTCACCATGGGCTCAGCCGTCCAGCTGGTGACTGACTGGGCAGGCGACCCCGCCGCCGTCGTCGATTTCCAGACCCGCTTCACCAAGCCCGTCCTGGTCACGGACACCACCGGGACCGACCAGCCCGGAGCCAGCATCGAGGTCAGCGGCATCATCGGGAAGCTCGACGCTGAAGCCAACACGGCGCGTATCGACCTCACAGTGGTCTCCGCCGGGCAGAAAGTCCTGATGAAGGCCCAGGCCCTCGTCAAGCTGTCCTAAGCTGCACCTTTTGACCACTCCTGCAGGAACCACCGCCACCGCCGCGCAAGTCACCGCCTGGCGCAACGCCGTCGTCATTGCCTACGGGGCCAGCGGCCTGGCCTTTGCCTCCTGGGTCTCCCGGTTGCCGGCCATCCGGGACGCGCTGGACCTCAGCCCTGGCAACGTGGGCATCATCCTGCTGTGCATGACGCTGGGCTCGTTCGCTTCCGTGTCCATGTCGGGGCTGATCGTGCTGCGGCTGGGCTCCAAGCGGACCATCCGCACCGGCAGCATTGTGGTGGGTGCCGGGCTGCTGACCACCGGTTTTGGCACAACTGTGCTGGCAAACCCGGTGGCCACAGCCGTCGGCCTGGCCATCATCGGCCTGGGTACCGGGAGCTGGAACACTGCCTCCAATGTGGAGGGCGCGGCGGTGGAACGGGCCGTGGGGAGGCACATCATGCCCCGGCTCCATGGGGCGTTCAGCCTGGGAACGGTAGCCGGGGCGGGGCTGGGTGCGCTGGCTGCGGCCGTGTCCCTGCCCGTGTTCTGGCACTTGGCAGCGGCAGGGGCGGTGGTGGCTGTTTCGGTGGCGACGGCTGCGTCCTGGTTCCGTGCCGATACTACGCCGGTGCCGGGCGAGCGCAGCTACTCCCCGGACAATTTCGAGGACCCCACTACAGGACCCATCCCCGTGATTCCTGCCGCGGGAACGGCGGAGGCGCCGCTGGACAACAAGCGCAGGATCGCCCAGGCCTGGCGGGAGCGGCGGACCCTGCTGCTCGGGGTCCTGGTGCTGGGCCTTGCACTGGCTGAAGGCGCCGCGGGGGACTGGGTGGCCCTGGGGCTGGCGGACGGCCACGGGCAGAGCGATGCCGCCGGTGCTGCCGGTTATGGCCTCTTTGTCACGTTCATGACCATCGGGCGCTTTGCCGGGACGGTGCTGCTCGATAAGTTCGGCAGGGTCCCGGTGATGCGGTGGTGCGCCGCGATGGCCGTGGTGGGCCTTGGCATCTTCGTCTTCGCCCCGGCGCCGTGGCTCGCCTACGTTGGGCTGGCGGCCTGGGGCCTGGGCGCCTCCCTGGGCTTTCCAGTGGGCATGTCCGCCGCGGCCGACGATCCAGCCAAAGCCGCCGCCCGGGTATCGGTGGTATCCACCATCGGGTACGGGGCGTTCCTGTGCGGGCCGCCGCTGCTTGGCCTGCTGGCCGAACACGTGGGCATCCTGCATTCACTCCTGGCCGTGATGGTAATGCTCGCTGTGAGCTTCGTGCTGTCGCCGGTGGCCCGGAAGGCTGCATAAGTACTCAGTTCTACTCTTCCGGAAGCGCGCAATCGAGTAACTTCAAGTACTGTGGATCGGTGACTCCCACCCTGCTTTCGTCCCTGACCACGTCCGCCGTCGGCGGCCCCGCCGGTACGTTCATCGAGGCGCGGACTGAGGCGGAGATCATCGACGCCGTCCGTTCCGCGGATGCGGCTGGTGAGCAGGTGCTGATCATCAGCGGCGGGTCCAACCTCCTGGTGTCCGACGACGGGTTCCCGGGGACCGTCATCAAAATCGCCTCGGAGGGGTTCACGGTCAACGCCGAGGACTCATGTGGGGGAGTGGCCGTGGTGGTGCAGGCAGGCCATAACTGGGACAAGCTGGTGGAGCACGCCGTCCGCCATGCCTGGTCCGGCATCGAGGCCCTCTCCGGCATTCCCGGCTCAACCGGCGCCACTCCCGTCCAGAATGTGGGCGCCTACGGTGCGGAAGTTTCGCAGACCATCGCCGCTGTCCGCACCTGGGATCGGCAGCGGAATGCCGTGCAGACCTTCACCAACTCGGAACTGAAGTTCGGCTACCGGGACTCCATCCTTAAGCAGACCACCGTCAACGGCTCGCCCCGGTACGTGGTGCTCACCGTTGAATTCCAGCTGCCGCTGGGGCGGATGAGCGCCCCCATCCGGTACGCCGAATTGGCGCGCGCCCTCGGTGTGGAGGTGGGCAAACGCGCGTACGCCAACGATGTCCGCCGTGAGGTGCTCCGGCTGCGCGGCTCCAAGGGCATGGTGTGGGACGCCACGGACAGGGACACCTACTCCACCGGCTCGTTCTTCACCAACCCCATCGTTTCCGCCGACGTGGCAGACAGGCTGCCGGAAGCGGCGCCACGCTACCCGGCCGGCCAGGACGGCCAGGTCAAACTTTCGGCAGCGTGGCTGATCGACCAGGCAGGATTCGGCAAGGGCTTTGGCCTGGAGCCGGAAGGCGTGGCCGGCGGCCGTGCCTCGCTCTCCACTAAGCACACCCTGGCCATCACCAACCGCGGCTCCGCCAGCGCCGCCGACATGGTGGCCGTCGCGCGGGAGGTGCGCGCCGGCGTCGAACACCGCTTTGGCATCTCGCTGCACCCGGAGCCGCTGCTGATCGGCCTGGAGCTCTAAGCGTTCCCCGCTGTCCCGCCTGCCGCAGGCGGGCCTAGGATGGGCGCATGGCTGCACAGGGTGCGCTCCGCGACCGCAGGATGATGGGGCGGCTGAGGCTTGCATCCCAGCGCCTTGCCGGGGATGCTGCCACCTCCGCTGCGGAGGCGGTCCGGTGGATGACCGCCATGCAGGCGCAGGACTTGCCGGCAGCACTCTGGGCCGTAGGTGCCAGGGTGCCCGCGGTGGGCAGCGCCGACGTCAGGGCTGCCATCAACAACGGCGAAGTGGTCCGATCCTGGCCCATGCGCGGAACGCTTCATCTGGTGGCTCCCGAGGACCTGCGCTGGATGCTGGAGCTCACGGCCGAACGGCTCACCAGGAGCATCGCGGCGCGGCACCGGCAGCTGGACATTGCGTGGGCCGACATCGAGAAGGCACGCGACCTGGCGCTGGACCGCATCCTGGGTGGCAGCCCCATCAGCCGTTCTGAGCTGTTCAAGGTGTTCGACGCCGGAGGCCAGCCGACGCACGGCCAGCGGGGAATCCACCTCCTGGGTTCGCTGTGCCGCCACGGGTGGCTGGTTCTGGGGCCGCTTGCCGGAAACCAACAGCTGGTCGCGGCCTTCGATGAGTGGATTCCGGCGTCCCGCAGCCTGGAGCGGGAGGAGGCCCTCCCTGAGTTCCTGCTGCGCTACTTCCGCAGTCACGGCCCGGCCACGCTTCGCGACTTCGCCTGGTGGACGCAGTTGCCGCTGACCGAGGTACGTGCCGCCTTTGAGATCGTCCGCCAAAAGCTGGCGGAACTGGAGGTTGAGGGCACCAGCTACTGGCTCTCACCCGACGTGGCCGCCCTCCTGGACACCGGCCTTCCGGGCGCGCGGTCCGTGCACCTGCTGCCCGGTTTCGACGAATTTGTCCTCGGCTACACGGACCGGACGCACGTCTTGGACCCCGGGCATTCCGACCTGATCGTGCCGGGCGGGAACGGCGTCTTCAAGAAGACGGTGGTCGCCGCGGGGAAGGTCATTGGCACCTGGGGACTGCAGGGCACGGGGCCGGGTGCCGTCGTCGTACCCGAATTCTTCGACGGAGCCCAGCCGCTGGGTCCTGCCGCCCAGGGCGCCCTCGTCAAAGCCGCGCAGCGCTACACAACATTCCTGGCCACCTGACCGGCCCCTGCCCGCATAACCGGCTCTTGCGCGCATGACCGGCCTCAGGCAGCAACGGAACGTCTCACCACCAGCCTCGACCGGATGATCCTGGACTGCGCCCGTATCCTCCCCCTGGAGGAAGCCACGGTGATCGGCGACCACGCGCTTCGAAAGGGTGCCGGCGGGGAGTCCAGGCGCCGGCTGCTCGGCGAAAGCCAGACCAAACTTGGCAGCAGGAGGGCCTTGGATCTTTTGGACGTGCTGGACGGGCGGTCGGAATCGGCGGGGGAGACGCGGACGCGGTTGCTGCTCCATGCGTTCGGTCTGCACAACTTCACCCCGCAGGTAGAGAACCCTACGCGTGAGGGTCTTTTCCGGGCTGATTTTGCCGATCCCGAGGCCCGGATAATCATCGAGTTCGACGTCGCCGCCAAGTACACCGATTACCGTCCCGCCGAAGATGTGCTGATTGCGGAGCGCCGCCGGGAGAACGCATTGCAGGAGTTTGGGATGGGCGTTCTTCCGAATCAACTGGGAGCACCTGGACCGGCCGGGGGAGCTGCGCCAAAGGCTGTCCGCGTTTCTGGCGCGGCACCCCGGAACGCAAAAGCGGCCCTTGCCCGCATGACCGTCGCTGGGCCGCAACGGTCATGCGGGCAAGGGCCGCTCTGACAGCAATCTGTAGGCGTTACAGGTTACCGGTGGCGATGTTGAGCATGCGGCGCAGCGGCTCGGCGGCGCCCCAGAGGAGCTGGTCGCCAACGGTGAACGCGCTGATGTACTGCGGCCCCATCTCCATCTTGCGGATGCGCCCCACGGGAATGTCCAGGGTGCCGGAGGCAGCCACGGGGGTCAGCTCGGCCATCGAGGCTTCCTTGGTGTTGGGAACCACCTTGGCCCACTGGTTGTCCTCGTCCAGGAGCTTTTCGATCTCGGCGACGGACAGGTCCTCGCGGAGCTTCAGGGTCAGGGCCTGGGAGTGGGAGCGCATGGCGCCGATCCGGACGCAGAGGCCGTCCATGATCACCCGGTTTTCCTCGGAGGTGCCCAGGATCTTGTTGGTCTCAACCCCGGCCTTCCACTCTTCCTTGGACTGCCCGTTGCCCAGGTCGGCGTCGATCCAGGGGATCAGGGAGCCGGCCAGGGGGACGCCGAACTGGGTGGCGTCGATGTCGGAGCGCTGGTGGGCCAGGACCTTGCGGTCAATGTCCAGGATGGCCGATGCGGGGTCGTCCAGTTCCGTGCTGACCTCGGCGTTGAGCGTGCCGAACTGGCTGAGCAGCTCACGCATGTGCCGCGCGCCGCCGCCTGAGGCTGCCTGGTAGGTCATGGAGGTTCCCCACTCCACCAGGCCGTTCTTGAACAGGCCGCCGAGGCCCATGAGCATGCAGGACACGGTGCAGTTGCCGCCGATGAAGTCCTTGGTGCCGTTGACCAGGCCCTTGTCGATGACGTCGCGGTTGATGGGGTCCAGCACGATGATCGAGTCGTCGTTCATGCGCAGGGTGGAGGCGGCGTCGATCCAGAGGCCGTCCCAGCCGCGGCTGCGCAGCTCGCCGTGGACCTGCTTGGTGTAGTCGCCGCCCTGGGCGGTGACGATAATGGGCAGCTTGGCCAGGGTGTCGAGGTCGAACGCGTTCTCGAGCTTGCCGGCGCCGTCAGCGAAGGACGGCGCGGCACCTCCCGCGTTGGAGGTGGAGAAGAACACCGGGTTGATGTTGGCGAAGTCGCCCTCGTCCTGCATGCGCTGCATCAGGACGGAACCGACCATGCCGCGCCATCCGACCAGGCCGACGGAAGGGGTAGCTGCTGTAGTCATTGGTCCAGTTTAGACTTCGTATCCGGCACGGCGCAGTCGGTTACGTCACGCCGTGGGCGGCTTGGAAAGGTACGACGGCGGCAGGCACCTGAGGCATTCATTCGAGCGGTCGCGGGAGGTTCCTGCCCTTGGGCAGCTTTTCCGCTTTGCATTCGGAGCTTGCCTGCTGGTCACTCGCTGACATGTCCTGCTCCTGGTTCCGGTGCGTGCCGTTCCTTACGCAGCTTCTTGGCCCGGTACTCGTCCCTCGCCAAGCCGAAGGTGTACCAAGCGCCGAATCCCCCTAAAGCGATGGCGAACAACGCGCCCCACTCGGGCCCTGCGGTGTGCCCGAACGAAGCGAGGAACAGAACTGAAGAGCCAAGGAACATGAGCCCCAGAAAGGCAGACACTATTCCCATGCCCCACCAGGTCCGGACCTGTGCCTGGCCTCGGCCCGGGGAAAAGCCGATCTCGTCCCCGGGATAGCTGTGCAGCTCGCCCGTATTGGTCCTGCGCAGAACGCGTTTCTCACCCCGTGCAAGCGCTGCCTTGTGCTCGGCATACACTTCGTCGTTGCGGCGTTCACGGTCGCGGTCGAAGTTCACAGTCAGTCCTTACGGATGGTGCGGATCTGTTCAAGAAGGGAAGCTTCATCCACGCCCATGGTTTCAATAATGTTCTCTTGCTGCGAGTCGGCCGTACCGGTGGTCCATGCCCCATCGCCGCCCTTCTTCACGTAAAGGGTCTGTCCGGTGGGATCCTCGCGGCGGCGGAGAGTGGCGCCGCCCTCCGGGTTGTTGTCCAGGTGCTGCTTGATAACCATGAGGTTGGCCTCGGCGGCGGTAACATCCGGTCGTTGAGCCATTGCCCACCACGTGAAGTAGGCGCGGGGCTGGAACAGCAGATGGATGTCATCGCTTTCCATGAAGACGACGCTGTCGCCCCCTTCGGCCGTCAGCAGCGAGATCTCAATGCGGCGGGTGGCGGAGGAGAGAAGGGCAGCCACGGCGGCAGTGGGTCCTGATACGGAGAGGAGCCCGTCACTTTCGGCCTTGGCCAGGCCACGGGCCACCAGTGAGGACGCGCCTGCGCTCACCATGTCCGTGTTGTTCAGATAGCCATCAACCCTCAGTGCTTCAGCGCTGAGCACGGCAGCGTCCCCGCCCTTCAGACGTGCGAGGGTAACCATCTCGGCAAAGCCATATCCGATGGCGTCGGGGATGGCTTCCGCAGTTGTCTCAGTCATCGTCAATACCTCTCGTTGTGGGCTCAGAATCCAAAGAAGTCCCCGACTTTTTCGGCCGCATCCCCGGCGCCTTCCCAAGCTTCCTTGGCACCATCAGCGATGGACGCGCCGACGGCATTGACTGTTTCCTTGACTACCGGAACATTGTCGTAGATGGCCAATGCGCCGGACGCTACCATTGCAGCGGTCCCAACGGGGGGCGGGATGAAGCCGGCTGCGCCCAACCCTGCCTTGACCACCGAATACCAGGCTTGGCCGTTGTCGTCAGGATTGCCATTGCTGAAGTTGTTGAGAGCGTCAAGGGCATCAAGGCCAACTCCGATGCCGCCCAAGGCTTTACCTCCGAACTCGAAAAACTTGGCCGCCTTGCCGCCCTCGGCGAGGTTCAGGGCGGTGTCCCACCTGCCGTCGAACAACTCAGAAGAGGTGTTGAAATACTGGCTCAGCATGTTCGAGTCCTGGACGGCCTTTGCAACGCTCCGGAAGTCTCCAGAGAAGAGGAACTCGCCGAGGTTGTCTGCCTTGCTGATGAAATGGGGAAGATCGAACAGTCCTGCCCGGAGATTCGGCAACGCTTTGGTGAGGTTGTAGATGTCCCAGCCGCTGCGGGACGGGGAGTCCGGATCAGTCAGCCAGTCCGGTCCCCAAGGATCGTTGCTGCCCTGCCCCGGCATTGGCGGGCGGGGGCCGTTGCTGCCTCCAGGACCACCCGCGCCGGATCCTCCACCGGAGCCCGAGCCGTTAGTACTGGCCTTCTCCTGCTCATCCGCGTTCTTGAGCAGCACCTTTGATTCCTGCTGCAACCGCGAGACGGTCTGTTGCAGAAGCGTCCGGTGGTTGGTGTTCCAGTCAGACCGGAATCGCTGGGCGTCTGCGCCCTTCCAGGCCGGGTTGTTGTTGATCTGGCTGCTCAGTTGCGTCGATTGCTGCTGCAGCAGGTCCGCCGTCTTGCTGAACTGCTGCGCGAGGGTGCGCAGTTGCTCGACGTCCGCGCCCCACAAAGTTCCTGCCACCAGAATTCCCCCCAATATTCATTCAACAGCCCCCAGAGTGCTGCGTGCCCCAGCCTAGGGCAGGAGCAGGCCGGCCGCGATGGGGTGGCCTCCCCATGCCGCCGCCGTAAGCGCTAGCTTTGGTCCGACTGCTCCAGCACCGCTGCTTTCCGCGCGCGGAGCGCAAAGAACGCACCGAAGGTGAAGACCTGCGTGACCACCACCAGCACGATGGCTCCGGCGATCTTGTTGCCGCCCAGGATCATCGTCAGCCCCACGATTGCGGAGAGCAGCGCTAGGAGGGGCAGCAGCATGTAGCCCAGGACGAACAAGGTTTCCGGTTTCTTCAGCATGTTCCTAGCCCTCTGTCCGTGACCATTTGGTGAATCGGTAGCGCGTGCCGTTGGCCCCCGTCAGCCACCCGTCGGGCGGGACGGAGGCGGTGGCCTCCCAACCGGGGCCAAGCTCGGGAGCGAACGTGTCGCCGTCGGCCTTCACATCGATGGTGGTGACCACCGCGACGTTGGCCAGCTCGGTGGACTGGCGGAACACCTCGCCGCCGCCCAGGATCCACACCGTTTCGCCGCCGTCGACAAACTGCGACTCAAGGAGCGCATCATCAAGGGAGGGAACCACGACGGCGCCCTCCGCCTCAGGTGTGTCGGCCCAACTCTTCTGCCGGGTGATCACGATGTTGGTGCGGCCGGGCAGGGGACGGTACTTGTCCGGGAAGGACAGCCACGTCTTGCGGCCCATGATGACGGGATGCCCGGTGGTGAGCCGGGTGAAGTGCTTAAGGTCCTCGGGCAGGTGCCAGGGCATGTCCCCGTCCTTGCCGATCACGCCGTCGGAGGTCTGCGCCCAGACCAGCCCGACGCCGGTGATTGAGGCGGCCAGTTCCTCCGTGAAGGACTGCGGATCCGTAAAGTTTTCGGTGCTCATACCGCTATCGGTGCCTTGATCGTAGGGTGGTGCTTGTAGCCAACCACGTCGAAGTCCTCCAGGGTGTAGTCGAAGATCGACGCCGGCTTCCGGTTGATCTTCAGCTGCGGGTACTCGTACGGCTCGCGTTCCAGCTGTTTGAGGACCTGGTCCATATGGTTCTCGTAGATGTGGACGTCCCCGCCAGTCCAAATGAATTCGCCCGGCTCCAACCCCACCTGCTGCGCCACCATGCACGTGAGCAGCGCGTAGGAGGCGATGTTGAACGGAACACCCAGGAACATGTCAGCGGAGCGCTGGTAGAGCTGGCAGGACAGCTTTCCGTTGGCCACATAGAACTGGAAGAACGCGTGGCAGGGCGGCAGCGCCATGTCGTTGAGCTCGGAGACATTCCACGCAGACACGATGTGCCGGCGGGAGTCGGGGTTCGACTTCAGGTTCTCGATGAGCTCAGCGATCTGGTCGATGTGGCCGCCGTCGGGGGTCGGCCAGCTGCGCCACTGCACGCCGTAGACCGGGCCAAGGTCGCCGTCTTCATCCGCCCATTCGTTCCAGATGGTGACCCCCTGGTCGGTCATCCACTTGATGTTGGTCTCGCCGCGCAGGAACCACAGGAGTTCCACGGCCACGGACTTGAAGTGGACACGCTTGGTGGTGATCAAGGGAAAGCTCTTGGAGAGGTCAAAGCGGATCTGGCGCCCGAAAACGCTGGTGGTTCCGGTGCCCGTACGGTCCGATTTATGCGTGCCGTTGGCCAGGACATCGCGCAGGAGGTCTTCATAAGGCGTTGGGATGCTCACGCCCCAAGTCTACTGGCTGGGGGTCATGGACTGGCGGTGCTGCTGCTCGCGCTCGCGTCGTGTGGCCGGCAACGGGAATCACCGCGACCACCACTGCGGCCGCCGCCAGCAGAGCCCCGACGGCGGGCGCCGCCTCCCACATGTTGCCCCAGTGGTCCGGGTCCAGAGTGGGGGATGTCCGGTGCAGCTTTGGTCCTGCGCTCATCAGCAGCACTCCTGCCTCCGCAGCGAGGAAAGCGGCGAGGGTACGGATGACGCGGTGCACGGTAATGGCGCGGAGTGCGGTATCGAGCCCCGGGACCGTCGCCGCGACGCTGCTCCGTCTTCGGGTAAATGCAAGGGGAACACCGGAAACGAGCACGAGTCCGGCGCTGGTCCAGGCAGTCACCGGCCACGTTTGTTCCACTTCCAACTCCACCTGCCGCCACGCAACAACGACGACGACCGCCACAAGAACGGCCGCCGCCACCACAAGGGTGCCGGCGATGGCGGGCGGGACGGTCTGGCGCGGCCAGTGGCAGGGCTGGTCCGCGGCCCCGTAATTCCGGTGGACCAGCAGCTCTCCGAGCGCAACAACCGCCAGGACGGCGGCGGCTGATGCGGCCACGAAGAGCGCGGGGCTCCCGGTAACCGCTCCCGGGGCGAATATTGCTGCAGGCACAGGCGCAAATGCGGCCAGACCCATGACCGCGCCAATAGACACCACCAGCCTGGTGACCGGTTGCGGGCCGGCACCGCCATTCCAGCGGGCCGGTGACCTCCCGGGAAGCCTGGGTGGGGCCCAGAGAAGCATCAGCAGCAGGACGGCCAGGTTCAAGGCACCGGCCGGGTTAAGCCAGTTGGCCGGCCCGGTGGCCGGATCGGGGCGGGCTGCGTGGTTGCCTGCGATGGCCGCCAGCCCTGAGGCTACGGTTGCAACCGTGCGGAGAAAGCGGTTCGTGGTAATGGTCCTCAACAGGCCATCAGCATCTGTGCCCAGCCCAGGAAGCGGTGGGCGGTGGGCCACCAGCACCAGCACCAGCAGCGTTCCAAGTACCAGGACGAGCAAAGCACCGCCAAGGTATGCCGCGAGTTGGACGCCGGGAATCCGGCCTTCGCCGCCCCTTGGGACAAAACTGCCAGTGCCGTCAGGCCACGACTCGTACGGCAGCGGGGAAAAGCCGGGCAGAGTGGATGTCCATATGATTTGCGCGGCAGAAAGCAGGAAGACCACAGCAACGGTCCAGGACAGGCGGCGGGGCAGGAACTCCCGGATGCGACGGATATGTCGCGGCCCAGCGGGCATCGACCGCGACCCGAAGTAGCTCAGTTGGCCCAGGACGTGTGCAGCCAGGCAGCCGAAAACAGGCCAGGCGAGGGCCGGCAGGATCTCAATGGGTCGATTTGCGGCTCCAGGTACGGGGAGTATCCCTGCGTTGGTCACTGGGAGCAGCGAACTGCCCATCCAGCCGATGATCCCAACCCACAATGCGTGCCGCGCAGCTGCCGCTGCAACGTCTCTCCTGCCGCCTGTCCGCAGTATCGACCGCAACAGGAGATAAACGGCGGCCGCCAGCAGCAGGGGCCACAGGATGACTGCAGGCGGAATGTCGTGGGCAACAGCGATCGTGGCAGCCTGCACTTTTCCCCCAAAAGCGTGCGTCGTCCCCTAAGTCAAAGCTGCCGGATCGGCTGGGTCAAGCCGGAAGGCAAAACCTAGTCATCGAAGGGTTTGAACTGCTCCACCGCCACGACCCGTTTCCTGCCGCCCACGGCCACGTGGCAGACCACCACTTCGCCTGGTGACAAGTACGGCTCGCGCGCCGGCAGCAGCTTGGCAAGGTGTGACGGCATGTGCTCCGCCAGCTGCTTCAGCACCGTCGGCAGGGCAGGCCGGTGCGTGCAGACAACCACAGGCTTCTGCTTGTCGAACAGGGACTCGATGACGGCGGCCGTCTTCTTGGGGCTGCGCTGGTGCTTGTGCTCGGTGAGGCCTTCAGCGAGCTTCACCTTGGCCCCCGTGGCCCGCGCGTACGGAGCAACGGTGGCCACGCAGCGCAGCCACGGGCTGGTGACGATGCGCATCGGCTTCCACGCCTGCAGCAGCCGGCCGACAGCCTGCGCCTGCCGGGTGCCGGTGGCTGCCAGCGGTCGCTCGCCCTCGGCCTTGCTCCAGGAGGAGCGCGGCTTGGCCTTGGCATGGCGCAACACCAGCAGCGGCCAAGTGTCCAGCGCGCCCCGTTCGTGCGCGTCCCGCAGGTATTCAAGGGGTACGACGTCGGACGGGTTGGACAGCAGGCGGGCGGCCTTTTCGGGGGCGCACCACATGACGCTGTCCACCTCCTTGCCGTCCGGCACCAAGGTGGTGCCGTTGACCTTTACCGCCCAGTAGTGGACCACCTTCAGGCCCGACGTCACGTGGTAGTGGATGGGCGGCAGCGGTATGCCCAGCGGCGCTCGCAGGCCGATCTCCTCCCATACCTCACGGACAGCGCACTCGGGGACCGTCTCGCCGGCGTCGATCTTTCCCTTGGGCCAGGACCAATCGTCGTAACGGGGCCGGTGGATCAGCAGGACTTCAAGGCTGTCCTTGTTGATCCGCCACGGGATGGCACCCGCAGCGGTGACCGCTACGGGTTCCCCTGGGTGGTCAGTCTGGTCAGCTACGAGTGCATCGCTCGACACGCGGCTGCCTATCGCCGGCTCAGGCTGCGTTGCCGCGGCCGGGATGCCAGCAGCCAGGACTGGACGTCTTCAAGCGGCTTGCCGTCCTCGGACAGGTGGTGCCGGGTCCAGTGGCCCGCGTTGTCCAGGTGCCAGCTGGAGGTTTCCGGCGCCATGTAGCGGCGCATGAGGTCAAGGACGTAGGTAATGTCGTCCGCGCTGGCCAGCTGGACCAGGGCCTCCACCCGGCGGTCCAGGTTCCGGTGCATCATGTCCGCGGAACCGATGTACACCACGGGATCGCCGCCGTTGGCGAAAGCGAACACCCGCGAGTGCTCCAGGAACCGGCCAAGGATGGAACGGACGGTGATGTTGTCGCTCAGGCCTGGAACGCCGGGACGCAGCGAGCAGATGCCACGGACCACCACGTCCACCTTGACCCCCGCCTGGGACGCGCGGTAGAGCGAGTCGATAATTGCCTCGTCCACCATGGAGTTGACCTTGATCTGGACATGCCCCGGCACTCCCGCCCGGGCGTTGCGGATCTCGGTCTCGATCCGGTCGATGAGTCCCGACCGGACGGAGCGGGGGGCTACCAGGAGCCGTTTGAAGGTGGACTTCGGTGCGTAGCCGGAGAGCTGGTTGAACAGCTTGGAGAGGTCCTCGCCCACCTGCTCGTTGGCGGTCAGCAGGCCCAGGTCCTCGTAGTAGCGCGCCGTGCGGGGGTGATAGTTGCCGGTGCCAATGTGGCAGTAGCGGCGCAGCCCGTCCACTTCCTGCCGGACCACCAGCGAAAGCTTGCAGTGCGTCTTCAGGCCAACGATGCCGTAGACAACGTGCACGCCGGCCTGCTCCAACTTACGGGCCCAGGAGATGTTGGCCTGCTCATCGAAGCGCGCCTTGATCTCCACCAGGGCCAGGACCTGCTTGCCGGCCTCGGCAGCGTCGATCAGGGCATCAACGATGGGGGAGTCGCCGGACGTGCGGTACAGGGTCTGCTTGATGGCCTGGACCTTTGGGTCCGCCGCAGCCTGTTCCAGGAACGCCTGGACTGAAGTGGAAAACGAGTCATACGGGTGGTGCAGCAGGATGTCCCGGCGCCGCATGGCGGCGAACACGTTCGCAGCCTTGGAGGTCTCGGACTCGTTCAGGTACCTGGAGGTGTGCGGAACATGCTTGGGGTAGTGCAGGTCGGCCCGGTCGATGCCGGCAATGACTGAGAGGCCCCGGAGGTCCAGCGGAGCCGGCACCGAGTACACCTCGGATTCCTCCACACCCAGCTCGCGGATGAGGAGCGCACGGATGTTGGGGTTGATGTCGTTGGTGACTTCAAGCCTGACGGGCGGGCCGAACCGGCGGCGCAGGAGTTCCTTCTCAAGGGCCTGCAAGAGGTTCTCGGCGTCGTCCTCCTCCACCTCCACGTCCTCGTTGCGGGTGACGCGGAACGTGTGGTGCTCCAGGACCTCCATGCCCGGGAACAGTTTGTCCAGGTGGACGGCGATGACTTCCTCAAGCGCGATGAACCGGGCAACCCGGCCCGGCACCGCGCCGGCACGGGGACCGTCGATGGAGATCAGCCGCGGCAACTGGTCCGGGACCTTGACGCGGGCGAAGAGTTCCTTGTCGCTGACGGGGTTCCTCACCACCACGGCGAGGTTCAGCGACAGACCGGAAATGTACGGGAAGGGATGCGCCGGGTCAACGGCGAGGGGAGTCAGGATGGGGAAGACTTTTTCCGCGAACATGACGCTGAGCTGCTGCTGGGCTGTGTCGTCCAGTTCATCCCACTGCATGAGGTGGATGTGCTCGTACGCCAGCGCCGGCCGGATCTGGTCAGCGTACACCTGGGCGTGCCGCGCCTGGAGCCGGTGGGCTTCCTCGCTGATGCTCTCCAGCACCTCGACGGGGCTCAGCCCGGCGGGGGAGGGGACCGCCAGGCCCGTGGCGATGCGGCGCTTGAGGCCGGCCACGCGGACCATGAAGAACTCGTCCAGGTTGGAGGCGAAGATGGACAGGAAGTTGACGCGCTCCAGAAGTTGCAGGGTGGGGTCCTCGGCCAGCTCCAGCACCCGGGAATTGAAGGCGAGCCAGCTCAGCTCGCGGTCCAGGAACCGGTCGGGGCGGATGTCGCCTTCCGGCTGCAGGTTCGGTGCGAACTCCGGGATGTCAATGCGGTCCTGGGTAGCCCTGGATGCCGGTACCTCGGAGGAGCCGAAGCGTGCCCTGACGGGCACCGCAACATCCTGGGACGTGGCTGTTCCGGAAGGTTCCGGGTTCATGGCTGCTCCTTTTGCTGGCGCTCTGGTGCCGGCGCTTCCGCCCCGCGCGGTTCCTTCTCAACCTTACAAGCATTCACCGAGGGCACGGCCCTTGTTTTACGCGCTGACGGCGTTCGCCGGGTCGCCCTGTTCAGCCCGCAGCCGGCCCATACATGACGTCCATGTCCCACCGGGTGAAACCCAGCCGCCGGTACAGGGCCACCGCTGCGCTGTTGTCGGCGTCGACGTAAAGCATGACGGCGCTCAACCCTGCGTCACGGAGGTGCTTGATGCCCGCAATCGTCAGGGCCTTGCCCAGGCCCATGCCCTGCGCCTGGGGCGTCACTCCCACCACATACACCTCGCCGATGGCGGGGTGCGCACCATGCCGCGGGTGGACCTTGGTCCAGTGGTAGCCCAGCAGCCGGCCGTCCCGGTCCTCGGCCAGGAAGAATCCGGCAGGATCAAACCAGTCTTCCGCCATGCGCGCCTCGAGGTCGGCCCTGGTCAGGTTGCCCTGTTCCGGGTGGTGGGCAAACGCCGCGCGGTTGGCAGCCAGCCAGGAATCCTCGTCCTTGCCCGGCACGAAGGTGCGGATGGCCACCCCGTCCGGGAGGCCGGCGTCGGGCAGGTCCGCGCCCGCCGTCGTCATCCGCATTTTCCACAGCTCGCGCATGGGCGCGTAGCCGTAGCGTGCGGCAAGGTCGGCAGCGGCCTCGTGGTTCCCGTGGGACCAGGCC
This sequence comes from Arthrobacter sp. FW306-07-I, assembly GCF_021800405.1. NCBI lineage: Bacteria > Bacillati > Actinomycetota > Actinomycetes > Micrococcales > Micrococcaceae > Arthrobacter > Arthrobacter sp. FW306-07-I. Next base: position 3,169,128 of record NZ_CP084550.1, on the reverse strand, counting down.
TTCAGCCCGTCGAAGCCGCGGACTTCCTTGAGCGCTCCGACCAGCCGGTCCGCCACGCCCTGGTTCCGGTAGGAGGGATGGACAGCGATTTCCAGGACGCCGTTGCCGTCGGGCTCTTCAACCACCACGGCGAAGCCTGCCAGGTCCTGGGCGGTGGCGGGATCGGAGTCCTCGTCCGGCGCGTACAGCGCCAGTGTCAGCAGCGTGTGCTCCGCGGAGTCCCCGGCACGCATGGTCACCAGGGTCTGCTCGGAAATGGACGGGTTGCCGTCCGATTCCTCGGCGGCGGCCAGGAGGTCCCGGCAGTCTTTCAGGAGTTGCTGGTCAACTCCGCCACGGACGACATGGACGGGCCACTTCTGCGGATGCGCTGGAGTCATGAGCCAAGGCTATACGTCGACGGCGGACGGGGCTCAGGCTTCGGTGAGTTCGTCTTCCTGCTGCCGGACCAGGGTGAGGCGGTAGCCAACGTTCCTGACCGTGCTGATGAGGTTCTCGTGGTCCGCCCCAAGCTTGGCCCGCAGGCGCCGGACGTGGACGTCCACGGTGCGGGTGCCGCCGTAGTAGTCGTACCCCCAGACCTCGGTGAGCAGCTGCTGGCGGGTGAAGACACGCCCGGGATGCTGCGCCAGGTACTTGAGGAGCTCGAACTCCTTGAAGGTCAGGTTCAGCGGCGCACCGTTTACCCGGGCCGTGTAGCTGGCTTCATCGATGATGACGCCGGCGGCGCGGATTTCGGTCGGCGCGTCTTCCTGCTCCGGGACGGCACGGGCGACGGAGAGCCGGATGCGGGCCTCCACCTCGGCGGGGCCGGCGGAATCAAGGACGATATCGTCAACAGCCCAGGCCGACGAGACTGCGGCCATGCCGCCTTCGGTCAGGATCAGCACCAGCGGGGCGCTGAGGCCGGTGGCTTTGAGGAGCTGGGTAAGGGAACGGGCGCCCACCAGGTCCTTGCGGGCGTCCAGCAGGACGACGTCGCAGGGGTCCGTTTCCAGCAGGGCCGTGGGTTCGGCGGGCAGGATATGGACCCGGTGGTTCAGCAACTCGAGGGCAGGCAGGATGTCCACCGAAGAACCGGTGCTGTTGGTCAGTAACAGGATGTGCGACATTGTTCCTCCAAGGGCCGTCCGCGCATCATTGGGCGACTGAACCGGATTCTCACCGGCCGGTACTGGCTGCCTGCAGGAGGTTTGTGGACCGTCAGCGCGCCGCCGGCCAGCCACCTCAGCAGGGAGCGTAGCTGAACCTTGAGTATACCCGGCAGGTCCCTCCCGGCCACAGATTGCGGCCGTGGAGAGGCTCGATTTGCGACATATGCGGTTCATATAAGGCAGGATTGAACCAGGGCTGACCAGCCCTGCCATGAGGGGGCGGACCAGCCTTCCGGCCGAACGCCAGGATGGGAAAGCAGCGCAGTGAGTGCACGGACGAACCTCAGGCCGGGCCGCACATGACGGCCGAATTGCAGGCGCCCGTGCGTTCGCTTGGATCCTGGAGCGTCGGAGTCGTCGGGATCGCCGGCCTCATCGCCATCATCGCCGGGGTCTACGCGTCCCCGGAGGCGCTCGTCGCCGTCGGCATCGTAATCGCCGCGGCTGTGGGCATTGGGTGGCCACACTTCCTGCGCATCCCCGCCAAGAAGACCCTCGCCGCCGTCATCGCCCTGCCCGGTGCAGCCTCGGCAGTGGCCGCCGCCCTGGCCCCGGCCCCGGGGTACCTGGACTGGACGCCGACATTTGTGGCGCTGGGGATGATGGCTGTCTTCGTGGTGCAGCTGATCCGCGGTACCGGCCAGGCGCAGCGGCTGGAATCCACCCTCGGATGCTGCGCGGGCGTGCTGCTGTCCTGCCTCGGCGCCGGCTGGATTGCCGGCGCCCGCTTCAACGGGGTCCGCGAGATGCTCCTGGTGGCGGCCATCAGCGCGGCAGTGGCCCTGCTTGCCGGGCTCATCCGCTGGCCGGACAGCATCGTTGCTCCGCTGGGAGTGGTGCTTGCGGGACTGGCAGGTCCGCTCGCGGGACTGGTTCTGTCCGATATCGCCGTCCTGCCGGCCGCGATCTTCGGCGTGGTGGTGGGCGCGGTCCTGGCCAGCTTCCGCCGTCTTGCGACGCTTCGCGGCGCCCCACTGAACATCCCCGCCGCACTGGGCATGGGCCTTGCCCCGGTGTCGGCTGTGGGATCCCTCGCCTACTTCATAGACAAACTACTCATCTACTAACGGGTTAGGATGGCACCATGTCCGTACTTGCTTTTGAAATCTTCTTCCTTGTCCTGCTCGGCATCGCGAGCCTGTCCATGGCCTGGTTCGCCGGTTTCGTGGTCTACCGCCTCTTCAAGGGCCAGAAGTAGCCACCCCTTTTCCGGAGCCAGCCGCATCTGGAGGTAAGACCAATGCCCATTGAGATTCCTACAGACTTGACGCCTGAACTCGTCCCGCTTTCCTGGCTCATCGGTGAGTGGGAGGGCCGCGGCCGGCTCGGCAGCGGCGACGAGGATTCCGAACACTTCCTGCAGCACGTCTCCTTCACCCACAACGGCCTGCCGTACCTTCAGTACCGTGCGGAGAGCTGGCTGACCGACGACGAAGGGACGCGGCTGCGGCCGCTCACCGTCGAGACAGGGTTCTGGGCGCTGGAGCGCAAGCAGCTGGATGCCGACGGCGGTCCCGGCCTGGTGCCGGCAGACATCGTGCCGGTATTGAAGAGCGCCGACGAGGTGGAAGCGCTGCGCAACAAGGACGGAGGCTTCGACATCTCCGTGTCCATCTCGCACCCGGGCGGAATCTCGGAGCTGTACTACGGCCAGATCAAGGGCCCGCAGATCCAGCTCACCACCGACATGGTGATGCGCGGCAGCCACTCCAAGGACTACAGCGCCGCCACCCGGATCTTCGGGCTGGTGGACGGCAACCTGCTGTGGCGGTGGGACGTAGCCACCGGCGGAGAAGCCGGCAAGGGACTTGAGGCCCACGCCTCCGCGTTCCTGCACCGGGTCTCCTGAGCAGGGTTTCACCCCGATTCCGGAAATCCGGAATACCGCTGACCGCCAAGGACTTCTACTTCATATGACTACGCCCAGCCCTTTGTTGTCGCGCCCCGGCGCCGTAGAGGCCGCCGGCCCTGACGCCGGTGTCGCCGCCCACTACGGTGAGCCGCTGCGCGAGCAGCGCGCCCTCGCAGCCGGAACCGCCGTCGTCGACCTTTCCCACCGCGGCGTGGTCACCGTCACCGGGCCGGACCGGCTGAGCTGGCTCAACACCCTGTCCTCGCAGCAGGTGGCAGCCCTCAAGCCCGGCGAGTCCAGCGAGCTGCTGCTCCTGAGCGTCCAGGGCCGCATCGACTTCGATGCCCGGGTGGTTGACGACGGCGGGACCACCTGGCTGATCGTGGAGGCAGCGGAGGCCGCGCCCCTTGCTGAGTACCTTAACCGGATGAAGTTCATGCTTCGGGTGGAGATCGCCGACGTCTCCGCGGACTGGGCCGTGGTGGGGAGCACCCGGGCAGTTCCTGAATGGTCCGGCTACCTTGCCTGGCAGGATCCGTGGCCGCACGTGGGAGCCGGGGGTTACTCCTACGCCACCGTCTCGGAGGAGCACCACCCGGGCGTGGAGCGTCCCTGGTTCGAGTACCTCGTCCCCGCCGCCGAGCTGGAGGAAGCTGTCAGCGGACGCGCGCTGGCAGGCGTGCTCGCCGCGGAAGCCCTGCGCATCGCTGCCTGGCGTCCCCGGATCGGCGCCGAAACCGATGACAAGACCATCCCGCACGAACTGGACCTGCTGCGCACGGCCGTGCACCTGGCGAAGGGTTGCTACAAGGGGCAGGAAACCGTCGCCCGCGTCCACAACCTGGGCCATCCGCCGCGCCGGCTGGTGTTCCTGCAGCTGGACGGCTCGCAGCACACCCTGCCCGCCGCCGGCAGCCCGGTCCTGGCGGGAGAGCGAAAAGTGGGAGCGGTGACCTCCGTGGCACAGCACTACGAGATGGGGCCCGTGGCCCTGGCGGTCATAAAGCGTTCCGTTGCCCCAGATGAAATACTGACCGTCCTGGACGGCGACGAGCCGTATCCGGCCGCCCAGGAACTGATTGTCGCCCCCGACGCCGGCCAGGTTGTGGGGCGCCAGACCGGATTCCTGAGGGGGCCACGCTGATGACCGAGAACACCACGCCCGTCCACATTGGGGCGGAGGCAGCGGAAGGACACGACGACGACGCGCTGGCTTTGGCGCATGCGCTCTTCCAGGCTGCGCGTGAAGGAAACAACGCGCTGCTTGGTGCCTACCTGGACGCCGGCGCCCCCGCCACCATGACGAACGCTGCGGGGGACTCCCTGCTGATGCTGGCCGCATACCATGGCCACGCCGGCACCGTTGAGCTGCTCCTGCAGCACGGGGCCGACGCAAACACCGCCAATGACCGGGGACAGACGCCCCTCGCCGGAGCGGCATTCAAGGGCTACACGGACGTGGCCCGGGTCCTGCTGCGCGCCGGCGCGGATCCGGACGCCGGTGCGCCATCGGCACGGGCCGCGGCGCAAATGTTTGCCCGCACGGAGATCCTGGACCTGCTGGGCTAGCCTTACCAAGTGCCCGCGCGGCACGGCCATAACTTCAAAAGGATGACCGAGTGGAAAACGTAGAAAAGCCCTGGCCGGCCCTGTGGTCCCTGGTGATCGGGTTCTTCATGATCCTGATCGACACCACCATCGTGTCCGTGGCCAACCCCCGGATCATGGAAGGCCTACACGCCGACATTAACTCGGTGATCTGGGTGACCAGCGCCTACCTGCTGGCCTACGCCGTCCCGCTGCTGATCACCGGCCGCCTGGGTGACAGGTTCGGGCCCAAGAAGCTCTACCTCACCGGCCTGGTGGTCTTCACCCTCGCGTCGCTGTGGTGCGGCCTGTCCGGTGACGTCCGGATCCTTATTGCCGCCCGCGTCCTCCAGGGCCTTGGCGCGGCCATGATGACCCCGCAGACCATGGCCGTGATCACCCGCATCTTCCCGCAGGACCGCCGCGGTTCAGCCATGGCTGTCTGGGGTGCAACTGCCGGCATGGCCACCTTGGTGGGCCCCATCCTCGGCGGCGTCCTGGTGGACGGCCTTGGCTGGGAGTGGATCTTCTTCATCAACGTGCCCATCGGCGTCGTGGGCTTCATCCTGGCGCTGCGCAACGTTCCAGCCCTCAGCACGCACCCGCACCGGTTCGACATTCCCGGCGTGCTGCTCAGCGCCGTCGGCCTCTTTCTGCTGGTGTTCGGCATCCAGGAGGGTGAAACCTACAACTGGGGCACCATCGTTGGACCCATCAGCGTGTGGGGCCTGATCATAGCCGGCATCGTGGTGCTGGCCGCCTTCGTCCTCTGGCAGCGGTTCAACAAGGGCGAGCCGCTGCTGCCGCTGGGACTCTTCCGGGACCGGAACTTCTCGCTCGCCAACATCGGCATCACCACCGTGGGCTTCACCGTGACTGCCTTCAGCCTGCCGCTGATCTTCTACTACCAGCTGGTCCGGGGCCTCACCCCCACGCAGTCGGCCCTCATGATGGTGCCCATGGCGCTGGTTTCCGGTGGCCTTGCCCCGGTGGTGGGCAAGCTGGTGGACCGGGTCAACCCGAAATTCATTACGGCCACCGGCCTGGTGCTCATGGCAGTCGCGCTGCTCTGGAACTCCGCACTGATGCAGCCCGACACGCCCATCCTGATGTTCCTGCTCCCCAGCGCGGTGCTGGGCTTTGCCAACGCCGGCATCTGGGCCCCGCTGAGCACCACGGCCACCCGGAACCTGCCCCCGCGCCAGGCCGGTGCCGGGTCGGGTGTCTACAACACCACCCGCCAGATCGGCGCGGTCCTGGGCAGCGCCGCCATCGCTGTGCTGATCCAGTCCCGGCTCGCCGCCGAACTTCCGTCGGGTGGTCCCGGCGGGGCCGCGGGCGAAGGCCTTGCCATGGGCGGCCCGCTGCCCGAGTTCCTCCACAGTGGATTCTCGACGGCGATGGGCCAGTCCATGCTGCTGCCCGCCGGGGTAATCCTGGTGGGGGCGGCGGTGGCACTGTTCTTCGCCAAGCCCCAGCCGGTCCAGGGCTGGAGCACCCAGGGCCAGCACGGCGGGGAGAGCCACGGCCAGGGCGGCCAAGCGTCAGCGAAGGTGGACGCTGGTCTGGATTCCGCCGGCTGAGAGTCCAAGTTTTCGGGCCAGTGCCAGGCACCCGGTGTTGCTGACGTCGGCGCGCCACTGCAGGGTCAGTCCGGCGGCGAGTGCCTCGTGGGCCGCGATGGATCCGGCGAGCGAGCCCAGGCCCTGCCGGCGCCACTCGGGATCCACCAGCACGCCCATATTGGCCAGCAGGCCTTCCCATTCCCCGTAGGCACCGCAGGCCAGGGGAACGCGCCTGCCGTCCAGCTGGTGCACGATGGTGAAGCGGTTCTCCAGGTCGGAAAGGCCCACTTCGTTGACGTCGTCCGGCGGGCAGCGCCCCTCCAGCTCGATCGCCTCCGGGTTGCCGTGCGAGACGGTCAGTTCCTCGGACGGTTGTTGCAGCGGCAAGTCGTCCGCGAAGAACAGAGCCGCCGACCCCAGCCCATGGCCGCCACGGTCCCTGGTCAGTTTCAGGAGCGTGACGTGGTGGGCCATCTCCTCATCAGGAATGTCCTCAGCGGCATCGATGACGCTCTGCGGGCCCACCAGCGCCGAACTCCCGAACAGCCGCACGAACTCCACCGTGCGGCATGATTCGTCGGCGCGGACAATCCGGTTCCCGGACGCGAGTGCATCGCCGAAAGCGTCGTCGTCAAGGCCCAGCCGGCGCGCCCACGCAAGCTGGATGATGGCCGCAGAGCCGGGATCGAGTGTCATGGTCCCAGCCTAGGGCGGGCCGGAGGCTTAGCCGAACAGGACAGGCCTAACCGAACAGGACCGCGGCCTCGTCGTACCGGTTTTGCGGGACGGTCTTGAGCTGGCCCAGGGCTTCCTCGAATGCAACGTGGCGGATGTCCGTGCCCTTCAGCGCCACCATGGTGCCCCAGTAGCCCTCCACCACGGAGTCGATGGCGGCCATGCCCAGCCGGGTGGCCAGGACGCGGTCGAAGGCGGAGGGGACGCCGCCGCGCTGGATGTGGCCCAGGATCGTGGCTCGGGTTTCGATGCCGGTCCGGGCTTCGAGCTCGGGGGCGAGCTGGTCGGCGATGCCGCCCAGGCGAGGCCGGCCGAAGGTGTCCAGGCCGCGCTCGGAGTGCGGGCTTTCCATGTGCTCCGGCACGAACCCTTCGGCCACCACCACCAGGGGCGCACGGCCACGGTGCTGGGCTTCCTTGACCCACTCGGTGATCTGCTCAATGCTGACTTTTTGCTCGGGGATGAGAATGGCGTGGGCGCCGGCGGCCATGCCGGCGTGCAGGGCGATCCAGCCCACGTGCCGGCCCATCACTTCGGCGATCATGCAGCGGTGGTGGGATTCACCGGTAGTCCGGAGCCGGTCGATGGCCTCGGTGGCAATCTGCACTGCGGTGTCGAAACCGAAGGTGTAGTCGGTGGCGTCAAGGTCGTTGTCCACCGTCTTGGGGACGCCGACGATCTTCAGTCCGGCGTCGGTCAGGCGCTTGGCCGCAGCAAGGGTTCCCTCACCGCCGATGGCGATGATGGCATCGATGCCCAGCCGGTCCATGTGGGCCTTGATCGCCTCGGGGCCGCCGCCGTTTTCGAACGGGTTGGTGCGGGAGGTGCCCAGGATGGTGCCGCCCTGCTTTGCGATGCCACGGACCATGGTGCGGGGAATGTCGATGATGTCGCCCTCCACCACGCCGCGCCAACCGTCACGGAATCCGACGAATTCCTGGCCGTGGACGGCGATGCCTTTCAGCACGGCGCCGCGGATGACGGCGTTCAATCCGGGGCAGTCGCCACCGCTGGTGAGGATTCCAATTTTCATGTTCGGCTCAAATCCTGGGAGAAGGTTTACAGGCAGAGCGCCACGCTGAGCTCACCTAGAAGTGTAGTGGGGTGTGTGGGGTACGACACAAACCGGTTACATTAGGGCCCGCTGTCCGGGAGCGGAGAACAGCAAAAGGCCCCTGCCTGGCGAAGCATTCGCGGTGGCAGGGGCCTTGGCCGGCGGGTGGAAGCCGGGTCCGTTTCAGCGAGCGTTCAGGGCCGGTTGAGCGAGCGGCGGTCCAGGAACGTCTGGAGCAGGATCTCGTTGCGCTGGTCGGGAATGATGATCCAGGCCAGGAGGTAGAAGATCACGGCGGGTCCGGGGAGGAGGCAGAACAGCAGGAACGCGATGCGCACGTAGGCCACGTCCACGTTGAGCTGTGCGGCGATGCCTCCCAGCACTCCGCCGAGCCAGCGCTGCGGGCCGCGCTTCAGGCCAAAGCCCCTGACAATGCTGAAGAACTTATCCATGGTTCAAGACTTCCCTGTAGTTGGTTCGTTGTCACGTTTCCGGGCGGAGAGCAGGCCGCCGACCACCAGGGCCACGCCCGCTCCGATCATGAGGCCGATCAGGACGTAGGTGCCGTTGAGGGTGATGATTCCCAGCTGCGCCACGAGGATCAGCACGGCCAGCGCCAGGACGATCAGTCCCCACACCACCGTTCCCACCCTGGCAGGTGCCGGGCCCCCGGTGTCCGGTTCCGCCGTCGGAATGTTGCTGCTGTCCATGTCAGTTGCCTTCCTGAATCGTGACGTTGCTGAAGGTGCCGTCGATCTGCACCACCAGGTGGTTGCCGGGCCTGTCCGTGTTGTAGCTGCTTTCGCGGGTGGTGGTACCGCCGCGCTGGCCGCTTACCTCGTTCAGGTTCCCCATGGTCATGTCCGCCTTGATGTCCACGGGCAGGTTGTGCGGGATGACCACGGTGACGTTGCTGGCGGTGACGTCCAGGGGAACCACGACGTCGGAGGTCAGGGGGGCGCTGGGGGACAGGTCCGTGAGGTCCACGGTTCCCCGGCCGGCGGTGATGTCGATGCCCCCGCGCGCCTCCTCAATGCTTGCCGGGTTCCAGTCCACCTGCTGGAAACGCATCCGGCCGTCATCCACGGTGTTGTAGACGCCCCCGGTGACAAGGGCGATCACGGCGAAGAGGCTCAGGATGCCCGCGCTCCGGCCGCGCAGCCCCGCTATCAGGATGCCCAGGCCGAGGACTACGGCTGCGCTGGCCCACACAATGGCGTTGGCAGACCCGCCCAGGCTGATGAGGTTGGCGGCGTCCAGCGCTTTGAGCCCACCGCCCACCAGCAGGGCACAGCCGGTTGCGATGGCCACGGCCGGGGCGCCGGGACCGGACGGGCGGGGCTTAGGCGGCCGCGGCGGGACCCAGGGCGCCGGGTAGCTGCCTCCGCCGGGGACACCGCTGCCGGGTCCGCCTGGTGTGCTGCCGCCGGGCACACCCGCGCCAGGGACCGCGCTACTGGGAAACGTGCCGCCATACCCGCTGCCGGTGCCCGTGCCTGCGCTGCCGTAACCGCCCTGGCCGTAGGCGCTGGGCCCCGTGCCACTGGGATACGTGGGCCCACTGCCATAGGTGGGCGCCCCGCTGCCGGACGTAGGCGCCGAAGATTGTCCAGGTGCCGGGGCTGAAGCCGTGCCGGCGGAGAATGACGACGTGTATCCCGTGCCTGAGTGCCCCGAGGGTTGGGTTGTTCCGTGGACTGATCCGTGCCCGGCCATGGTGGGGTGGGCCTTGTTGCGCTGGGAAAGGTAGTAGACCAGGTAGATCGCACCTCCCACCCAGAACACGGTCCACAGCAGGCCGCTCAGGCCGTTATGGTTCCACCCCCAGAAGCCTCCGCCCAGGCCCGTCAGTCCCAGGACCGTGGCGATCAGGGAGCCCGTCATGCCGCTGGACCAGCGCCCGGCGCCGGCTTCCTGGACGTGGATCCTGCCGTCCGGTTCCGGGAGGAAGGCCCATGCCAGGCCGTAGAGCAGCACGCCGATACCGGCCAGGAGGGTCAGGACGATGAAGACACCGCGGATGATGATGGGATCCACATTCAGCCGGTGGGCGATGCCGCTGCACACGCCGCCGATCCACCGGTCGTTGCCCCGGTAGATGCCGTTGCTCCTGATCCAGCCAAAGAAGTCCGTTGAGGGAGCCGGAGCCGGGTTGTTGTGGAAGGCGTAGTCAGGGCCGGAGCCGGCACCAGGGCCCGGACCAGCACCCGGACCCGGAGCAGCACCGCTGCCCGGGCCGGCTGCCTGGCCGCCAGCGGAGGGATAGTCCGGAGCCATTGGATCGATGGGGTCTGAAGCCCCGATTGGGCGGCCCCCGGAGGGCGCGGTGGAGGGATCCGTCGCGCCGGCCGAAGATATTGAATCGGAAGACGGCAGTGGCTCGGTGGGCTGCTCGCTGCCCTTGCCGTGCGGCCCTTCAGGGAGGTGTTCGGCAGGGTGTTCGTCGTCGGGGGAGGGGGTCTGCGAGTTCATACCTCGATCCTCCCGCCCGGCCGGGTTCACGCTCTACTGGGGGAAACCCTGAACCGTCCCTGAGCTGTCCCCGGGAACCGGCCGGATGCGGTCCGGGCCACCCTGATCCGTGCTTGGATTGATCCATGACAACCCTCCCGGCGCGCCCGCCCCTGGCACGGAGCAGCGACCGTGTCATCGCCGGGGTGTGCTCGGGCCTCGCCGCACACCTGGGCTGGCCGGTCAAGAACGTCCGGCTGGCCATGGTCCTCGCCTCCTTCGCGGGCGGGGCAGGCCTGGTCTTCTACGCGTGGCTGTGGATCATGGTTCCCACGGCGGATGAGGCCGCCCGCCGCAATGCCCGCCGGCCGGCGTCGCCCATTGCCCCCGCCGTAAGCCATCCAGTGCAGGGCCAGGGCACTCCGGGTGATCCGTTGCAGGGAGCAGCGCCCGACGGCGGACCTCATTCGGGTGCCGCCGGTTCGGTTGCGGACGGCCGGGCGTCCGCTGCCCCACCATGGTTCCGGGCGCGCGGTATGCGGTACGGCAAGGAAATCCTCCTGGGCTGTGGGCTCCTGCTGGTGGCCGGCATCATGATCGCCCAACTGCTGGGCGTGGACGTCTCCCTCGGCACGCTGATCCCCGCCGCCGCCGTCCTGGGCGGTGCCTCCATCGCGTGGATGCAGCTGGACGAAACCCGCAGAGCCGGGCTGGTGGACAAGACCAAGGCCGACCAGGCCGGCGGGTGGGGCAGGCTCGCCGCCGGACTGGCCCTGGTGGTGGCCGGCGTCCTGGTGATGGTCTCCGGCTCAGGATCGTGGGAGCAGACGTGGCTTGCGCTGCTTGCCTCCGTGGCCGTGCTGGGCGGTGTGGTGCTGGTCCTGCTGCCGTGGGCACTGAAATTCTGGCGGGACCTGGAAGCTGAGCGCGCCGGCAGGATCCGGGAGACGGAAAGGGCGGAGATTGCCGCCCATCTCCACGATTCCGTGCTGCAGACGCTCGCCCTGATCCAACGGCGGGCAGGCAACGAGCACGACGTCGTCCGCCTGGCGCGTGCCCAGGAACGTGAGCTGAGGGGCTGGCTGTTCCAGGACGCGGGCCGCGAAAGCGGACAGCTGTCGGACCGGATCAAGGCCGTCGCCGCTGAGGTGGAGGACCTCTTGGGCCATGCCGTGGAGGTGGTCACCGTTGGCGATGCCGCCATGACCGAGGCACGCGAAGCCCTGGTCCAGGCCAGCCGTGAGGCCATGCTCAACGCATCACGCTACGGCGGCGGGACGGTCTCGGTCTACCTCGAGGCATCGGATGGACAGGCAGAGATCTTCATCAAGGACAGGGGGCCGGGCTTTGAACTGGGCGATGTACCGGCGGACCGGTTGGGTGTACGGGAATCGATCATCGGCAGGATGAAACGCCACGGCGGCTCGGCTGCCATCCTCAGCACCGGGGACGGCACCGAGGTCCGGCTTCGACTGCCGGCTACAGCAGAACATGCGGAAGGGAAATCATGAACACGACGCAGGGGACAGGTGCCGGAAGCGCCCGGCCGGCCAACTCGGTGCGGGTGGTCATCGTCGACGATCACGCCATCTTCCGGTCCGGACTGAAAGCCGACCTCGACGCCAGCATCCAGGTGGTGGGGGAGGCTGCCACGGTGGAGCAGGCCATCGCCGTCATCGCAGAGCAGCGGCCTGACGTCGTCCTTTTGGACGTACACCTGCCCGGCGGCCTTGGCGGCGGCGGCCGCGAGGTCATCGCCGGTTCCGCCGCGTTGCTGTCCACCACGCGCTTCCTGGCCCTGAGCGTCTCTGACGCCGCCGAGGACGTGGTGGCCGTGATCCGAGCCGGCGCCCGCGGCTATGTCACCAAGACCATCTCCGGCGCCGAAATCACGGACGCCGTGTTCCGCGTGGCCGGCGGTGACGCAGTCTTTTCGCCCCGCCTTGCCGGGTTCGTCCTGGATGCCTTCGGCACCGCTCCCGCGGACATCGCCGACGACGAACTGGACAAACTCTCCGCCCGCGAACTCGAGGTCATGCGCCTGATCGCCCGCGGCTACAGCTACAAGGAGGTGGCCAAGGAGCTCTTCATCAGCATCAAGACCGTGGAAACCCACGTGTCGGCAGTGCTGCGCAAGCTCCAGCTCTCCAGCCGCCATGAACTAACCAAGTGGGCCGCGGAGCGCCGCCTCCTCTAGCGACGAACACCCGCTCACTTTTGGCAACCGTTCCCTCAACGCCCGCTCACCTTTGGCGGCTTAAGCGCCAACGCCCGCTCACCTTTGGTCGCTTAAACCCAAACGCCCGCTCACTTTCCCTAAGGAAGTGAGCGGGCGTTTGGGTTTTGCCTGTGAAAAGTGAGCGGGCGTCCTACTGGGCCTTGCCCAGGAAGTCCTGCAGGCGCTGCACGCCGGTGGCGAGGTCGTCATCGCCCAGGGCGTAGGACAGGCGCAGGAAGCCGGAGGGACCGAATGCCTCGCCCGGAACCACTGCCACCTCAACCTCGTCGAGGATCAGCGAGGCGAGCTCGGCGGAGGTCTGCGGCGTGGCGGTGCCGGACGCCGTCGGAAATTCCTTGCCCAGCAGCGCACGGACGTCCGCATACACGTAGAAGGCGCCCTTCGGCGTCGGGCATTCCACTCCGTCGATCGCGTTCAGCCCAGCCACGATGGCCTTGCGGCGGCGGTCGAAGGCCACCTTCATCTCGTCGACGGCGGTCAGCGGGCCGGAAACGGCGGCGAGGGCCGCGATCTGCATGATGTTGGAGACGTTGGAGGTGGCGTGCGACTGCAGGTTGGTGGCCGCCTTGATGACGTCGGCGGGGCCGATCATCCAGCCCACGCGCCAGCCGGTCATGGCGTAGGTCTTGGCGACGCCGTTGAGGATGACCACCTTGTCGCCCAGTTCCGGGGCGGCCGTGGCGATGGAGGTGAAGGGGACGCCGTCGTAGGTCAGGTGCTCGTAGATCTCGTCCGTGACCACCCACAGGCCCTTGGCGGCGGCCCACTTGCCGATCTCCGCCACCTGCTCCGGGGAGTAGACAGCGCCGGTGGGGTTCGACGGCGAGACGAACAGCAGGATCTTGGTGCGGTCCGTGACGGCTGCTTCGAGCTGGTCGACGGTCACCAGGTAGTCCTGCTCCGGACCGGCGAAGACCTCTACGGGGACGCCGCCGGCCAGCCGGATGGCCTCCGGGTAGGTGGTCCAGAACGGGGAGGGTACGAGGACTTCGTCGCCCGGGTCCACCAGGGTGGCGAACGTGTTGTACACGGCCTGCTTGCCGCCGTTGGTCACCAGTACCTGCGAGGGGTCCACTTTGTAGCCCGAATCGCGCAGGGTCTTCTCCGCGATGGCCTTCTTCAGCTCGGGCAGGCCGCCGGCGGGGGAGTAGCGGTGAAACTTGGGCTGGCCCGCAGCCTCAACGGCCGCCTGGACGATGTAGTCCGGGGTGGGGAAGTCGGGTTCGCCCGCGCCGAAGCCAATAACCGGCCGGCCAGCTGCCTTCAGCGCCTTGGCCTTGGCATCAACGGCCAGGGTTGCGGATTCGGCAATTGCGGAAATGCGTTGGGAAACGCGGGCGGCAGACATGGCAGGTCCGTTCTTCGCTTGCAGCCGGGAGGCTGGAATGTGGGATTCGACGAGTTCTACTCTATGCTGTTCACCGGACCCTCCGGGGTGCCGGTTTTGATTTATGACTGCCCCGCGCAGCAGGTTTCAGACCCGGCGACGGATGGGTCGGAACGGGCCGGTTTTACCTACGCGAAGTTCTTGCGTAGACTGGTTCACCGGTGTTGAAACACGGATGATGACGTGTGCCCCAGTTCAAGCTGGTGTTGGGTCGTCACAGAGTGCAATTCACTCCATAGGGTAGTGGCGCAATTGGTAGCGCAGCGGTCTCCAAAACCGCAGGTTGCAGGTTCGAGTCCTGTCTGCCCTGCGCAAGCTGTTCCGGGCGAAAGCCCGGGGCAGGCGCAGCAACCATGGTTCTGATCAGGGCCGGGTAATCCACCATTGCAAAGATGAGCGAGGACCAGGTGACCGAAACAGCTGCCAGCAGCTCCAAGGGCCGCCCAGCTAAGAAGGAAGCCAAGGCAAACTTCTTCGCCCGCATTGCACTCTTTGTCCGCCAGATCATCGGCGAACTGAAGAAGGTTGTTGCCCCCACCCGCAAGGAACTGATCAACTACACGCTCGTGGTGCTGGTGTTCGTGGCCATCATGATGGTCATCGTCAGCCTGCTGGACATAGGTTTCGGAACCGCTGTCAGCTGGATCTTTGGCGGCACCGGTCCCAAGGACAGCTAGGCTGCACGGTCCGCAGGCCGCGTGTTCCGCCGGGAAACCGGAAGGATGCACCGGTGTGCGGAATTGAGCCATTTAAATAGGCATGTTAGGCAATGAGGAAGCAGGAGACCAAGTGTCTGAGCAGGAGCTCGAGGTAACCGAGACTGGGCTGGAAGAATCCCCGGACGTCACGGCAGAAGCCGGCGAAGAGTCCGAGGTTGAGTCCTCCGCGCCCGAATCCGACGACGCCGCCTCCGATGTTGCCGACGCAGACGCTGCCGACGCTGCAGAAGCCGGTGACGAAGAGACCGACGCCCTTGCCGCCGCGGCAGCCAGTGCAGCTGCGGACCCGGCCGAGGAATTCAAGGCCAAGCTGCGCCGCCAGGAAGGTGACTGGTACGTCATCCACTCCTACGCCGGTTACGAAAACCGCGTGAAGGCCAACCTTGAAACCCGCATCCAGACCCTGGACATGGAAGATTACATCTTCGAAATCCAGGTGCCCATGGAAGAAGTCGTGGAGATCAAGAACGCCCAGCGCAAGGTGATCAACCGCGTCCGCATCCCCGGCTACGTCCTGGTCCGCATGGACCTGACCGACGCCTCCTGGGGCGCCGTCCGCCACACCCCCGGCGTCACCGGCTTCGTGGGCAACGCCCACAACCCGGTCCCGCTGCGCCTGGACGAGGTCTTCTCCATGCTCGCCCCTGTCTTCGAAGAGGAGCAGGCCGAGAAGGGCAAGCCGGTCAACAAGCAGAACCAGGCTCCCGTGGCCGTGGACTTCGAGGTCGGCGAGTCCGTCATCGTCAAGGAAGGCCCGTTCGAGACCCTTCCCGCCACGATCTCCGAGATCAAGCCCGAGTCCCAGACCCTCGTGGTGCTTGTCTCCATCTTCGAGCGCGAAACGCCCGTCACCCTGGCGTTCAACCAGGTCACCAAGATCTGAGAATCCTAGAATTCGTCCCGGCGCCGCCCGCTTAGCGGCACCGGAACGGCCGGCCGCCTTGCCATGGCGGCCAAAAACCTGAGGCACGCTCCTGTGCCCCAGGACGTTATTGAGAGAAGGACCCTACATTGGCTCCCAAGAAGAAGGTCACCGGCCTCATCAAGCTGCAGATCCAGGCAGGTGCCGCCAACCCGGCCCCGCCGATCGGTCCTGCGCTTGGCCAGCACGGTGTCAACATCATGGAATTCTGCAAGGCGTACAACGCTGCCACGGAAGCCCAGCGTGGAAACGTCATCCCCGTGGAAATCACGGTCTACGAAGACCGCTCCTTCACGTTCATCACCAAGACCCCGCCGGCTGCAGAGCTCATCAAGAAGGCTGCAGGCGTTGCCAAGGGTTCATCCACCCCGCACACCGTCAAGGTTGCCAAGCTGACCCAGGCCCAGGTCAACGAGATCGCCTCCACCAAGATGGAAGACCTCAACGCCACCAGCCTCGAAGGCGCAGCGAAGATCATCGCCGGCACCGCCCGCTCCATGGGCATCACCGTCGAGGGCTAATTCCCCATACCGCTGTCCAGCGTCGTGGTAATTGACGACGACGGGCGGCACCGCCGGGACACCGGCACCAAGAAAATTCAAATGTTGGCCATCCGGCCGGATAACGAACCGGATTGGGCGACTGTGGCAGGGCCCAGCGCGGTCCGCAGACCACAACTGCACAAGGAGAAACAAGCAGCATGGCAAAGCGCAGCAAAGCATATGAGGCAGCAGCCGCCAAGATCGATGCAACCAAGCACTACGCACCGTTCGAGGCAGTAACGCTGGCCAAGGACACCAACCCGTCCAAGTTCGACGCCACCGTTGAGGTTGCCTTCCGCCTCGGCGTCGACCCCCGCAAGGCTGACCAGATGGTCCGCGGCACCGTCAACCTGCCCCACGGCACCGGTAAGACCGCCCGCGTCCTGGTTTTCGCCACGGGTGACAAGGCTGAGGCCGCAATCGCAGCCGGCGCCGACTTCGTTGGTTCCGATGACCTGATCGAACGGATCGCAGGCGGCTGGACCGACTTCGACGCCGCCGTTGCCACCCCTGACCTCATGGGCAAGGTTGGCCGCCTCGGTAAGGTCCTGGGCCCGCGTAACCTGATGCCGAACCCGAAGACGGGCACCGTGACCCCCGACGTCACCAAGGCCGTCAACGACATCAAGGGTGGAAAGATCGACTTCCGCGTCGACAAGCACTCCAACCTGCACTTCATCATCGGCAAGGTTTCCTTCGACGCGCAGAAGCTGGCTGAGAACTACGCAGCCGCCCTGGAAGAGGTTCTTCGCCTCAAGCCGTCGGCATCCAAGGGCCGCTACATCCAGAAGGCCACCGTGGCCACCACGTTCGGCCCCGGCATCTCCGTGGACCCCAACGTCACCAAGGTGCTCACCGAGGCGTAGTCCTTGATTGAAGTTCCTGCCCGGACTGATTCCGGAGCATCCGAAGACCGTCCCTGCGCATCAGCGCCGGGGCGGTCTTCTTTTTGACCCGGCGCTTTCCCTAAGCTGGCTTGAGCGGCCACGCCGATCCGTCTGAACGCAACCCGGACTGCTCGCGCCGGATTGGTGATTGCCGCCGTCGTGCTTCTTCCGGACCCAGGGAGCAACGACCCTCGGCGTGCTCGGCCCGGACATGGAATGCCAGCGGAAACCAGCATATGCTGGCGATAAATGTTGCACTTGGATTCAAACCTGTTGGTTATGAAGGTGAGTGGCAGAAACGGCTGGGATGATGCCCGAATGGCAATAGACGTTAAGATCGAGCAGCTCTGGATCCCCGACTCATTGGATACCCCGGACGCTGCGGACTTCCTGGCGGCCGTGGAAGTGGGCCGCAAAGTGCGCATGCAGACCTGGGGCAGTGACGATCTCGCCTATGGTCCGCTCGAGAAGCTGCTGGAGTTCGCGGATCCTTATGAGCGCCAGCTGATCCTCGTGGCCAAGGTGGACGGCGCCATTGTAGGCACGGTGGACATTGCGCTGCCCCTTACCGACCACCTTGACCTCGCCGAGCTCACCCTCGACATCCTTCCGGAGTACCAGCGGCAGGGCGTTGGACGCCGGCTGCTGGAGGCGGCCGAACAGCTGGCCCGGGGTGAAGGCCGCACCATGATCCTGGTGGACACCAATCACCCCGGCGCTTCACTGCACGAGTTTGAGCAGGCCCAGCTGGTCCCCGGGTCGGGGCAGGGGTTCGTGCCGCTGGAGAGCCGGGAGGTGGAGTTCGCCCGGAAAACCGGGTACACCCTTCAGCACATTGAGCAGTTCAGCTCCTGCCTCCTGCCCCTGGACACCAAGCTCGTGGCAGACCTCCAGGCCGAAGCCGAGGAAGCGAACAACGGCAGGTACCGGCTGCACCATTGGACGGACCGCTGCCCCGAGCGCTGGCTGGAGGCGGTGGCGGCCCTGGAGAACCAGGCGGGGGTGGACGTTGACCCTTCCCTGGACGCGCCGATTGAGCAGGACATGGTGTTCGACGCCGGCATCCTTCGGGAGGCGGAAGACGTCGCCATCGCGCAGGGGAGACGGACGGTGGTCACCGCCGTGGAGCATATCGCCACGGGAGCGCTGGTGGGACTCACCACCATCACAGTGTTGGCGCACCGGGCCGATGTCGTATTCCAGGACGACACCCTGATCCTGCAGGAGCACCGCGGCAACAAGCTGGGCCTGCTGATCAAAGTGGCCAATATGGAACGGCTCAGTGAGCAGTTCCCGGATGCGCGCATTATCTACACCTGGAATGCGCCGGAGAACCGCTACCTCCTGACGGTCAACAAGCAGCTCGGTTTCCAGACTGCGGGAGTTACGGGAATCTGGCAAAAAGAGCTTCCCACCCTGCATACCAGCACCAGTTAGGGCCCGATTTGGAGGACGGGTACCGCCTCGCGTAAGCTGGAAGTACCAAAGACCGTCGGTTGTTGGAAATCCACTCTCCTGAACATGGCTCAACTCTGTAGTTGTGTGCTGGGGACAACAGTGGCTTTCCGGACGAAGGACCCTCAACGCAGGGCGGCCGGCGCAGGTGAACGAAGCAAAGTTCCGCGGTACAGCCGCGTTGAGCCAAGCCCCGTGCATCTGCGCGGGGCGTTTTTAGTTTTAGCTCTCTTGAGCGGGGACCGTCGAATACCGGCACTATCCCCGGAAGGAGGGTTATGGCAACGCCTACCAAGGTTTCAGCAGTAGCTGAGATCACTAACGATTTCAAGGAATCGAACGCCGCTGTCCTGACCGAATACCGCGGGCTCACCGTTGCACAGCTCAAGCAGCTGCGTGTTTCTCTCGGCCAGGACACCAAGTTCGCGGTCGTTAAGAACACCCTGACCGCCATTGCAGCCAAGGAAGCCGGCGTCGAAGCATTCGACGGCCAGCTTGCCGGCCCCACTGCAATCGCGTTCATCAAGGGTGACGCAGTTGCCGCTGCCAAGAGCCTGACGGATTTTGCCAAGGCCAACAAGCAGCTGGTCATCAAGACCGGTTACTTCGAGGGCAAGGCGCTGGACGCCAGCGAGGTTGCCGCACTGGCTGCCCTCGAGTCCCGTGAGCTGCAGCTCGCCAAGGTTGCAGGCGTCCTCAAGGCCCCTGCCGCCGCAGCTGCACGCATCATCGACGCACTGCGCCTCAAGCTTGAAGAAGAGAACGGTGCACCGGCAGCTGCCGAAGCGCCCGCCGCTGAAGAAGCTCCTGCCGCTGAAGAAGCTCCTGCCGCTGAAGCCGACGCTGCCGCCGAAGCTCCCGCTGCCGAAGAGAACTAATTCTCTTACCCCCACCAGACTCCGGTGCCAGTCCGGCCCAGCGCCGTTCGGACACCACAACAGGAAGGACGCCTACCATGGCGAAGCTCAGCAACGAAGAGCTCATTGAAGCTTTCAAGGAACTGACCATCATCGAGCTCTCCGAGTTCGTCAAGCTCTTCGAAGAGACCTTCGAAGTTACCGCTGCTGCTGTAGCCGTTGCCGGCCCTGCCGGTGGCGGAGCTGCTGAAGAGGTTGAAGAGAAGACCGACTTCGACGTCATCCTCGAATCTGCCGGTGACAAGAAGATCGCAGTCATCAAGGAAGTTCGCGCCATCACCTCCCTCGGCCTCAAGGAAGCCAAGGACCTGGTTGACAGCGCTCCCAAGGCTGTCCTCGAAGGCGCCAACAAGGAAGCTGCCGAGAAGGCCAAGGATCAGCTCGAGGCTGCAGGCGCCACCGTTACCCTCAAGTAACAGCGCCTTTTCCCGGGAAACCCCGCCCCACTGCGAACCAGTTGAGCGGGGTTTCCTGCTTTAACCATTTCCGGACCTAGCCGGGCTCACTGATGTCAGCCACCACTGCGCCCAGCGCTGCAGTGAGTGCGTCGGCGTCAACAAAGGCGCTGTAGCCATGGGCACCGGCCCCCATGGAGATACGGCGGCCGGTAATGGTGGCATCAGCGTAGACAGGCCATGCCGTGGTACTCCCCAGGGGCGTGATGGTGCCCCGCTCGTAACCGGTCGCTTCCAGCGCGGTTTCGGCAGGCGGCAGGGACAGCTTGTTGACGCCCACCAGCGTGCGCAACTTGGGCCAGGAGATTTGCCGGTCGCCCGGGATCAGGGCGAACAGGAAGGTCCCGTCCTTGCGCTTGACCACGAGCGACTTGACGATGTCCGCCGGGCTGATGCCCAGGATGTCCGCGGCCTCTTCGAGGCTCCTCGCTGCGGGCCGCTCCACTACCTCGACCTGCAGGCCCCGGGCCTCGGCGTCGGCCAGGAAGCGTTCCTGCCCGACGCCGTCCGTTCCGTTTCCGGATGCGCCCGCCATCAGTCGCGGTACAGCAGGAGGGCCTCGCCCTGCCCGCCCCCGCCGCAGAGGGATACGGCAGCCTTGCCGGTTCCGCGCCGCTTCAGCTCATGGGCGGCGTGGGCAGCCAGGCGGGCTCCGGAGGCGCCAATCGGGTGCCCCAGTGCGATGGCGCCGCCGTGGATGTTGCACTTTTCCAAGGGGTAGTCAAGGTCCTTGAGGGACTGCACCGCGACGGAGCCGAACGCCTCGTTGATCTCGATGAAGTCGAGGTCGGAGGTGTTCCAGCCGGCCTTGCCAAGGGCATTCAGAATGGCATTCGAAGGCTGTGAGTGCAGGGAGTTGTCAGGACCGGCAACTTGGCCCGGCTTTCCCACCACCGCCAGGTATTCCAGCCCGTGCTCTTCGGCGTAGCCGCGCGAAGCGAGCACCAGGGCGGCGGCCCCGTCGGACAGGGGAGAGGAGTTGCCCGCCGTAATGGTGCCATCGGTAACGAAGGCCGCCCGCAGGCCGGCCAGCGACTCCACCGACGTATTCGGACGGACGCCCTCGTCAGTATCCACCACCAGCGGGTCGCCCTTGCGCTGCTTGACGCTGACAGGTGCGATCTCGCCGTCGAACGTTCCGTTCTTGGCCGCAAGCGCCGCACGCTGGTGCGACTGGGCAGCCACGTTGTCCTGCGAGGTTCGGTCGATGCCCAGCGTGAGGTTGCGCGTCTCGGTGGACAGGCCCATGGACTGTCCGTCAAAGGCGTCGGTCAGGCCGTCGTGCGCGGCAGCGTCCAGCGCCTGGATGGATCCGTACGTCCACCCCTGGCGTGATCCGGGAAGCAGGTGCGGGGCCCGGCTCATCGACTCCTGCCCGCCTGCCACCACCACCGCAGCCTCGCCGGCGCGGATCATCCGGGCTGCGTCGATCACCGCTGTCAGACCGGAAAGGCACACCTTGTTGACCGTTACCGCGGGGACATTCCATCCGATGCCGGCGCCGATGGCGCTCTGCCGTGCCGGGTTCTGTCCGGCGCCCGCCTGCAGCACCTGCCCCATGATGACCGCCTCCACGTCGGCGGCCTCCACACCGCTGCCTGCCAGCGCGGCCTTGATGGCGTGGGCACCCAGTTCCACTGCCGTAAGGCTGGAGAGTTGGCCGTTGATCCGGCCCTGCGGAGTCCGTGCCGCCCCGAGGATGACAACGTCGTTGCTGTCGGGAGAGTTGACCATGGTTACCACTTTCAATCCGGTTCCGGTGTAGGCCACCAAGGCTATCGTGAGCCTGGTCACCCAACTATGCAAACGCTGGAACGCCTATGTGCATTCCTGGCAGGGGAGGGGTCCCCATCCGGGCATTGTGCACGACGGCGGCCGGTTGCGTAGGGTGGACGGCGAGGCTTTGAGGGGCGTTCTTTGCAGCGGAAACTCTTTGCGGGGGACTGGGCCGGCACGCGGGACGGACGGAATGGGAATCGTGATGAAGACAGTGACGGCGGCAGTGATCGCGGTATTGACCGGCTGCGCGCTGGCAGGCTGCTCTGTGTCCACGCCGGCACCGGCAGAATCTGCTCCGTCCGCCACTTCCCCTTCGGCCCCGGCCCGGGAAACGGAAAGCAGCAGCCCGGCAGTCGGTGGCACAGCTACGGGCGGGGTGGGCCAAGGCCCCGACGCTGCCGGAACCCGGGAATCCTGCGAACTCTTCAACAAGCTGGTGGCGGACTACGGCGCCGTATCGCCCACCGACTCCAATGGCTACGAGGACGTGTACCTGAAGGCGCAGGACGCGAAGGACACCGTGTCCGGCGACCTCAGGGGGCTTTTCAGCTCCCTAAGCCTGCTGGCCATGGACCGGTCCTCGGCAGCGGAGACCGGCGGCAAGCCAGCGCAGGAATCCCAGGACGCAGTCAGGGATGCCGTCTTCGCCAACTCCGCGGCGTGCACTGCAGCGGGCGTAACCCTCCGGCTCTGACAGGGGAAGCCCAGGAAGCGGCTGCTGGGGGACGGATATCCGGTGCTTGCAATCCGACCGGATGTGGGGTAGACACGAAGGTTGTTTTGCCGTATCGTAGATATTTGCGTCTTCCCTGTTTACCTTCAGCCTTCATATAGCGGTGGGCTTCGCCCGACAGCTGGCAATCAACGTGCCGTAAACGGTCACATCATAGCCAGTTCGGGTCCCGGGTCATATAGCGGAACCGGATGGTAGCGCTGCGAAGTCACTTCGCAGGGTGCACAGCGGGGGAGATCTGAAAACGCCTGAAGGTCTGTGGAAGGATCCCTCTTGGTCGCCTCGAGCACCTCTAATAACGAAACCGCTAACACTGCCGACAGCACTGATGGTGCCACTCGCCGGCTCTCATTCGCAAAGATTCACGAACCTCTTGACGTTCCGAATCTGCTTGCCCTGCAGACGGACAGCTTTGACTGGCTGGTCGGCAATGAGCGCTGGCAGGCACGCGTGGCAAAGGCTGTCGAAGAAAACGATCTCAGCGTCGCCACCACGTCCGGCCTGTCGGACATCTTCGAAGAGATCTCCCCGATCGAGGATTTCCAGGGCACCATGTCCCTGAGCTTCTCCGATCCGGAGTTCGCTGACCCCAAGTACACCATGGCTGAGTGCAAGGACCGGGACGCCACGTACTCGGCTCCGCTGTACGTCAAGGCCGAGTTCATGAACAACAACACGGGCGAAATCAAGCAGCAGACCGTGTTCATGGGTGACTTCCCGCTGATGACCGAGAAGGGCACCTTCGTCGTCAACGGCACCGAGCGTGTCGTCGTTTCCCAGCTGGTTCGTTCACCGGGCGCCTACTTCGAGCGCGCCGCTGACAAGACCAGTGACAAGGACATCTTCACCGCGAAGATCATCCCGTCCCGTGGTGCGTGGTTCGAGCTCGAAATCGACAAGCGCGACCAGGTCGGGGTCCGCCTTGACCGCAAGCGCAAGCAGTCCGTCACCGTCCTGCTGAAGGCCCTTGGCTGGACCGAAGGCCAGATCCTCGAAGAGTTCGGCCAGTACGACTCGATGCGGGCAACCCTGGAGAAGGACGCCACCGAAACCCGCGAAGACGCCCTCCTGGACATCTACCGCAAGCTGCGTCCGGGCGAGCCGCCCACCGTTGAGGCTGCCCAGTCCCTGCTGGACAACCTGTACTTCAACTCCAAGCGCTACGATCTGGCCAAGGTTGGCCGCTACAAGATCAACCGCAAGCTGGGCATCGACCGCTCCCTTGGTGACAAGGAAGCTTCTGTCCTGCACGTTGAAGACATCGTTGCCATGATCAAGTTCCTCGTTGCGCTGCACGCCGGCGAGAAGACCATCAAGGGCACCCGCGATGGCCAGGAAGTGGACCTGCGCGTCGAAATCGACGACATCGACCACTTCGGCAACCGCCGCATCCGCGCCGTCGGCGAGCTCATCGAGAACCAGGTCCGCACAGGCCTGTCCCGCATGGAGCGCGTTGTCCGCGAGCGTATGACCACCCAGGACGTCGAGGCCATCACGCCGCAGACCCTGATCAACATCCGCCCCGTGGTTGCAGCCATCAAGGAGTTCTTCGGAACCTCCCAGCTGTCGCAGTTCATGGACCAGAACAACCCGCTCTCGGGCCTGACCCACAAGCGCCGCCTGTCGGCCCTTGGCCCCGGTGGTCTGTCCCGTGACCGCGCCGGCATGGAAGTCCGTGACGTGCACCCGTCCCACTACGGACGCATGTGCCCCATCGAAACCCCTGAAGGCCCCAACATTGGCCTGATCGGTTCGCTGGCTTCCTACGGACGCATCAACCCGTTCGGCTTCATCGAGACCCCGTACCGTCTGGTCAAGGACGGCGTCGTGTCCGACGACGTCCAGTACTTGACGGCCGACGACGAAGCCGAGGTGCTGATCGCCCAGGCCAACGCGCCGCTGGACGAGAACAACAAGTTCGCCGAGGACACTGTCCTCGTGCGTGCCCGTGGTGGTGGAGGCGAGCCCGTCCTGGTTCCGGCCGAGGACGTTGAGTTCATGGACGTTTCCCCGCGCCAGATGGTGTCCGTGGCAACCGCCCTGATCCCGTTCCTTGAGCACGACGACGCCAACCGCGCACTCATGGGTGCCAACATGCAGCGCCAGGCTGTGCCGCTGGTCCGTTCCGAGGCCCCCGTCGTGGGCACCGGCATGGAGCGCGCCGCCGCAGTCGACGCCGGTGACGTTGTCATTGCCAAGAAGGCCGGTGTGGTCACCGAGGTTTCCGCCGAGCTCGTCATCATGCTCAACGACGACGGCACCGAGACCAACTACCGCATCAACAAGTTCGCCCGCTCCAACCAGGGCAACTGCTACAACCACCGCGTACTGGTGAACGAAGGCCAGCGCCTGGAAGTTGGCGGCATCATCGCCGACGGCCCGGCAACGGACCAGGGTGAACTGGCACTCGGCAAGAACCTGCTCGTGGCATTCATGTCATGGGAAGGCCACAACTTCGAGGACGCCATCATCCTCTCGCAGCGCATCGTTGCCGAGGACGTCCTTTCCTCCATCCACATCGAGGAGCACGAGATCGATGCCCGCGACACCAAGCTTGGTGCCGAGGAAATCACCCGTGACATCCCCAACGTGTCCGAGGAAGTCCTCGCAGGGCTGGACGAGCGCGGCATCATCCACATCGGTGCCGAGGTTGAAGCAGGGGACATCCTGGTCGGAAAGGTCACCCCGAAGGGTGAAACCGAACTGACCCCGGAGGAGCGCCTCCTGCGCGCCATCTTCGGCGAGAAGTCACGCGAAGTGCGTGACACCTCCCTGAAGGTGCCCCACGGCGAGTCCGGCACCGTCATCGGCGTGCGCGTCTTCGACCGCGACAACGACGACGAACTGCCCCCGGGCGTCAACCAGCTGGTCCGCGTCTACGTGGCTGCCAAGCGCAAGATCACCGACGGCGACAAGCTCGCTGGCCGCCACGGCAACAAGGGTGTTATCTCCAAGATCCTCCCGATCGAGGACATGCCCTTCCTGGCCGACGGTACCCCCGTCGACATCGTCCTGAACCCGCTGGGTGTTCCGGGCCGTATGAACGTGGGCCAGGTGCTCGAAACGCACCTGGGCTGGGTTGCCAAGACCGGTTGGAAGATCGAAGGCGAGCCGGAGTGGGTCAAGCAGCTCCCCAACCTGCCCCGCGAGAGTGGTCCCACCACTGTTGCAACGCCGGTGTTCGACGGTGCCCGCGAAGAGGAAATCACGGGCCTGCTGGATTCCACGAACGTGACCCGAGATGGTGACCGCCTGATCAACTCCTCGGGCAAGACCCGCCTGTTTGACGGCCGCTCCGGCGAGCCGTTCCCGGATCCGATCTCGGTCGGCTACATGTACATCCTGAAGCTCCACCACCTGGTGGACGACAAGATCCACGCGCGCTCCACCGGCCCGTACTCCATGATCACGCAGCAGCCGCTGGGTGGTAAGGCACAGTTCGGTGGCCAGCGCTTCGGTGAAATGGAAGTGTGGGCGCTCGAAGCTTATGGCGCCGCCTACACGCTCCAGGAACTCCTCACGATCAAGTCGGATGATATCCACGGTCGTGTGAAGGTCTACGAAGCGATCGTCAAGGGCGAGAACATCCCCGAGCCGGGCGTTCCCGAATCCTTCAAGGTCTTGATCAAGGAAATGCAGTCGCTGTGCCTGAACGTGGAAGTTCTTTCCACGGACGGAACCACAATTGAAATGCGTGACTCTGATGACGCAGTCTTCACGGCTGCGGAGGAACTGGGCATCGATCTGTCTCGCGCAGAGCCCAGCTCCGTAGAAGAGGTCTAGAAGGCGCCCGTACGACGGCGGGTGGGAACCCGCCGTCGTACGCCGCCCTCCCTCATCCCGCACCTAAGACTTCAGAATTTAGAGAACAAGAGAGAACAGGGACCATATGTCCAGCGAATCCTCCTTCGGCCTCATGCAGATCGGCCTCGCCACCGCGGAAGACATCCGCGGCTGGTCGTACGGCGAGGTTAAGAAGCCGGAAACCATCAACTACCGCACGCTCAAGCCCGAGAAGGACGGCCTCTTCTGCGAGAAGATCTTCGGCCCGTCCCGCGACTGGGAATGCTACTGCGGCAAGTACAAGCGCGTGCGCTTCAAGGGCATCATCTGTGAGCGTTGTGGCGTCGAAGTCACCCGTGCCAAGGTCCGCCGTGAGCGCATGGGCCACATCGAACTGGCCGCACCGGTTACCCACATCTGGTACTTCAAGGGTGTTCCGTCCCGCCTGGGCTACCTCCTTGACCTGGCTCCGAAGGACCTCGAAAAGGTCATCTACTTCGCTGCCTACATGATCACCAGCGTCGACGAGGCTGCCCGCCACGAGGAACTGCCCAACCTGCAGGTTGAGCACGACATCGAGAAGAAGCAGCTGATCGACAACCGCGACGCCGACATCGCCGCGATCGCCCGCGACCTCGAAGGCGAAATCGCACGCCTCGAGGGCGAAGGCGCCAAGGCTGCCGACAAGAAGAAGGCCCGCGACTCCGCCGACCGCCAGATGGCCAACGTGCGCAAGCGTGCCGACGCCGACATCGAGCGCCTCGAGCAGGTCTGGGACCGCTTCAAGAACCTGAAGGTCGCCGACCTCGAAGGTGACGAAGGCCTGTACCGCGAACTGCGCGACCGCTACGGCATGTACTTCGAAGGCTCCATGGGTGCCGAAGCCATCAAGAAGCGCCTTGAGAACTTCGACATGCAGGCCGAGTCCGAGTCCCTGCGCGACGTCATTGCCAACGGCAAGGGCCAGCGCAAGACCCGTGCCCTCAAGCGCCTGAAGGTGGTCAACGCGTTCCTGACCACCAACAACAGCCCGCTCGGCATGGTCCTCGACGCCGTCCCGGTGATCCCGCCGGAACTGCGCCCCATGGTCCAGCTGGACGGTGGCCGCTTCGCGACCTCCGACCTTAACGACCTGTACCGCCGCGTGATCAACCGCAACAACCGCCTCAAGCGCCTGCTTGACCTGGGTGCTCCGGAGATCATCGTCAACAACGAGAAGCGCATGCTTCAGGAAGCTGTTGACAGCCTCTTCGACAACGGCCGCCGCGGCCGTCCGGTCACCGGACCGGGCAACCGTCCGCTGAAGTCCCTGAGCGACATGCTCAAGGGCAAGCAGGGCCGTTTCCGCCAGAACCTCCTCGGCAAGCGCGTCGACTACTCCGGCCGTTCGGTCATCGTCGTCGGCCCGCAGCTGAAGCTGCACCAGTGCGGCCTGCCCAAGCAGATGGCACTGGAGCTCTTCAAGCCGTTCGTGATGAAGCGCCTGGTTGACCTCAACCACGCCCAGAACATCAAGTCGGCCAAGCGGATGGTGGAGCGCTACCGCCCGCAGGTCTGGGACGTGCTCGAAGAGATCATCACCGAACACCCGGTGCTGCTCAACCGTGCACCTACCCTGCACCGCCTGGGCATCCAGGCGTTCGAGCCGCAGCTTGTTGAAGGCAAGGCAATCCAGCTGCACCCGCTGGTTTGTGGCGCATTCAACGCCGACTTCGACGGCGACCAGATGGCAGTCCACCTGCCGCTGAGCCCCGAGGCGCAGGCTGAGGCCCGCATCCTGATGCTGTCCTCGAACAACATCCTGAAGCCCTCTGACGGACGCCCGGTCACCCTGCCTTCGCAGGATATGATCATCGGCCTGTACCACTTGACCACCAAGCGCAAGGGGTCGGCCGGCGAAGGCCGCATCTTCGGTTCGGTTTCGGAAGCCATCATGGCCTTCGATGCCCGCGAGCTGCACCTGAACTCGCAGGTCAAGATCCGCCTCGAAGGCTTCGTCCCGTACGCCGGCTGGGAAGCTCCCGAAGGCTGGGAGCAGGGCCAGCCCGCACTGGTTGAAACCTCCCTGGGCCAGGTCCTCTTCAACGAGACCCTGCCCGAGGACTACCCGTGGGTTGAGGCTGTTGCCGACAAGGGCGAACTGTCCCGCATCGTCAACGACCTCGCCGAGCGCTACCCGAAGGTTGTCACCGCTGCAACGCTGGACAACCTCAAGGATGCCGGTTTCTACTGGGCCACCCGTTCAGGCGTCACCGTCGCCATCTCCGACATCGAGGTTCCGGCTGCCAAGCCGGAAATCCTTGCCGGGTACGAAGAGCGCGCCGCCAAGATCCAGGGCCAGTACGATAAGGGCCTGATCGACGACGACGAGCGCCGCCAGGAACTCATCGAGATCTGGAACAAGGCCACCAACGATATCGCCTCGGTGATGCGTGAGAGCCTGTCCCCGATGAACACCATCAACCGCATGGTGTCCTCCGGTGCACGTGGTAACTGGATGCAGGTCCGCCAGATTGCGGGTATCCGTGGTCTGGTGGCCAACCCTAAGGGTGAGATCATCCCGCGCCCCATCAAGTCCTCCTACCGTGAGGGCCTGTCGGTGCTGGAATACTTCATCGCCACGCACGGTGCCCGTAAGGGCCTGGCCGATACCGCTCTGCGTACCGCCAACTCGGGTTACCTGACCCGTCGTCTGGTGGACGTCTCGCAGGACGTCATCGTCCGTGAAGAGGACTGCGGCACCGAGCGCGGCCTGGTCACGCCCATCGCCGTCGCCGACGCCAACGGTGAGCTGGTCCTGGACGAGAACGTCGAGAACAGCGCTTACGCACGTACGCTGGCTGTCGACGTCGTGGACTCCGAGGGCAACGTCCTCGCAGCCGCCGGCACCGACTGCGGCGACGTGGTTATCGCCGAGCTCTTCAAGGCAGGCATCACCGAGGTCAAGGTCCGCTCCGTACTCACCTGTGAGTCCAGCGTCGGCACCTGCGCCCTGTGCTACGGCCGCTCGCTGGCCACCGGCAAGACCGTGGACATCGGCGAGGCCGTGGGCATCATCGCCGCACAGTCCATCGGTGAGCCCGGTACCCAGCTGACCATGCGTACGTTCCACACCGGTGGTGCTGTTTCCGCCGGTGGTGGCGACGACATCACCCAGGGTCTGCCCCGTATCCAGGAGCTCTTCGAAGCCCGCACTCCGAAGGGTGTTGCACCGATTGCTGAAGCAGCCGGCCGCATCACCATCGAAGAGTCCGAGCGCCAGATGCGCCTGGTCATCACCCCGGATGACGGCTCGGAAGAGATCGCCTACCCGGTGCTGCGCCGTTCACGGCTGCTGATCGAAGACGGCGACCACGTTTCCGTGGGCCAGAAGTTGATCAACGGCCCGGTGGACCCCAAGCAGGTCTTGCGCATCATGGGTCCGCGTGCGGCACAGAAGTTCCTGGTGGACGAGGTCCAGGGCGTGTACCGCAGCCAGGGCATCGGTATCCACGACAAGCACGTCGAGGTTATCGTCCGCCAGATGCTGCGCCGCGTCACGGTCATCGAGTCCGGCGAATCCGACCTGCTGCCCGGCGAGCTCGCTGAGCGCAGCCGGTTCGAGGAAGCCAACCGCCGCGTTGTGTCCGAGGGCAAGACTCCGGCTTCCGGACGTCCTGAACTGATGGGCATCACCAAGGCGTCGCTGGCCACCGAGTCCTGGCTGTCTGCAGCTTCCTTCCAGGAGACCACCCGCGTCCTGACGCAGGCGGCCATGGAAGGCAAGAGCGATCCGCTGCTGGGCCTCAAGGAAAACGTCATCATCGGTAAGCTGATCCCGGCCGGCACGGGCCTCCCGCGCTACACCGAGGTCACCGTCGAGCCCACTGAAGAAGCAAAGGCCAACCTGTTCACCGGCCCCAGCGCATTCAGTGACTTCTCGTACGACACCCTGGGTGGAGATGGAGCTCCCGAGTTCCACGCCATCCCGCTGGATGACTACGACCTGGGCAACGACTTCCGCTAAGAGGCAGTTTTAGCCACGGGATGGTCCTTCACCGCAAGGTGGGGGACCATCTCCCGTTAACATCGATTGCTCCGTACCTGTCGTTCTGGTGACCCATAACGACAGGTACGGAGCAACCGATGGGGGAGATGCCCCGATTAAGGCATGGAGCCTGTCCATGCTAGACTTGTTACCAATTGTTATTGTGGCAGTGGATGAGAGCGCCGGTGTCAGCTGAAAGGCTGGACCAGAGCGACGTTTCCGGTTTGCAGGGTTCTTGTGCAACGTATGCCACATTTTTGCATGCCTAGGGAACTGCAGGAATGTACGTTTCGTCCCGGTGTGCGATCCGACTATTAAGGCTTCGCCTTCGCCGCCATGGAGATTCCCTTCAGGGCCCGGGCGGCGGGGCAACGCAAAAGGAGAGTGGCCGGAAACAGCCACTCCGGATAAAACGGAGAACACGAGAGTGCCTACGATTAACCAGCTGGTCCGCAAGGGCCGCACGCCTAAGGTCTCAAAGACCAAGGCTCCCGCGCTTAAGGGCAGCCCCATGCGCCGCGGTGTCTGCACCCGCGTCTACACCACCACCCCGAAGAAGCCGAACTCGGCTCTGCGTAAGGTGGCACGTGTGCGCCTCAACGGCGGCGTGGAAGTTACCGCCTACATCCCCGGTGTTGGCCACAACCTGCAGGAGCACTCCATTGTGCTCGTTCGCG
Organism: Arthrobacter sp. FW306-07-I; assembly: GCF_021800405.1. Taxonomy (NCBI): domain Bacteria; kingdom Bacillati; phylum Actinomycetota; class Actinomycetes; order Micrococcales; family Micrococcaceae; genus Arthrobacter; species Arthrobacter sp. FW306-07-I. Next base: position 3,138,208 of record NZ_CP084550.1, on the reverse strand, counting down.
GTGGTCGTGTGAAGGACCTTCCGGGTGTCCGCTACAAGATCGTCCGTGGCGCCCTCGATACCCAGGGTGTAAAGAACCGTAAGCAGGCCCGCAGCCGCTACGGCGCAAAGATGGAGAAGAAGTAATATGCCTCGCAAGGGTCCGGCCCCCAAGCGGCCGCTCGTTTCGGATCCGGTATACGGTTCCCCGCTGGTAACCCAGCTCATCAACAAGGTGCTCGTTGACGGCAAGAAGTCCACGGCAGAGCGCATCGTCTACGGTGCCCTCGAAGGCGCCCGCGCCAAGTCGGGCGGCGACCCCGTTGCAGCCCTCAAGAAGGCCATGGACAACGTCAAGCCTTCCCTCGAGGTCCGCTCCCGCCGTGTCGGTGGCGCCACCTACCAGGTGCCGGTTGAGGTCAAGCCGGGCCGCTCCACCGCCCTCGCCCTGCGGTGGCTGGTTGGCTACTCCAAGGCCCGCCGTGAAAAGACGATGACCGAGCGTCTCCAGAACGAAATCCTGGATGCGTCCAACGGTCTCGGTGCCGCTGTGAAGCGTCGCGAAGACACCCACAAGATGGCCGAGTCCAACAAGGCCTTCGCACACTACCGCTGGTAATACTCCCCGGACGCCGCCGGCTCAACCGAGCCGGCGGCGAACGCGTAGTCCATCCCAAAAGGAGACCCCGTGGCACAGGACGTGCTTACCGACCTTAGTAAGGTCCGCAATATCGGCATCATGGCCCACATTGATGCCGGCAAGACCACCACCACCGAGCGCATCCTGTTCTACACGGGTGTGAACCACAAGATCGGCGAAACGCACGACGGCGCGTCGACCACCGACTGGATGGAACAGGAAAAGGAACGCGGCATCACCATCACGTCTGCCGCCGTGACCTGCTTCTGGGAAAACAACCAGATCAACATCATCGACACCCCTGGCCACGTGGACTTCACGGTTGAGGTTGAGCGCTCCCTGCGCGTCCTCGACGGTGCAGTTGCCGTCTTCGACGGCAAGGAAGGCGTTGAGCCGCAGTCCGAGACCGTATGGCGCCAGGCTGACAAGTACAACGTCCCGCGTATCTGCTTCGTCAACAAGATGGACAAGCTCGGTGCTGACTTCTACTTCACCGTAGACACCATCATCAGCCGCCTCGGTGCCAAGCCGCTGGTCATGCAGCTGCCCATCGGTGCCGAGAACGACTTCATCGGCGTCGTCGACCTGCTTTACATGCGTGCCCTGGTTTGGCCGGGCGACGCCAAGGGCGACGTGACCATGGGTGCCAAGTACGAGATCCGTGAGATCCCGGCTGACCTCCAGGAAAAGGCTGAAGAGTACCGCGCGAACCTCGTTGAGACCGTTGCAGAGTCCTCCGAGGAACTCATGGAGAAGTACCTTGAGGGCGAAGAGATCTCGATCGACGAGCTCAAGGCCGGCATCCGCCAGATGACCATCAACTCCGAGCTGTACCCGATCTTCTGTGGCTCCGCGTTCAAGAACCGTGGCGTCCAGCCGATGCTCGATGCAGTTGTGGACTACCTGCCGAACCCGCTCGACGTCCCCCCGATGGTCGGTCACGATCCTCGCGACGAAGAGAAGGAACTGACCCGCAAGCCTTCCGCTGAGGAGCCGTTCTCGGCCCTGGCATTCAAGATTGCTGCTCACCCCTTCTTCGGTCAGCTCACCTTCATCCGCGTGTACTCCGGTCACGTGGAAGCAGGCGCGCAGGTGGTCAACTCCACCAAGGGCAAGAAGGAGCGCATCGGCAAGCTGTTCCAGATGCACGCCAACAAGGAAATGCCCGTTGAGGGCGCTACCGCAGGCCACATCTACGCAGCCATCGGTCTGAAGGACACCACCACGGGTGACACCCTGTGTGATGCCAACAACCAGATCGTGCTCGAGTCCATGAGCTTCCCGGAGCCCGTGATCTCGGTTGCCATCGAGCCGAACACCAAGGGTGACCAGGAGAAGCTCTCCACGGCCATCCAGAAGCTCTCCGCTGAGGACCCCACCTTCCAGGTGTCCCTCAACGAAGACACCGGCCAGACCATCATCGCCGGCATGGGCGAGCTCCACCTGGACATCCTGGTGGACCGCATGCGCCGCGAGTTCAAGGTCGAGGCAAACGTGGGCAAGCCCCAGGTTGCCTACCGCGAAACCATCAAGCGCGCCGTCGAACGCCACGACTACACGCACAAGAAGCAGACCGGTGGTTCGGGCCAGTTCGCAAAGATCCAGATCGCCATCGAGCCGCTGGACACCGCTGAGGGTGAGCTGTACGAGTTCGAGAACAAGGTCACCGGTGGCCGCGTTCCGCGCGAATACATCCCGTCCGTCGACGCGGGCATCCAGGACGCATTGAACGACGGCGTCCTGGCCGGCTACCCGGTTGTCGGCATCAAGGCCACGCTGATTGACGGCGCGTACCACGATGTTGACTCCTCGGAAATGGCGTTCAAGATCGCCGGCCGTATGGCTTTCAAGGAAGCTGCACGCAAGGCGAACCCGGTTCTGCTCGAACCACTGATGGATGTCGAGGTCCGCACCCCTGAGGAATACATGGGTGAAGTTATCGGTGACCTCAACTCCCGCCGTGGCCAGATGCAGTCCATGGAAGATGCACAGGGCGTCAAGGTCATCCGTGCGCACGTTCCGCTGTCCGGCATGTTCGGCTACATCGGCGACCTGCGCTCCAAGACCCAGGGCCGTGCTGTCTACTCCATGACGTTCAACAGCTACGCCGAGGTCCCGAAGGCAGTTGCCGACGAGATCATCCAGAAGTCCCGCGGCGAGTAGTCTTTTCCGGACTTTCAAAGCGAACACCCCGGGTTCGGTGGCCTCCAAAGGCCGACGAACCTGGTGCAGGAGGCCGGCCGGTCCAGGCCGGCCCCCTGCACCGACAGGCTCAGGGGACTAGTATTAGTTCCTGAATCTGCGATTTCACCAATCCAAAGCCCCCCAAGTAGACTTGCCTGAGTTCTACCGCGACAAGCGCGGCTGGAGGGCAAGCTATTTGTAAACGTTCTAGGAGGAACCTGTGGCAAAGGCAAAGTTCGAGCGGACTAAGCCGCACGTCAACATCGGCACCATTGGTCACGTTGACCACGGTAAGACGACGCTGACGGCCGCCATTTCCAAGGTGCTGTACGACAAGTACCCGGATCTCAACGAAAAGCGTGACTTCGCGTCGATCGACTCTGCACCCGAAGAGCGTCAGCGCGGTATTACCATCAACATCTCCCACGTGGAGTACCAGACCGAGAAGCGTCACTACGCACACGTTGACGCCCCCGGCCACGCTGACTACATCAAGAACATGATCACCGGTGCTGCTCAGATGGACGGCGCAATCCTCGTGGTTGCCGCTACCGACGGCCCGATGGCTCAGACCCGCGAGCACGTTCTGCTCGCCCGCCAGGTTGGTGTTCCCTACCTGCTGGTCGCGCTGAACAAGGCTGACATGGTCGATGACGAGGAACTCCTCGACCTCGTCGAAATGGAAGTTCGTGAGCTCCTGAGCTCGCAGGGCTTCGACGGCGACAACGCTCCGGTGGTTCGCGTTTCCGGCCTGAAGGCCCTGGAAGGCGACCCCGAGTGGGTCAAGTCCGTTGAGGACCTGATGGCTGCTGTCGACGAGTCCGTTCCGGACCCCGTACGTGACCGCGACAAGCCGTTCCTGATGCCGATCGAAGACGTCTTCACCATCACCGGTCGTGGCACCGTTGTTACGGGCCGCGCCGAGCGTGGAACCCTCGCCATCAACTCCGAGGTCGAGATCGTCGGCATCCGCCCGGTCCAGAAGACCACGGTTACCGGTATCGAGATGTTCCACAAGCAGCTCGACGAAGCATGGGCCGGCGAGAACTGTGGCCTGCTGCTCCGTGGCCTGAAGCGCGACGATGTCGAGCGTGGCCAGGTTGTCGTCAAGCCGGGTTCCATCACCCCGCACACCGACTTCGAGGCCAACGTCTACATCCTCTCCAAGGACGAAGGCGGACGTCACAACCCGTTCTACTCCAACTACCGCCCGCAGTTCTACTTCCGTACCACGGACGTAACCGGCGTTATCACCCTGCCCGAGGGCACGGAAATGGTTATGCCCGGCGACAACACTGAGATGACCGTTGCGCTCATCCAGCCCATCGCCATGGAAGAGGGCCTCGGCTTCGCAATCCGCGAAGGCGGCCGCACCGTTGGTTCGGGACGCGTTACCAAGATCATCAAGTAGTACTTGCTGATCAAGGATTTGCTGGGCCTCGGCCCACACTAAAATCCATAAAGAAAGCCCCGCTGCTAGGCAGCGGGGCTTTCTTTATGCCCAAAAGCCCCGGCCGGGACGTTGCGGAACCGCTACGGACAAGCCCCTGATACTGTGGCAGCACTGAAAGGAGATCATCATGGGATGGCTTATTTTCCTGATCATCGCGGTTGTGGTGGTTGGCGGGGTGTTCTGGGTCAGAAGGAACTTCCGGCACGAAATTGACCGGGCCAAGCGGATCAACAGGGCAAACAAGAACCAGTAGCCGCCCTCCCTCCGGCCAACTTGCCGGTACACCTTATTCCTACTTTTCGGGATACCTAAATTCGCGGTATCCTCGTCTTAGTGACGCCGCAACGACGAGGACATGTGATGGCTGTATCGATTATGACGGCGCAAACCGCCACTCCGGGGCTCTGGTCCCGCCTCCTGCTGCTGGGGCCTGCCTTCGTGGCAGCCATTGCTTATGTGGACCCTGGAAACGTCGCGGCTAACCTGACGGCCGGCGCCAGCTTTGGGTACCTGCTCGTCTGGGTCCTCGTGGCCGCCAACGGGATGGCCGTTCTCATCCAGTACCAGTCCGCCAAGCTTGGGCTCGCCACTGGCATGAGCCTGCCGGAAATCCTCGGCCAGCGGCTGGGAACCCGCCGCCGACGCGCCTATTGGGTGCAGGCCGAGGTCGTTGCCGGAGCCACGGACCTGGCTGAGGTCATCGGCGGGGCAGTTGCGCTTAATCTGCTGTTTGGCCTGCCGCTGCTCGCCGGTGGGGTCGTCATTGGCGTTGCGTCAATGCTGTTGCTGGCACTGCAGTCGCGCCGGAGCCAGAAGTCCTTCGAGTTCGCGATCCTCACCCTTCTTGGTGTGATCGCCGTGGGGTTCGTCTCGGGCCTGTTCGTCGCTCCGCCGGACGCGGGCGGCGCCCTGGCCGGCCTTGTACCGCGCTTCGAGGGAACCGATACAGTCCTGCTCGCTGCCAGCATGCTCGGTGCAACCGTCATGCCGCACGCGATATACCTGCATTCAGCCCTCGCCCGGGACCGCCACGGCTTCTCGAAGGATCCTGCCGTCAGGACGCGGTTGATCCGGACCACCCGCGTGGACGTCGCCGGCGCCCTGCTGCTTGCCGGCGTCGTCAATATCGCCATGCTGCTGTTGGCTGCCACCAGCCTCCGCGGGGTGGAGGGCACTGACACCATTGCCGGTGCCCACGCGGCGGTCACGTCGGCACTGGGGCCGGTCATCGGCGTCGTATTCGCCGTAGGCCTGCTGGCCTCCGGACTGGCGTCCACCTCCGTGGGCTGTTATGCCGGGGCCACCATCATGGGCGGCCTGCTGAAGATGAGGATTCCGCTGCTGGTCCGCCGAACCGTGACCCTGATCCCGGCGTTGCTGGTCCTTGGCGCGGGCATCGAACCCACGGTAGCCCTGGTCCTCAGCCAGGTCCTCCTGAGTTTCGGTATCCCGTTCGCGCTGATTCCGCTGATCCGGCTTACCGGAAGCCGCAAGGTGATGGGCGTCCATGTGGATTCCAAGCCCCTCCGGATCGCCGGTTGGACCAGTGCCACCCTTATCGTGGGGCTGAACTGCGTTCTGATCTTCCTGACTGTCACCGGGCACTCCTGACCCACAGAGCCGGCCAGGCTAGTCTGATCGGCCATTCCTTGCGCGGGACAGGGCCTGGTACCAGTAGAAGGACCTCTTGGGCGTCCGCTGCAGCGTCTCAAAGTCCACGTGCACCAGGCCAAAACGTTGCGAGTAGCCGGCGGCCCACTCAAAGTTGTCCATGAGCGTCCACACGAAATAGCCACGCAGGTCCAATCCCTCTGCCAGGCCCCCGGGAGCCGTGGCCTCAAGCGCCGCACCCAAATGACTGGCCAGGTACTCCACCCGATCGGTATCCTCGAGGGTCCCCGAAACGCGGTCAGGTTCCGGGAAACTGGCGCCGCCCTCGGTGATGTAGACCGGGGGGAGGGCCGCTCCGTAACGGTCGCGCATTTCCTGCAGCAGGATGCCCAGGTGTTCCGGCGCCACGGGCCAGCCGAAGCCCGTACTCCCGTACTCCGGATAGCCCACCTCGTGGAAGGGCAGCTTGGCAAGCTCCTTGTGCATGTCCGCAGGCAGCGGGGTGATGCCTGGCCCCACGGCCACCTTGACCGGGAAGTAGTAGTTGAGCCCGTAGAAATCCAAGGGCTGGTGGATGGTTTTGAGATCCGCGTCGGAAATCCTGCCGATGGAACGCAGCCAGGGCTTCGCGTACAGCGGCAGCGACGGGTAGCGGCCCAGCAGGACCGGATCCGCGTACATCCTGTTCATCAGCAGGTCATAGAGGTGGGCGACGAGCCTATCGCCGATTTTTCGTGAGGCGGGCCTGACGGGAGAGTGCAGGTTGGACAGGCCTACTCCGCCGGCCACTCCAGCAGCCCGCAGCGCCTGCACGCCGAGCCCGTGTGCCAGGAGCTGGTGATGGACGGCGGGAAGGGCGTCGAACAGCAGCCGGCGGCCGGGTGCATGCACCCCCAGTGCGTAGCCGTTCAGGGTGACCGATACGGGTTCGTTGAGGGTGACCCACTGAGCCACCCGGTCTCCGAACCGCTCACCGGCGGCTCTGGCATACTCGCCGAACCGCTCGGCCGTGTCCCGGTTCAGCCAGCCGCCGCGGTGTTCCAGGGGCAGGGGAGTGTCCCAGTGGTAGAGCGTTGCCATGGGTGAGACGCCTGCTTCGAGCAGTTGGTCGATGAGACGGTCGTAGAAATCCAGGCCTTCGGCATTGAGGGCACCCCGTCCATCAGGCTGGATGCGTGGCCAGGACAGGGAGAACCTGTAGGAGCCTACGCCCAGTTCCTTCAGCAGCGCGACATCCTCCGGGAGCCTGTTGTAGTGGTCGCACGCCACTGCGGGGGAGTGGCCGTCGAGGATGGCACCGGGCTTCTCCGCGAAGGCATCCCACCCCGATGGCCCACGGCCCCCGGCCTTCAGCGAGCCTTCAATCTGGAATGCCGCTGCCGCGACGCCGAGGATGAACGACGGCGGCACGCGCCCGGCCAGTTCCGTCACCGATTCTGTACTCTCCAGGGTCATGCCCCTATCATCCAGCCGCTCCCGGCCCGCGGCAATGGCCCTGACGAGCATCGATACGGAGCCAATTCGCATCTGCCGCAGTTTTCCGGCATACTAGATGAGTTGTTCAAGCGCTTCTTCGTGTCCCGATCCGGATAATGCCGGGTGCAGGGTCCAAGCTGAAGACCAAACATAACCCACCCCAATGGAATTGCGGATTTGTATGCGTGTTCAGCGCGACACGCCCGACCGCGGGGGTCGGTTGCGCCGGCAGGTTGAGGAACCCGGATTCATCCGGATTCAGCTTGCGCGGCGGATGGTGGTTACGACCTCAAATGCTTCGGCAGCCATACAACGAGTAAGTGAACAGGGCAGCCCTAAACCGGGGAAGCACAGACTGAAAGAGAGTCAGGCGACATGGCGGGACAAAAAATCCGCATCCGGCTGAAGTCATACGACCACGAGGTCATTGACGTTTCAGCACGGAAGATCGTTGAGACGGTCACGCGCGCAGGCGCAACGGTAGTTGGCCCCGTGCCGCTGCCTACGGAGAAGAACGTGTACTGCGTTATCCGCTCTCCGCACAAGTACAAGGACAGCCGCGAGCACTTTGAAATGCGCACGCACAAGCGTCTTATCGACATCATCGATCCCACGCCGAAGGCTGTTGACTCGCTCATGCGTCTCGACCTGCCGGCTGACGTGAACATCGAAATCAAGCTGTAGGGAGGTGCTGAGAAACTATGACCGCAACCCGTAACGTAAAGGGCCTGCTGGGCACGAAGCTCGGCATGACCCAGGTCTGGGACGAGAACAACAAGCTCATCCCCGTCACTGTGGTCCAGGCAGACTCGAACGTCATCACCCAGCTGCGCAATGCTGAGTCCGATGGCTACGTCGCCGTTCAGATCGGCTACGGCCAGATCGATCCCCGCAAGGTCACCAAGCCGCTGGCTGGTCACTTTGAGAAGGCAGGCGTCACGCCTCGCCGCCACGTCGTCGAACTCCGTACCGCAGATGCTGCTGAGTACGAGCTGGGCCAGGAGCTCTCCGTGGAGCTCTTCGAGGCCGGTCAGAAGATCGACGTCATCGGCACCACCAAGGGTAAGGGCTTCGCCGGTGTTATGAAGCGTCACGGCTTCCACGGCGTTGGCGCTTCCCACGGTGCCCACAAGAACCACCGTAAGCCCGGTTCAATCGGTGGCGCATCCACCCCGAGCCGCGTCTTCAAGGGCATGAAAATGGCCGGCCGCATGGGCGCCGTTCGTCACACCACGCTGAACCTCACGGTCCACGCGGTTGACGTCGAGAAGTCGCTGCTCCTGATCAAGGGCGCCGTTCCCGGTGCCCGCGGCCAGGTCGTACTCGTACGCACTGCCGTGAAGGGAGCCTAGTTCAATGGCTAACACTGTCCAGGTTGACCTGCCTGCAGAGATCTTCGACGTTCAGACCAACGTGCCGCTGCTGCACCAGGTTGTCGTTGCCCAGCTCGCTGCTGCCCGCCAGGGAACCCACAAGACCAAGACCCGCGCTGAAGTTTCCGGTGCAGGACGCAAGCCGTTCAAGCAGAAGGGTACCGGCCGCGCCCGTCAGGGTTCCGTCCGTGCTCCGCACATGACCGGCGGTGGCATTGTCCACGGTCCCACCCCGCGTGACTACAGCCAGCGCACCCCCAAGAAGATGATTGCTGCTGCACTGCGCGGCGCACTGTCTGACCGGGCCCGCAACGGTCGCATCCACGTTGTCTCCGAGCTGGTTGCTGGAGACAAGCCGTCTTCCAAGACTGCCCTGGCAACGCTTCGCGGCGTTTCCGACCGCAAGAACCTGCTGGTCGTCATCGAGCGCGATAACGATGTTGCCGCACTGTCCGTGCGCAACCTCGCCGGCGTTCACGTTCTGTACGCAGACCAGCTGAACACCTACGACGTTCTCGTCTCTGATGACGTTGTCTTCACCAAGGCTGCCTACGACGCATTCGTTGCCGCTAAGGCAGCAAAGAACGAGGAGGATGCCAAGTGAGTGCAGCCACCATCAAGGATCCCCGCGACGTCGTGCTTGCACCCGTCGTGTCGGAAAAGAGCTACGGCCTGATCGACGAGGGCAAGTACACCTTCCTGGTGGACCCCCGTTCGAACAAGACCGAGATCAAGCTGGCCGTGGAGAAGATCTTCTCCGTCAAGGTCGAATCGATCAACACCATCAACCGTGCCGGTAAGCGCAAGCGCACCAAATTCGGATGGGGTACCCGCAAGAACACCAAGCGTGCGATTGTCACCCTCAAAGAAGGCACCATCGACATCTTCGGCGGTCCGCTCGCGTAGCGGAGACCACTTTAACGAGGAAATAAATTATGGGAATCCGTAAATACAAGCCGACTACCCCGGGCCGTCGTGGCTCGAGCGTAGCGGACTTTATCGAAATCACGCGGTCGACGCCGGAAAAGTCGTTGGTACGTCCGCTGCCCAAGAAGGGCGGCCGTAACAACACCGGTAAGATCACCACCCGCCACAAGGGTGGTGGACACAAGCGCCAGTACCGTCTGATCGACTTCCGTCGCCACGACAAGGACGGCGTCAACGCCCGCGTTGCCGAAATCGAGTACGATCCGAACCGCACGGCTCGCATCGCCCTCCTGCACTACGTTGATGGCACCAAGCGTTACATCATCGCTCCCAACAAGCTCTCCCAGGGTGACGTTGTAGAGGCAGGTGCCGGTGCTGACATCAAGCCCGGTAACAACCTGCCGCTGCTCAACATCCCGGTGGGTACCGTTATCCACGCAGTTGAACTGCGTCCGGGTGGCGGCGCCAAGATGGGCCGCTCCGCCGGCGCATCCATCCAGCTTGTTGCCAAGGAAGGCCGCTTCGCCCAGCTGCGCCTGCCCTCCGGCGAAATCCGCAACGTTGACGTGCGCTGCCGCGCAACGGTCGGCGAAGTTGGCAACGCCGAGCAGTCGAACATCAACTGGGGCAAGGCCGGCCGTATGCGGTGGAAGGGCGTCCGCCCGACCGTCCGTGGTGTCGCCATGAACCCGGTTGACCACCCGCACGGTGGTGGTGAAGGTAAGACTTCCGGTGGTCGTAACCCCGTGAACCCGAACGGTAAGCGTGAAGGCCGCACCCGCCGCCCCAACAAAGAGAGCGACAAGCTTATTGTGCGTCGCCGTCGTACTGGCAAGAACAAGCGATAGGAGCCTGGACACATGCCACGCAGCCTGAAAAAAGGTCCTTTCGTTGACCAGCACCTCTTTGTGAAGGTAGCCAGGGAAAACGAAAAGGGCACCAAGAACGTCATCAAGACCTGGTCCCGCCGTTCGATGATCATCCCCGACATGCTCGGGCACACGATCGCCGTACACGACGGACGCAAGCACATCCCGGTGTTTGTCACTGAGTCGATGGTCGGGCACAAGCTCGGCGAATTCGCTCCCACGCGGACATTCCGCGGCCATGTCAAGGACGACCGTAAGGGCAAGCGCCGCTAGGCGCCTGCGTTTACGTCAAAGACGAGAGAAGGAAAGCAATGGAAGCCAAGGCAATTGCGCGCCACATCCGCGTAACGCCTATGAAGGCCCGGCGCGTCGTCAACCTTGTTCGTGGATTGCAAGCGAATGAGGCTCTGGCAATTCTGAAGTTTGCCCCGCAGGCAGCTTCGGAGCCGGTATTCAAGGTAGTTCAGTCGGCAATCTCCAACGCCCGGGTCCTCGCGGACCGCGACGGCGTGGCGTTTGACGAAGGCGACCTCATCATCAGCGAAGCGTTTGTTGATGAAGGCCCGACCATGAAGCGGTTCCAGCCGCGTGCCCAGGGTCGTGCATTTCAGATCAAGAAGCGCACCAGCCACATCACCGTGGTAGTCGCTACCCCGGAGAAAGAGGAGGCTCGCTAAGTGGGACAGAAAGTAAACCCGCACGGGTTCCGACTCGGCATCACCACCGATCACGTATCGCACTGGTTCGCTGACAGCACCAAGGCCGGCCAGCGGTACAAGGACTTCGTTCGCGAAGACATCCGCATCCGCCAGCTCATGTCCACGGGCATGGAGCGCGCCGGTATCGCCAAGGTCGAAATCGAGCGTACCCGTGACCGTGTCCGCGTGGACATCCACACGGCCCGTCCCGGCATCGTCATCGGCCGCCGTGGAGCAGAAGCAGACCGCATCCGCGGCGAGCTCGAAAAGCTCACCGGCAAGCAGGTCCAGCTGAACATCCTCGAGGTCAAGAACCCCGAGATGGAAGCCCAGCTTGTGGCCCAGGGCGTTGCAGAGCAGCTGACTTCCCGCGTGGCATTCCGCCGTGCGATGAAGAAGGCCATGCAGTCCGCACAGCGTGCAGGTGCCAAGGGCATCCGTATCGCCTGCTCGGGCCGCCTGGGTGGCGCTGAAATGTCCCGCTCGGAGTTCTACCGCGAAGGCCGTGTGCCCCTGCACACCCTCCGCGCGAACATCGACTACGGCTTCTACGAAGCCAAGACCACCTTCGGCCGTATCGGCGTGAAGGTCTGGATCTACAAGGGTGACGTCACCGCCAAGGAACTGGCCGCACAGGCTGCTGCCGCTCCGTCCCGCGGTGGCCGTGGCGAGCGTCCCGGCCGCCCGGGTGGCGCTGACCGCGGTGACCGCCGCCGTCGCAACGACCGTCCGGCCGCTGACGCAGCTCCCGCTGTTGAAGCTCCGGCAGCTGAAGCTGCACCTGCAGCAGCAGAAGGAGGACAGGCTTAAATGCTTATCCCACGTCGAGTCAAGCACCGTAAGCAGCACCACCCGGGTCGTTCCGGCGCTGCCACGGGCGGCACCGAGGTCTCGTTCGGTGAGTGGGGTATCCAGGCTCTGAGCCCGGCATACGTCACCAACCGCCAGATCGAATCTGCCCGTATCGCGATGACCCGCCACATCAAGCGTGGCGGTAAGGTCTGGATCAACATTTACCCGGACCGTCCCCTGACCAAGAAGCCTGCCGAAACCCGCATGGGTTCCGGTAAGGGTTCACCGGAATGGTGGGTCGCCAACGTCAAGCCGGGCCGGGTTCTGTTCGAACTCTCCGGTGTCAATGAAGAGGTAGCTCGCGAGGCCCTGCGCCTGGCAATCCACAAGCTGCCGTTGAAGGCACGCATTGTGCGTCGCGAAGGTGGTGAGTAGAAATGGCAGTAGGATCCAAGGATCTGGCTCCCGCACAGCTGGACGGTTTCGACAACGAGCGTCTCGTTGAAGAACTCCGCAAGGCCAAGGAAGAGCTGTTCAACCTGCGTTTCCAGTCCGCCACCGGACAGCTGGAGAACCACGGTCGCCTGCGCGCGGTAAAGAAGGACATCGCCCGCATCTACACCGTTCTCCGCGAACGCGAGCTGGGCATTCGTGCCGAGGTTGCCGCGCCGGTTGTGGAAGCCAAGGAAGAAAAGAAGTCCAGGAAGGCTTCAACCAAGAAGGCCGACAAGGCTGAAAAGGCTGAGACCGAGGAGGACGCCAAGTGAGTGAAAAGGACCAGAACGTGACCGAAACTGCTACCGCAGCCAAGGCTGTGCAGCGCGGTTACCGCAAGACCCGTCGCGGTTACGTGGTCTCCGACAAGATGGAAAAGACCATCGTTGTCGAGGTTGAAGACCGCGTGAAGCACGCACTGTACGGCAAGGTCATCCGCCGCACTTCCAAGGTCAAGGCACACGACGAAGAGAACACCGCCGGCATCGGCGACCTCGTTGTCATCGCCGAGACCCGTCCGCTGTCCGCCACCAAGAACTGGCGGCTCGTGGAAATCCTCGAGAAGGCCAAGTAGCACCTGCTGCTTAGCTGAGGCCCCTGCTCCTTCCGGAGTGGGGGCCTCCTCGTTTTAACGCGCCCCTCACGGCAGCCAGCATTTCAGCGAAGCGCACGACGGCGGGACCTGCTCTGGCGGGGGAGCGGCACCCTGGGCGGACCGAAAGGCTGCCATGCGTGACGCCGTCGTGCGTCCTGCACTGCTTGCGGACCAGGGGACGGCGGTGATATGGGGACTGGCGGAAAACGTGCTAGGATATTGAGTTTGTATGGCGCCTTTCGCGCGCCGTCATCAACCTCGTAAACAAGCGTGCCACAGCATAGTGCCCCTGTGCGCCCGGGATCCGTCCCGGACTGGATGGGAGCAACTGCTTCTGGCACGGGCGTTTAGGCCTGGTCTGGCAAAATCCAGGCAGGTCAAGAGACACCCCGATCAACCGTTCCGCAAGGCTCATTCCGTAGCAAGACCACGGCCTGAGAACCGGCGCGACGCAAGGAGTAAATAGTGATTCAGCAGGAGTCGCGACTCAAGGTCGCCGACAACACGGGTGCTAAGGAAATCCTTACCATTCGCGTTCTCGGTGGATCCGGCCGTCGCTACGCAGGCATCGGTGACGTCATTGTCGCCACCGTCAAGGATGCGATCCCTGGCGGCAACGTAAAGAAGGGCGATGTGGTCAAGGCCGTCATCGTCCGTACCAAGAAGGAACGCCGCCGTGCGGATGGTTCCTACATCAAGTTTGACGAGAACGCAGCTGTGATCCTGAAGAACGACGGTGACCCCCGCGGTACCCGTATCTTCGGACCGGTTGGTCGTGAACTGCGTGACAAGAAGTTCATGAAGATCGTTTCTCTGGCTCCGGAGGTGCTCTAGTCCATGGCTGCAAAGATCAAGAAGGGTGACCTGGTTCAGGTCATCACTGGCGCCAAGGCTGAGCGCGGCGGCGACCGCGGCAAGCAGGGCAAGGTCCTGCGCGTCTTCACCGACACCAACCGCGTGCTGGTTGAGGGCATCAACCGCGTCACCAAGCACACCCGGGTTGGACAGTCGCAGCGCGGCACCAAGACCGGCGGCATCGAGGTCGTAGAGGCCCCGATCCACATTTCGAACGTGGCCCTGGTTGACCCGTCGACCAAGAAGCCGACCCGTGTGGGCTTCCGCCTCGACACCGTGGAGAAGAACGGCGTGCAGAAGACCGTCCGCATCCGCGTGTCCAAGAGCACCGGGAAGGACATCTAATGACTGAGACCATCGAGACTCCGGCAACGAAGATCGTTCCCCGTCTGAAGGCCAAGTACGCCGAAACCATCAAGGGCCAGCTCCAGGATGAGTTCAAGTACCAGAACGTGAACCAGGTGCCCCGCCTGGTGAAGGTCGTTGTGAACATGGGTGTTGGAGATGCCGCCAAGGACTCCAAGCTGATCGACGGCGCTGTCCGCGACCTGACCCAGATCACCGGCCAGAAGCCGCAGGTTACCAAGGCCCGCAAGTCGATCGCACAGTTCAAGCTGCGCGAAGGCATGCCCATCGGTGCACACGCAACCCTGCGTGGCGACCGCATGTGGGAATTCGTGGACCGCCTGGTCAGCCTGGCACTGCCCCGTATCCGCGACTTCCGCGGCCTCAGCGGCAAGCAGTTTGATGGCAATGGCAACTACACCTTCGGTCTGACCGAACAGGTTATGTTCCACGAAATCGACCAGGACAAGATCGACCGCGTCCGCGGTATGGACATCACGGTTGTCACCACCGCCAAGACCGATGACGAAGGCCGCGCGCTGCTCAAGGCGCTTGGTTTCCCGTTCAAAACCGAAGCTTAATTAACTACGTAAAAGGTCCGGCCGCTCCGATCCGTCAAGGACGGGACGGCGGAAACCGTTACGAGGAAGGGCATGAGCCCACATGACAATGACAGATCCTGTCGCAGATATGCTTACGCGCCTGCGTAACGCAAACTCGGCATACCACGACTCCGTGTCTATGCCTTACAGCAAGCTCAAGGCACGCGTTGCCGACATCCTCAAGGCCGAAGGTTTCATCGCCGGCTGGAAGGAAGAGGACGCTGAGGTTGGCAAGAAGCTGACCCTCGAACTCAAGTTCGGTCCGAACCGCGAGCGTTCCATCGCCGGTGTTCGCCGCATCTCCAAGCCGGGCCTCCGCGTTTACGCGAAGTCCACCAACCTGCCGCACGTGCTGGGTGGCCTGGGTATCGCAATCCTGTCCACCTCTTCCGGCCTCCTGACTGACAAGCAGGCCGGCAAGAAGGGCGTGGGCGGCGAAGTCCTCGCGTACGTCTGGTAACGGGAAAGGAAGAGAATAATGTCACGTATTGGACGTCTCCCCATCACCGTTCCTGCCGGCGTTGAGGTCAAGGTTGACGGCTCTGTCGTCAGCGTCAAGGGTTCCAAGGGGGAGCTGAGCCACACTGTGGCCAGCCCCATCGAGGTTGCCCTGGAAGACAACACCCTGACCGTAAGCCGCCCGAACGACGAGCGTGCCTCACGTTCGCTCCACGGCCTGACCCGCACCCTGATCGCCAACATGATCCAGGGCGTCACCGCAGGCTACGAGAAGAAGCTTGAAATCGTCGGTACCGGTTACCGCGTTCAGGCCAAGGGTTCTGACCTTGAGTTCGCTCTGGGCTACAGCCACCCGGTCAACGTTTCGGCTCCGGCCGGCATCACCTTTGCAGTAGAGGGACCGACCAAGCTCTCTGTATCAGGAATCAACAAGCAGCAGGTCGGCGAAGTTGCTGCCAACATTCGCAAGCTGCGGAAGCCCGACCCGTACAAGGGCAAGGGCATCCGTTACGCCGGCGAAGTCATCCGCCGCAAGGTCGGAAAGGCTGGTAAGTAACCATGGCCATCTCCATTAACAAGAAGCGTACGAACAAGAGCAAGGCTGCTGGTCGCAGCCGCCGCCAGCTTCGTATCCGCAAGCGCATTTCCGGTACGGCTGTACGCCCCCGCATGGTGGTCAACCGCTCCGCACGCCACGTATTTGTCCAGGTTGTCGATGACACCATTGGCCAGACCGTAGCAAGCGCGTCCACACTGGAAGCCGACCTCCGTGCATTCGACGGTGACAAGACTGCCAAGGCCAAGCGCGTCGGCGAGCTCGTTGCCGAACGAGCCAAGGCTGCCGGCGTCGAGGCTGTTGTGTTCGACCGTGGTGGTAACAAGTACCACGGCCGGATTGCCGCCGTCGCTGACGGTGCACGCGAAGGTGGGCTGTCACTGTGACCGAAGCAAACAAGGAAAAGGACACTGTGTCTGCAGATCAGAAGGCTCCCGAAGCCGCAGCTGCTGAGACCACTGCCCCCGCTGCCGACGACCGCCGTGGTGGCGCCCGTCGCGGCGAGCGTGGCGACCGCGGCCAGGGCCGCGGCGACCGCGGTGGCCGTGGCGGCCGCGACGGTGGCCGTGAAGCCGAAAAGAACCAGTTCGTAGAGCGCGTTGTCACCATCAACCGCGTTTCCAAGGTCGTCAAGGGTGGTCGTCGCTTCAGCTTCACCGCACTGGTCGTCGTTGGTGACGGTAACGGCATGGTCGGCGTGGGCTACGGCAAGGCCAAGGAAGTTCCCGCTGCTATCGCCAAGGGCGTTGAAGAGGCCAAGAAGTCCTTCTTCCGCGTTCCGCGCGTTGGCAACACCATCCCTCACCGCGTTCAGGGTGAAGCCGCTGCCGGCGTCGTAATGCTGCGTCCGGCCTCCGCCGGTACCGGTGTTATCGCCGGTGGTCCGGTCCGTGCAGTACTGGAGTGCGTGGGCATCCACGACATCCTCTCCAAGTCGCTCGGTTCCTCCAACGCCATCAACATCGTTCACGCGACCGTTGATGCCCTGAAGCGCCTCGAAGAGCCGGCAGCAGTGGCAGCACGCCGCGGCCTGCCGCTGGACGAGGTTGCTCCCCAGGCTCTGGTGAAGGCCCTCCTGGCTCCGAAGGCAGGTGTTTAGTCATGGCTAAGAACCTGGTCCCTTCCGACGCCCAGTTGGAAATCACTCAGATCAAGTCCGCCATTGGCGGCAAGCAGAACCAGCGCGACACCCTGCGGTCCCTCGGCCTGAAGCGGATCGGACACACCGTTGTCCGCACCGCCGACGCCGTGACCGTTGGAATGCTCAACACGGTTCCGCACCTGGTAAAGGTAGAGGAGGCGAAGTAAATGGCAGAGAACACTGCTGATAAGGCACAGGCTGCTGAGAAGCAGAACGCCCTGAAGGTTCACCACCTGCGTCCCGCCCCGGGTGCCAAGACCGCCAAGACCCGTGTTGGTCGTGGTGAGGCATCCAAGGGTAAGACCGCCGGCCGTGGTACCAAGGGTACGGCTGCCCGCTACCAGGTGAAGGCTGGCTTTGCCGGCGGCCAGCTGCCGCTGCACATGCGCCTGCCCAAGCTGCGTGGCTTCAAGAACCCGTTCCGGGTTGAGTTCCAGGTCGTGAACCTGGACAAGCTCAACGAGCTGTTCCCGGAAGGTGGCGCAGTCACCGTGGAGAACCTGGTTGAAAAGGGTGCGGTTCGCAAGAACCAGCCCGTCAAGGTGTTGGGCACCGGCGACATCACCGTCAAGGTTGACGTCACCGTCCACGCATTCTCGGCCAGCGCCGCTGAAAAGATCGCTGCAGCAGGCGGAAGCACCACCGCCCTGTAAGGGACGGCGCCAGCTGTTGAACTCCCGGTATCCGTGGGCTTTGGCCCCGGATACCGGGAGTTTTTCATATCCGCCGGGCGAATTTTTCGCGCCATCCGGCGCACGTGCGCTGCCCCGGATTGTTCGCAGGGCGCATCCAACCGTTAGACTCGGTTGTCGGGATTTATCAAGTTCCGCCACCCCACCCTTATTGACACCACAGGAGGACGCTTGCTTAGCGCATTTGGCCGGGCCTTTCGCACGCCTGATCTGCGACGCAAGTTGTTGTTCACGCTGGCAATCATCACCATCTTCCGCTTGGGTGCTTTCATTCCCTCGCCAGGTGTGAACTACCAGAATGTCCAGCAATGCTTGCAGAACGGTCAGACCGCCGGCGGGTTGTACCAGCTCGTTAACCTCTTCAGCGGCGGCGCGTTGCTCCAGGTGTCTATTTTCGCCCTGGGCATCATGCCCTACATCACGGCGAGCATCATTGTGCAGCTGCTCCGGGTGGTCATTCCCCGGTTCCAGCAGCTCTACGAAGAGGGCGCGTCGGGCCAGTCCAAGCTGACCCAGTACACTCGCTACCTCACCATCGCGCTGGGCCTGCTCAACGCCACCACCCTGGTGTCGCTGGCACGCTCCGGGCAGTTGCTGCCCGGTTGCCAGCTGCCGATCATCCCGGACACCAGCATCATCACCACCATCCTGATCATCATCACGCTTACGGCCGGTACCGGCCTGATCATGTGGATGGGCGAGCTTGTCACGGAGAAGGGCGTGGGCAACGGCATGTCGCTGCTCATCTTTACCTCCATCGCCGCGCAGTTCCCCACCTCGCTGGGCGCCATCTGGACCTCCCAGGGCCCGGGAACCTTCTTCATCGTCCTCGCCGTGGGCCTGCTCACCGTTGCACTGGTGGTCTTCGTGGAACAGTCGCAGCGGCGTATCCCCGTGCAGTACGCCAAGCGCATGATCGGGCGGCGCACCGTGGGCGGCACCAGCACCTACATTCCTATCAAGGTGAACATGGCCGGCGTCATTCCGGTGATCTTCGCTTCCTCCATGCTCTACATTCCCGGGTTGATCGCGCAGTTCAACCAGCCCCGGAATGGCGAGCCCATGCAGCCGTGGGTTGAGTGGATCAACAACAACCTCACCCGCGGTGACCACCCGATCTACATGGCGGTTTACTTCGTCCTGATCGTGTTCTTTACCTACTTCTACGTCGCGATTACCTTCAACCCTGAAGAAGTATCGGACAACATGAAGAAGTACGGCGGCTTCATCCCTGGTATCCGCGCCGGCAGGCCGACCGCTGATTACCTGCAGTACGTGCTCTCACGGATCACCCTGCCCGGTGCCCTTTACCTGGGCTTCGTGGCACTGATTCCGCTGGTGGCACTGGTACTGATCAATGCGAACCAGAACTTCCCGTTCGGTGGCACCTCGATCCTGATCATGGTGGGCGTTGGTTTGGAGACCGTAAAGCAGATTGATGCGCAGCTACAACAACGTCACTACGAAGGGCTTTTGCGATGACGAGAATGCTGATTATTGGACCTCCCGGTTCCGGAAAAGGAACGCAGGCGGAGCGGATCTCAGAACGCCTCGGCGTTGTGGCCATCTCCACCGGCGACATCTTCCGTGCCAACGTGAAGGGCGAAACGCCGCTGGGCCTCGAGGCCAAGAAGTTCATGGACAACGGTGACTTCGTTCCGGACAGCGTGACCAACAAGATGGTCCGCGACCGCCTTGGCGAGTCCGATGTGAACAATGGCTTCCTGCTGGACGGCTACCCGCGCACCACCGCGCAGGTGGATTACCTTGACGAGATCCTCGCCGACGGCGACGAGAAGCTCGACGTGGTCCTCCAGCTGACCGCCGACGACGAGGAACTGGTGCACCGCCTCCTGGGCCGGGCCAAGGAAACGGGCCGGAGCGACGACAACGAAGCCGTCATCCGCCACCGCCTTGACCTGTACCACGAGCAGACCGAAGCTGTGGTGTCGAAGTACGCCGAGCGCGGCATCCTCACCCAGGTCGACGGGATTGGTCCCATCGACGAAGTTACCGACCGCGTGATGCAGGCCATCAAGGCGGCACAGGCAGCCTGACCAAAGGCGGCCCCGGTTTTATCGAGGCTCCTCCCGGCATCCGGGAGGAGCCTCAGCCATTTGAAAGGAAACACCATGGCCTTTGGCCAGCCCCGCATCGAATTCAAGAACAATGCCCAGATGCGCACCATGCAGGAGGCAGGCCTGGTCCTCAGCCGCGCACTCGACGCCGCCGTTGCCGCCGCGGTGCCGGGAGTCACCACCAAGCACCTGGACGACGTCTTCGCCGCCGTCCTCAACGAGGCAGGCGCCAAGTCCAACTTCCTGGGCTACCACGGCTTCCCGGCCACCATCTGCACCTCAGTGAATGAGGAAGTGGTGCATGGCATTCCCGGCAGCCGGATCCTTCAGGACGGGGACATCATCTCCATTGACGGTGGCGCCATCGTCAACGGCTGGCACTCGGATTCCGCGCGGACGGTGATCGTGGGAACCGCGGATCCGGAGGACCAGCGGCTCTCCGACATCACCCAGGCCGCCATGTGGCGGGGCATCGCAGCGCTGGCCACAGGCTCGCACGTTGGAGACATTGGCGCGGCCATCGATGATTACGTTTCGTCCGTTCCCGGCAAGCCGCTGGGCATCCTGGAGGACTACGTGGGCCACGGCATCGGTTCCGAGATGCACATGGCGCCTGATGTCCTGAACTACCGCACCAGCCACCGGGGTCCCAAGATCAAGCCGGGCCTCTGCCTCGCCATTGAGCCAATGCTTGTGCGCGGCGGCATCGAGACCGCGGTCCTGGAGGATGACTGGACAGTGGTTACCACGGACGGCAAGCGCTCCTGCCAGTGGGAGCACTCCGTGGCGGTGCATGAGAAGGGCATTTGGGTGCTTTCAGCGCCCGACGGCGGTGCGGAGCACCTGGCGCCCCTCGGCGTCACCCCGGTGCCGATCCCGTAAGGGACGCGCACGTTCGCCGGCGACAGGCAAAAGCCCTGGCGACTCCTGAAACAGGAGCGGCCAGGGCTTTTGCGTTCCCAACTACGACTTCAGCTTCGGCTTCACGTCGCGGTCGTAGATGCTCTGCAGCGTGTTCTTCAGGTCCGTCATGGTGGACTTCACATCACCCTGCTGGGTGAGGATCTTCGCGGCAGCCTTGGCCATCTCCTGGTCGGCGCCGGGCAGGAACACGCGGGCGTTGTCCTGGACCTTGGTCACCGCCAGCTGGTCCACTGCCGTCTGGATCTGTGGTGTCTTGGCCAGGACGGCGGTCATGTCCGCAGACTTGCGGGTGGGCATGTAGCCGGTGGCGGCCGAGAACTCGACGGTGCTCTCCGGCTGGGTGACGAAATCGAGGAACATCCCGGCGGCGAGCTGTTCCTCCTTGGTGATCCCGCTGGGGACGCCCAGGCCTGCGCCGCCGGTGGGGCAGACGTTTGTGGTCGCCTTGGGGCCGCCCGGCAGGAAGCCGACGCCCACATTGAATTTGGCCGACTTCAGGATGCCCAGCAGCGAGCCGGTGGAGGCGATGGTGGCGGACGTCAGGCCGGCCGAGAAGTCGTCAGCTGCTTCCTTGGAGGAGACCCCCGCCCACTTGTCCTTGTAGATCGAATCCTGCGCCCACTGCAGCGCCGCCACGGAATCAGGGGAGTCGCAGGTGATGTCCCATTCCTTGGACCAGCCGCCGCCCCAGCCCCACAGCATGTTCTGCAGGGTCCAGCCCGCGTACCCTGCCAGGGCGGGGTAGATGTAGGCGTACTGGGCCCCGGAAGCTGCCTTGAGCTTGGGTGCCCACTGGCCGAATTCGTCCCACGTCTTGGGCGCCCGGTCCGGAAGTCCGGCAGCGGCAAAGTGGTCCTTGTTGTAGTAGAACAGCGGGGTTGAGCGGCCGTAGGGGAGCGCCCACTGTTTGCCGTCGTACTTGTAGTCGTTGATCAGCGACTGCTGGAAGTCATCCATCTTCATGTTCAGCTGCTTGGTAAGGCTGTCCACCGGGATGATGCTGCCGTTGGTGTAGTAGCGGAACCACCACACGTCGGAGAGGACCACCACGCCCGGAAGGCCGGACTTGGCAGCCTGGGCCGTCTGGAACTTCTGCGCAATTTCCTCATAGTTGGCCCCTGCCGTCACCAGGTTGACGGTGATGCCGGGGTTCTTGGCCTGGAATTTCTGGATCAGGCTCTTCTCAACCTCCTGCGACTGGCCGGGGTGGCTGGACCAGAAGTCGATCTTGGCCGCCGGCTTAACGCCGTTGAAGTCGATGTCGGCCGCCTGCGAGGTCGCCTGCCCGCCGCCGGTGGTGGAGGGTCCGCCGCATGCGGCCAGGGCGGCGGCAGAGGCGGTAACCCCTGCCAGGCCCAGGAAATGCCTCCGGTCCAGGTGAAGTGTCATGACAGTTCCTTTCGGTTGTTGCCTTGGAGAATGTGAGAGTCGAAGGTTGGAAAGTACGACGGCGGGAGGCGGGTCAGCCGGTCACGCTCCCTTGGGTGAGGCCCGCCACGATGTAGCGCTGCAGGGCGGCGAAGATGATCAGGATGGGGACGATGACCAGGACCGCGCCGGCCATGAGGACCCCCCAGCCGGCGGCGTTGCTCTCGCTGTTCTGCAGCAGCGTCAGCCCCACCGGAAGCGTCATCGTCTCCGGGCGGTCCGTGATGATGAGCGGCCAGATGTACTCGTTCCATTCGGTCACCACCGTCACCAAAGCCACGGTGGCGATGGACGGGACCGAGACCGGAACCACGATCTGCCACAGCCGCCGCCAGTGGCCGGCACCGTCCATCTCGGCAGACTCCAGGATCGAATTCGGCAGGGTCCGGAAGTGCTGGCGCAACAGGAACGTACCGAACGCGGTACCCAGGCCGGGAAGGATGATGCCCCACAGCGTGTTCTTGCCTCCCATTCCCGCGATCAAAATGAAGTTGGGCAGGATAGCCACCTGAGGGGGCACCATGAGCGCCACCAGGATCAGCAAAAAGATGAAATCCCGGAACGGGAAGCGGACGAAGACCAGCGCGTACGCCGTCAGGATCGCCAGGATCACCTTGATGGTGGCCCCCACCACGGTGACGATGGTGCTGTTCAGGAAGAACTGCCCAAACGGCACCGTGGTCATGGCGGTCCGGTAGTTCTCCAGGTTCAGGCTCTCCGGCAGGATCTTCAGGTCTGTGGTGACGATTTCGCCGGACTGCTTGAAGGAGCTCAGCACCATCCACAGCAGGGGCAGGAAGACCACCAGTGTTGCGATGAGCAGGGGCAGGTAGCCGCCCACCACCGTCTGGACGAGGTTGCGGCGCGACAGCGGGCGGTCGCGGTCGAGGCCTGGCTCGGGGGCAGCGACGGCCGGCGCAGCGGGGTCCGGGTTGACCGGTGACAGGGAGGTCACGAGTAGTGCACCTTTCGTTCCACGAACCGCAGCTGCAGCACGGTGATGACCAGGAGGATAGCGAACAGCACTACCGAGATGGCTGCCGAGTAACCGGCCCTGTTGTAGGCGCCGAAGGCCTGCAGGTAGGCCTCGTAAATCAGGGTGCTGGTGCCGGTGCCCAGCGGGGTCATGATCCGGATCAGGTCGAAGGCCTGCAGTGAGCTGAGCATCGTGGTGATCAGGAGGAAGAACGTGGTGGGGGACAGCAGCGGCAGCGAAATGCTGACGAAGCGCCGGAACCCGTTGGCTCCGTCAAGGGAGGCCGCTTCCATGACTTCCGAGGGAAGGGACTGCAGCCCGGCCAGGTAGACCACGGCGCAATAGCCCAGGTTCTTCCAGACGTAGACCAGGATTACCATGACCAGCGAAAGCTGGGGATCGTTAATCCACTGCGGGCTCTGCTGCCCGATGCCCCGCAGCAGCCAGGCCAGGACCCCGTAGCCAGGGTCGAAGATGAACAGCCATACCAGGCCCACGCCGACACCGGAGAGCACATAGGGCGCAAAGACGGCGGAACGGGCAAACGTGGTACCGCGGATCTTCGCGTTCAAGGCCAGCGCCACCAGCAGGCCCAGCAGCATGGATCCGCCCACCGTCGTAAGGGTGAACACTGCCGTGGTGCCCAGGACCTTCGGGGCGTCATTGCTGCCGAAGAAGGTGACGTAGTTGGCAAGGCCCACCACCGTGGCGGTGGGGGAGCCCAGGGTCCAGTCCAGCGTTGAGTAGTACATGTTGCTGATCAGCGGACGGTAGGTGAAGACGGCGATCAGCACCAGGTTGGGCAACGCCATGGCAAGGAAAACAAAGAAGTCGCGGCGGGTCCTTGCTGTCCACCGCCGCTTTGGTACTTTCGCGGAACTTCCCGGAGGCCTGTTGGGTTTGGCCGAGGGGTGCGGGGCGAGTTGACGGGTCATGCGTTGCCTCTCCCGGGTTGGGAGCCTGCTCGTGGCGGGCCCTGGCTTGATCTAGGGACTACTACACCAGACCGTCAGGGGGCTGAAACCCGCATATGCCCTTGTCAAGGGACTGTTATCCAAGGCTTCGTCGCCCGTTAACGCTGTGTTGAATGCAGTCTTGCATAAAGTTCGCCAATGCGGCAGGGGCGCGCCAGCAGAGGGGAGAATAGGGCCATGGGAACCATTACCGATGTTCCGGGCCTGCGCGTGGGCCACGTACAAAAGGAACGCGACGGCTGGCTGACGGGCGTCAGTGTGGTCCTGCCCCCACCGGGCACTGTGGGATCGGTGGATGTCCAGGGCGGGGGGCCTGCCACCCACGAAACGGACGCCCTTGACCCCACGACGCTGGTCAGCCACGTCGACGCGGTGGTCCTCACCGGCGGCAGCGCCTACGGGCTTGCCTCCGCGGCCGGTGCCCAGCGCTGGTGCGAGGAGAATGGCCGCGGCTTCGCCGTCCCGGGGGGAGTGGTTCCGATCGTCCCGGCCGCCGCCATCTTCGACCTGGGCAGGGGCGGCGACTTTTCCGCACGCCCGACGCCGGACATGGGCTACGCGGCAACGGCCGCCGCAGCGGCACAAAAGGAAGGGCACGACGTCGAACGCGGCAACGTGGGCGCCGGAACCGGGGCTCTCCTCGGCAGGACCTACAAAGGCGGGGTGGGCACGGCGTCGGCCACGCTCAATAACGGTGTAGTTGTGGGGGCAATCGCAGTGGTGAATGCGTTGGGATTGCCGACAGTCGAACAGTCGGTTCTCGAGGAGGCCGTGGTGGAACCGGGTCCCAACACCACTCTGGTCGTTGTGGCTACCAACGCCGTGCTTAATGTGGCCGAATGTAAACGGACTGCCTCGGCGGCTCACGCGGGGATCGCGAGGGCTCTCAACCCCTCACACACCCTGGCCGACGGCGACACTGTTTTCTGCCTGGCGACCGGTGCCGTGGCACTGGACCGGTCGGACGAAGCTGCCCGGCAGCTGAGCCTTATCACGCTGCAAAGTGCGGCAGCCGACGTCGTACGGTTGGCCATCCTTGACGGCGTGGCCAGCGCTGAAACGATCACTACCCCCGCAGGTGAATATGGTGCGTTCCGGTCCGCGTAGGCTACTATGGCCGATTTAACTTTTACCCGCTGACGGGGTAGTGTTGTTTGTTGGTTGTCTGGACTGCCACGCCCTTTTGGGCCTGGAGGCTGCAATCGATCCAACAAAAACGTTCGTAGTCATGCCCGGTGCAATCCGGCGGGGCTGCGGCAACAACAGTTAGCGGAGGGTATGGCCAAGAAGGACGGGGTCATTGAGATCGAAGGCGTTGTGACCGAGGCGCTGCCTAACGCGATGTTTCGCGTTGAGCTCACCAACAAGCACATCGTTCTGGCACACATCTCTGGAAAGATGCGTCAGCACTACATCCGAATCCTCCCCGAGGACCGCGTAGTGGTGGAGCTGAGCCCGTACGACCTCACCCGTGGTCGTATCGTCTACCGCTACAAGTAAATTGCTGGGCGGCATCAGTACACACTGGCCGCCGCTCCAGTTGACCAAACTGCTACACGCAAAGGAACGCCATGAAGGTCAAGCCGAGCGTCAAGCAGATCTGCGAAAAGTGCAAAGTGATCCGCCGTAATGGCCGGGTCATGGTGATCTGCGAGAACCCGCGCCACAAGCAGCGCCAGGGCTAATTTCCTTCCCTGAAGGAAATCCTGGGTTGCTAACCCACGCAAGTAAATAAAGGCAGCACAAGCTGATCTGGAACATTGAGCTCGAAAGAGTCCGGACAGCTAACCCCCGGTCGGAGGCTGGGGCCGCACGGACTGTGCGGGTGTACTGCCTACGACCTCCGGTTTATCAAGGAGTACTGCCACTATGGCTCGTCTCGCTGGCGTAGACATTCCCCGCGAAAAGCGGCTGGAAATTGCGCTTACTTACATCTACGGCGTGGGCAAGACCCGTGCACACGAAACCCTGGCTGCCACGGGCATCAGCGCTGACGTTCGCGTCAAGGACCTGACTGACGCCCAGCTGGTTGAGCTGCGTGACTACATTGAAGGCAACTACAAGGTTGAGGGTGACCTTCGCCGCGAAGTAGCAGCAGATATCCGCCGCAAGGTTGAAATCGGCAGCTACGAAGGCCTGCGCCACCGCAAGGGCCTGCCCGTACGCGGTCAGCGTACGAAGACCAACGCACGTACCCGCAAGGGCCCGAAGCGTACCGTCGCCGGCAAGAAGAAGGCCCGTTAAAATCCCCGCCCGGGATTTACGGACTTTCCCCAATAACTTTCTGTAGGAGAAAAAATGCCCCCGAAGACTCGTGGCGCGGTTCGCAAGCCGCGTAAGAAGGACAAGAAGAATATCGCGCTTGGCCAGGCGCACATCAAGAGCACCTTTAACAACACCATCGTTTCCATCACGGATCCTTCCGGTGCTGTTATTTCCTGGGCTTCCTCCGGTGAGGTTGGCTTCAAGGGCTCGCGTAAGTCCACCCCGTTCGCTGCCCAGATGGCTGCTGAAGCCGCTGCCAAGCGTGCGCAGGAGCACGGCATGCGCAAGGTAGACGTTTTCGTCAAGGGACCGGGTTCCGGACGCGAGACCGCAATCCGTTCGCTGCAGGCCGCAGGCCTCGAGGTTGGCTCCATCCAGGACGTCACCCCCGCAGCCCACAACGGCTGCCGCCCGCCGAAGCGCCGCCGCGTCTAATTCTTTTCCGCAGCAGGAGCTTGCCCGGACCAGCGATGGTCCGGGCAAGCCCAGCGCGTTAAGTCTTCAGACCGAATTTCCACCACCTGTGTTGCGTCATATAGCGGATGCTCGCCGAAAGGAAACCTAAGTGCTCATTGCACAGCGCCCCACCCTCTCCGAAGAGGTCGTCTCCGAAAACCGTTCGCGTTTCATCATTGAACCGCTGGAACCGGGCTTCGGCTACACCCTCGGAAACTCCCTCCGCCGTACCCTGCTCTCCTCCATCCCCGGTGCTGCCGTAACCAGCATCCGGATCGATGGTGTGCTGCACGAGTTCACCACGGTTCCGGGTGTCAAGGAAGATGTCACCGAGATCATCCTTAACATCAAGAGCCTGTCGGTTTCCTCCGAGCACGACGAGCCTGTCGTGGCTTACCTGCGCAAGCAGGGCCCCGGAGTCGTCACCGCCGCGGACATCGCTCCGCCGGCCGGCGTCGAATTCCACAACCCGGATCTGCACATCGCCACGCTGAACTCGAAGGGCAAGTTCGAACTCGAACTGACCATCGAGCGCGGCCGCGGCTACGTTTCGGCAGCTCAGAACAAGTCCGGCGATGCAGAGATCGGCCGCATCCCGGTCGACTCCATCTACTCGCCGGTGCTGAAGGTTACTTTCCGCGTGGAAGCAACCCGTGTTGAGCAGCGCACCGACTTCGACAAGCTGATTGTCGACGTCGAGACCAAGCAGGCCATCGCCCCGCGCGATGCCGTTGCTTCCGCAGGCACCACCCTGGTGGAACTGTTCGGTCTGGCCCGTGAGCTGAACACCGCAGCTGAAGGTATCGAGATCGGCCCGTCGCCGACGGATGCTGCCCTGGCAGCAGACATGGCACTGCCGATCGAGGATCTGGACCTCACCGTCCGTTCCTACAACTGCCTCAAGCGTGAGGGCATCCACACCGTGGGTGAACTCGTTGCCCGCTCCGAGGCTGACCTGATGGACATCCGCAACTTCGGTGCCAAGTCCATTGACGAGGTCAAGGCAAAGCTGGTTGAACTGGGCCTGTCCCTCAAGGACTCGCCTCCCGGTTTTGACCTCGCAGCACGCGCCGCAGCAATCGAAGAGGACGACGCCGCTTTCGGCGACGACGAACTCTAAACCAGACCTTGGCCGGTGGGCAGCACCATGGTGTGCCGCCCACGGCTTCCACATGAGGAGAAACAATTATGCCTACCCCCACTAAGGGTCCGCGCCTCGGAGGCGGCCCGGCTCACGAGCGCCTCATGCTCGCGAACCTGGCAGCATCCCTGTTCGAGCACAAGCGGATCACCACCACGGTGACCAAGGCCAAGCGCCTGAAGCCGTACGCAGAGCGCCTTGTCACCTTCGCCAAGCGTGGCGACCTGGCTTCCCGCCGCCGCGTGCTCGGCCTGATCAGCAACAAGGGCATCGTCCACGAGCTGTTCACCGACATCGCCCAGGCTGTGGAGAACCGCGACGGCGGCTACACCCGCATCACCAAGATCGGCAACCGCAAGGGCGACAACGCTCCCATGGCTGTCATCGAACTGGTCCTGGAGCCGGTTTCCGCCAAGCAGGCCGTCGTAGCCGAGGCTACCCAGGCTGCTGCCAAGGCTGCTCCGGCCGCCGAGGAAGCTCCGGCTGAAGAGGCTCCGGCCGCTGAGGAAGCTGCTGCAACCGAAGAGGCACCTGCTGCTGAAGAAGCTGCAACCGAAGAGGCTCCGGCCGCTGAGGAAGCTGCCGAGGCTCCCGCAGCCGAGGAGAAGGACGCGAAGTAATTCGCTGATTCGCTTCGCATAGACTTAGGTCTGTGAACCACCAAAAACCCGCGGCCCCCGTTTCAGGGGGCGGCGGGTTTTTGCGTATGCGGCTTGATCTTTCGTACGACGGCGGTCCGTTCAGCGGGTGGGCCGTGCAGCCGGGACGGCGGACCGTCCAGGGCGTGTTGGAGGAAGCAATCGAGCTTTTGGTCCGCCGCCAGGTCCGGGTCACCGTTGCAGGGCGCACTGACGCCGGGGTCCACGCCCGCGGGCAGGTGGTGCACCTGGACCTCACCGAAGCCGAGTGGCTGGGACTGCCGCGCGGGCACGAACTCGATCCCGCCGTCGCCATGATGCGCAGGCTCCGCGGGGCACTCAACCGGGCCCTCGGCGACCTGCACGGGGCGGTGGAGGTGCATGCCGTTTCGTTGGCGCCGGAGGGTTTCGACGCCCGCTTCTCCGCCCTCTGGCGCCGGTACAGCTACCGGATCGCGGACGGCCCGGCGCTGTGGGACCCGTTGGAGCGGTACTTCACGCTGTGGCACAAAAATCCGCTGGACGTCTCGCTCTTGAACGAGGGTGCTTCGCAGCTCTTGGGTCTGCAGAACTTCCTGTCCTTCTGCAAGCCGCGCGAGGGCGCCACCACCGTCCGTGAGCTCCAGCGGTTCGAGTTCCGGCGCGGCGAGGACGGCGTTATCGTAGCCACCGTCCAGGCTGACGCGTTCTGCCACAACATGGTCCGCGCCCTGATCGGCTCAGCACTGTACGTGGGGGAGGGCGCTGTTGAGCCGGGCTGGTTGTACGAGCGGCTGCTGCTGCAGAAGCGGGATGCGAAGTCGGTTCTAGCCGCGCCGCACCCCCTGGTGCTGGAGGAAGTGGCCTACCCGTCGGACAGCGAGCTCCTTACCCGCGCCGAACAGACCAGGGCCGTCCGCGAGTACTGATTCCCATCGAGTGCTTTGTACATGTCGTTTTCGAGCCCGATAACGACAAGCACGGAGCAGTCGATGGTGCTAAAAAGCGGGCGGGGGACCTTCTGCCGGAAGGGTGACCGTGAAGGTGCTGCCCTGGCCCTCGCCGCTCTGGCAGGTGATGCTGCCGCCGTGCCGCTCCACGATCATCCTGGTGATGGAAAGACCCAGCCCCGCTCCCGGGATTGCTGCTTTCAGGGCGGATTCGGCGCGGAAGAAACGGTTGAAGGCCTTGGCGGCGTCCTCGCCGGACATGCCCATCCCGGTGTCCGTGACGCTCAACCGCACCCATTGCCGGTCCGCCTGCGCGCTGATGCTGACTTTGCCGCCGTCGGGACTGTACTTGATGGCGTTGGACACCAGGTTGTCCAGCACCTGCCCGATCCGCAGCGGATCCGCGTAGGCCCACAGGGGCGACGGGACGTCGGTGGCGATCTCCACGTGGGACCGCAGGGCCGAAGCCTGGGCCGAACCCAGGCTGGTCTCCACCAGGCTGGCCAGATCGGTCCGTTTGGGATGCACGTTCAAGGTGGTGGAGGCGGAAGCTGTCAGGTCGGCCACGAGGTCCAGCAGCCGTTCAGCGTTGCGCTGTACCACGAGCAGGCGCTTGGCTACGGGCGGGGGCAGGTCGTCGGGGTCGTCCAGCACCAGGTCCACGTTGCCCAGGATTGAGTTGAGCGGGGTCTTGAACTCGTGCGAGACATTGGAGATGAGTTCCTGGTTGGCTGCCAGTGATTCCACCCAGCCGGTGACGTCGCTGTAGACCACCACGGCGCCGGTGAGCCGGCCGTCCTCGCTGACCAGGGGGCGGGCGGCCGTGGATACGGCGCGCTGCTCCGGGCCCTCGCCCGCCCACACCAGGTAGTCAGCGAAGGACTCACCGGCCATGGCCCTGCTGATGGGCCGCCGGTCCGGAGGAAGCAGAGTGCGGCGGTCCTGGCCGAAAATCAGCTGGTGCCCCTGGCCCGGGATGGCTTCGTCGGCGCCTGTGGCCCGGCGGAAGTTGCGCTGCCGGCTGTTGGAGACCAGGAAGTGGCCGGCACGGTCGACGGCGGCGATACCGACGTCGGTGGCGTCCAGCACGGTTTCGAGCAGCTTCTCCCGTTCCCGGCTTGCGGCCAGCAGGTCCCGGAGTTCGCGGTCCTTGTCCGCCAGTTCCGCCTGTTGCTGCCGGAGGCTCACGCTCGCGAAGCGGATGGCCAGGGACACTGCGAGCATCATCACCGGGAAGAGAACGACGGTGGTGATGTCGGAAGCAGTGATTGCAGGGAAGTGGGCCGCTGCTGTGGGGAGCATGATCAGCAGAGGGCCCAGGAAGCTGAGCACCAGGCTGCTGCGCGCCAGCATGCCAGAGGCGGAGAGCCAGATGACAGGGAAAACCACCAGCACCGCAAGGCCCGGCAGGAGGGGCGCGGCGCCGTTGCGGAGGAGGCCGATGGCGGCGAAATCCAGGACCGGAATCAGCAGATAGGGGCGGTGCGCCAGCCGTTCCCAGGGGACCAGGAAACAGCCAAGGAACAGGATGGCCTGCAGGACAATTCCGGCCAGGTACAGGGAGCTGTGCGTGAGTGAGGGCCACGCGAAGGGTGTTGCCACGGCAATGGCAGCCACAAGGAGGGTGAGTGGGAGCTGGCACAACACCACTTGGGCGCGGGTTCCCAGCCGGCGGAAGATGCGGCCGGGTCCACGGTGGAACAACGGCTCAGCCATGTTTCTGACTCGTACCCCTTCACATTTGGAAAGCAGGTGCCGCCAAGGTCTATCAAATCCCCCCAGTTACCTTGGGCAACCACCCTTTCCCTAGATATTGCACATGTCTTGTCATAATAATTGACTTTTCAATTTCCGGCGCCGATTCGGATGTCATCAGTGCGGCTTACTAGTAGCGTATAAATGGTTGGAGCGGGATTGGCATTGGCGCTGGGCCAATGGGGGGCCATCTTCGCCTGGCGCAGGGATAGCAATGGACGATCTTGGTGTAGCTGTAGTAATCGAGGACGACGACGATGTGCGTAACCTCCTGGAAGGTGTATTGACCCAGGCGGGCTTCGAAGTGCATACAGCGGTGGATGGGCGGACCGGGGTTGACGTAGTCCGCAGCAAGCAGGCAAATGTCGTGACGCTCGATATTGGCCTGCCGGATATTGACGGGTTTGAGGTTCTGCGCCGGATCCGGAATTTCAGCAACGCATATGTGGTGATGCTGACCGGCCGTACGGAGGAACCGGACCTGCTGTCAGCACTTAATGCGGGGGCAGATGACTACATCGCCAAGCCCTTCAGGCCCAGGGAACTCCGGGCACGGGTGGCGGCAATGATGCGCAGGCCCCGGCATGAGGTGGACGGGCAGAACCCGTCCACGTCCCTGGGCCAGTCCCCGGCTCCTGCCGCCCATGCAGAGCCCGGAGTCCTGCAGCACAACGGGCTCCTCCTGAACCACCGGACGCGCACGGTGGAAATCAAAGGCCAGCCACTGGGATTGACCCGCAGTGAGTTCGACCTGCTCCATGTGTTGCTGAAAGGCGGCGGGGCCGTATGCACCAGGGCCGACCTGGTGCGGGCCGTGCGGGGCGAGTTCTACGACCGGGAAACCTATATCAGCGAAGCGGACGAGCGCGCCGTGGAGGTCCACGTGGGAAACCTGAGGCGCAAGCTCAAGGAGGATCAGCTGTCGCCACGCTGGCTGCAGACGGTCCGCGGGGTGGGATACCGGTTGGCGCCGCGGCGTCCTGACGACGCCTAACAGTGATCCCCACGGGCGCGGGCTCCCGGAGCCGAGGGGCTAGCCCTTCTCCAGGATGTAGGTAGCCTGCAGTTCGGACACCGTGCGTGCCCCGTCCCGCGCCACCCCGGCCATCAGGGCCTGGCCCTGGGCAAAATCGCCCTGCCGGATCAGGCCTTCCAGAAGTTCGGCGAGCCTGGCCAGCCTGAGGCCGCCCACCATGGCGGAGCTGATTTTGAGGCTGATGACGGCGTCCAGGGCGGAGTCTTCATCCTGGCTGTCCACGGCTGTTCCCAGCCGGGCCAGGCGCAGGTCCCACATGGCGGCGTAGTCGCGGGCGAAGCGCTGGGCCAGTCCGGTACCGGCCAGTTCCTCTTCCAGCTCGTCCAGGACTGCGGCATCAATCAGCGGCAAGAGACCCGCCTCCTCCAGTGAAGGTCCCACGCTGGAAGCAGGAACGGCAGGAGCTGGCAGAGCGACCCCGGGCAGTGGGGAGTCCGCAGCGGGGCTCTTTCCGCTGGAACCGGGATCGGTACTGTGCATTGTTCAAGGCTACTTCCTGGAAATCCGTCGTTGGCCTATTTGTCATCATTCTGTGTAAACCTTGAGGCAAACTTGCCGTCGCCCTGCGTAGGCGCTACTGCCCGCTGAAAGTCATCACCGCATTGATCACGGCCGGCCCCAGAATGGCGATGAAGAGGACCGGGAAGATAAAGAACAGCAGCGGAAAAAGGATCATGACGGGCAGCTTCATGGCCTTTTCCTCGGCCCGCTGGCGCCGCTTGACCCGCATGACCTTGGCCTGGACGCGCAGTACCCGGCTGATGGCAATGCCGTAGGTATCGGCCTGCACCACGGCCTGCACAAAGCTGCGCAGCTCAGGAATGTTCGTCCGCTCGGCCAATGCGATATAGGACTCCCGACGGCTGCGTCCCACCTGCATGTCCTGCAGGGTGCGGACCAGCTCTTCCGCCAGCGGGCCCTTGCCGTTCTCGCCGGCGCGGGCCATGGCGCCCTCGAAGCCGAGTCCGGCCTCCACCGAGATGAGCATCTGGTCCAGCGTGTTGGCCAACTCCAGCTGCATGGCTTTCTGCCGCTCCTGGCCCTTGCTGTAAAGCAGCAGGTCCGGGATGAAGTAGCCAAGGACCAGGACGAACAGCCCCGCGAGCTTCATCATCGGTGAGCTGCCGATCGATGTCAGATAGAGACCAGCCGCGGCACCGGCCAAGCCAAGGCCGATCTTCGACCCCAGCACCTTTCCCAACGGCATCGAGGCGGGCCGGCCGGCGAGGGACAGGAGCCGGTCCAGGAAGGCGACATAGGCCGGTGGAGTGAGGCGCCGGCCCAGGGCTTCGAGCCGCGGCGGGGATCCGGTTGGAGCAGCGGCGACTGGCGGTGCACCGCGGGACAGCAGTTCGGTGACCGCTACGCGCCCCTGCTTGTCCACGGTCAGGACGGACCAGGCCAGTGCCGCCACCGGGACACAGACCAGCAGGACGGAGAGGAGGACTATCAGGTTCATGGTGTCCTCAGAACTTCAGGTCGATGATCTTGCGCATCCACAGCGCGCCGATGGTCATCAGGACAAACGATGCGCCGATCATTACCCAGCCCAGGGGATGGGTGAACATCGAGTTCATGTAGCTCGGGCTCACGGCGAGCAGCATGGCCACGATGCCGAACGGCATGGCGATCAGGATATACGCGGAGAATTTGCCTTCCGCCGCAAGCGCCTTGATGTGCCCCTTGATTTCCGCGCGCTCGCGGATGGTCTCGTTGACCTGGTCCAGCACCTCGGCCAGGTTCCCGCCCACTTCGCGGTTGATCTGGATGGCCTGCGAGATCCAGACGAAGTCCTCGTTCTTCATCCGATCGGCGGTGTCATTGAGGGCGGCGAGCAGGTCGCGGCCCAGGCTGGTTTCGGTGATCACCCGCCGCATCTCCTCGGACGTCGGCTTCTGGGACTCAGCCGCCGCTGCGTCGATGGCGCGCAGGATGCTGTGGCCGGCCCGCAGGCCGCCGGAGAGCAGCTGCAGTGTGTCGCCCAGCTGCCCGTCGAAGGCGGTGCGGCGCTTGCCGGCCAGGAAACCGAGGACCAGTTTGCCCACGAACGGGGCGAGCAGGGCGAGCAGCAGTCCCACCAAAGGACCCACGGTGACAGTGCCCACCAGCATCCCGACGCAAGCGCCGATGCCGACCAGCAGGAAGAATTCTGCCTGGCTCAGGCGCAGGCCGGCGTTCTCGAGTTCGACGCGGGAGAACAGTTTGACGTTGCGCCCGTCGAGCAGCCGTTCGAATGACCTGACCCCGGACAGCGCCAGGCGGGACAGGGAGGAAGGCGGCTCGGGTTCAAACGGACGACGGCGGTCCAGCGGCACTGAGGGCGCGCTTGGCAGGAGCACGGCGACCCCGAGCAGGCAGATGGCTGCCAGGAGGATGACGCTTCCGATGGCGATGATCATGGCTCAGTCCCTACTTCGCGCCCGGGCCCAGCGGGGTGGCAAACACTTCGGGGGACACGTGGATGCCCAAGTCCTCGAACCTGTCGATGAACCGCGGCCGGATGCCCGTGGCAACCGGACGGCCAAGGAACCGTCCCTGAGCGTCCACGCCCGCAGAGTAGTCGAACACGAAGGCATCCTGGAGGGTGACGATGTCGCCTTCCATGCCCTGCACCTCCGTTACGTGGGTGATGCGCCGGGACCCGTCGCGGAGCCTGGAAATCTGGACGATGAGGTTCACGGCAGAGGCGATCTGCTCCCGGATGGCGCGCAGCGGCAGGTCCATGCCGGCCATCAGCACCAGGGTTTCCAGGCGGGCCACCGCGTCACGCGGGGAGTTGGAGTGCACGGTGGAAAGGGAGCCGTCGTGGCCGGTGTTCATGGCCTGCAGCATGTCCAGCGATTCGCCGCCACGGACCTCACCCACCACGATCCGGTCCGGACGCATACGGAGGGAGTTGCGGAGGAGCTCCCGGATGGTCACCGCGCCCTTGCCTTCGGTGTTGGGCGGCCGGCTCTCCAGCCGGACCACATGGTCCTGCTGGATCTGCAGCTCCACGGCGTCCTCGATGGTGACAATGCGTTCGTCGTGCGGCAGGAATGAGGACAGGACGTTGAGCAGCGTGGTCTTTCCCGTGCCGGTACCGCCGGAGACGATGATGTTCAGCTTCGCTTTGACGCAGGCGTTCAACAGTTCGGCCATTTCCGGCGTCAGCGTGCCGAAATCGATCAGGTTGCGGACCGTCAGTGGGGTCTTGCTGAACTTTCGGATGGTCAGCGAGGAACCTCCCACGGCCAGCGGCGGGATGACCGCGTTGACACGGGATCCGTCCTCAAGGCGCGCGTCCACCAGCGGCGAGGACTCGTCGATGCGGCGGCCCACCTTGGACACGATGCGTTCGATGACCTTGCGCAGGTGCTCCTCGGAGCTGAAACGGGACTCGGTGAGCGTGAGCTTGCCCTTGCGTTCCACGTAGATCTGGTCCATGCGGTTGACCATGATTTCCGTGACGGCGGGATCGTCCAGCAGGCGCTGGAGGGGACCGTAGCCGAGCACGTCATCGGCAACGTCGCGGACCAGGCGGGTGCGTTCCTCGGGGGTCAGCGGCACCTGCTCGGCATCGATGATGCGGGTGAGCTCCTCCTTGGCGGTGCTCCGCAGTTCCTGCTCTGTTACCGCGGCGTCGTTGAAGCGCGTTCCCATGCGCTCGAAAAGCGCGGTGGCCGCCCTGTCCTTCATGGCTGCGAAGACGTCCACCTTCGGTGCCGTGGGCACCTGCTGCGCGACGGCGTCGTGCGTTGAATGTACGACGGCGGCATGTGCCGGAAGCTGCCGCTCGGCGCTTTCCGCCGGGGACGGCAAAGGAGCGGGCGCCGGACGAGGCGCCTCGAGGAGGGCTGTGCCGGTGCCCGTGCCCGGAGATGCGGCCTGATTGCGCGACTGGACCGCGTTGATTCGTTCGGAGAGTTTCATCAGATAACCACCCTTCGGTGAAGCTTCCGCTGCGCCTGGGCGCGCCAAGCCGGGTTGAAGCGCTCCACCAGATGGCGGAGGCTTTTGACGGCGGGGTCCTTCTTCGATTCCTGGAGGACGGGGATGCCGCGGTTGGTGGACAGTGCCACGGCGCGTGAGCGGGGAACGCTGACGTCCACGGGCGCGCCGATGGTGGATTCGACGTCCCGGACGTTCAGGCCGGCTTTGGCGTCGGCCATGTTCAGGACCACGTGGCGGGATTCGGGCATGATGTCGAGTTGGCGGAGGACCTCCAGGCCGGAGCGGAGGCCGCGCAGGCTGGGGATGTCCATGGCGCTGACCCAGACCACGTCCGTGCACTGCTCCATGGCGGCGAGGCCGATTTCCGGCATGCCGGGGGCGGTGTCGATCACCACGTACTGGAATTCCTGCGCCAGCTGCTCCAGCAGATGGCTGACCTGTTCCGGGGAGATGTGGTCCGCGTCCACCGGGTTGGGCGGGGCGCACAGGGCGTAGATGCCGGCCGGGTGCACGGTGAGGAAGGCCTTGAGGACCAGCGGATCCTGGGCTGCCGCCGGGGTGACGGCGTCCGTGACCGTGTGCTGCGGGTTGAGGTAGAGGCCGGAGGCGACGTCCCCGAACTGCAGGTCCAGGTCAACGATCACCACGCTCATGGGCGCGATCTGGCCCAGGCCGATGGCGATGTTGGTGGCCAGGGTGGTTTTGCCCACGCCGCCCTTGGGGGAGAAGACGCCGATGACCAGGCCCCTGCCGTTCTCCGCCTGCTGCTGCTCGGGGCCGCGGTGGCGGGTGGCGAAGGACTGGCAGGCGCGTTCCAGCAGCACTCTGATTTCAGCCGGGTCGGCCTGCGGGCTGAGGATGTCGCGGATGCCGGCGCGCATGGCGTGCAGCAGGAAGTCCGGGTCCACGTCGCTGACCAGGACCAGGCTGAGGCCGGGGAGCTGGACGTCAAAGACCTTGGCGAACCGGAGTGCCTCTTCATAAGGAACGTCCGGGCCGATGATCAGGACTTCGGGCTGCTCCTGGTTGAGGAGGCCGAACAGTTCCGCCGGGCCTGCGGGGAGGATGTCACTGGCGATGGTCTGCACGGTGCCGCGCAGGCCATGGGCGACGGCGGTACGCAGCTTCTGGTCGAACTCGGCGTTGGGGGAGAGGAGGACGAAACGGCTCATTTGTACACCGTGTCCAGGTGCTCAATGCGGGGCCCGCTGTCTGTCGCGTCCATGGGTTCCTTCGTGAGCCAGAGCTCACCGTTGATTGAGGTGAAGATGATCTTGTTGGCATCGACGTCATTTACCGCGACCGTGATGATGAGTGCACCTGCCGGGACAGGTGCACTCTGACTCTGGGATGCATTGTCGCCTTTGGAAGACGCCGCGGGTGCGCCCTGAATAGAGGTCACCAGCACCTTCCGCAGGGTCAGCTGCGTCGTGTCCCCGGGCTTAGCCTTGTCCGCACCGCCCTTGAAACTCATGGCGACACCGACGTGATCGCCAGCGGCCATCTGCCCGCCCACGACGCGCTGGGGTTCCAGCTGGAAGGACACCTCCTGAAACCCGGGCGGTACTTTGACGCTTGAGGCACCCTTCGCGTCTGCGGGTGCAATCAGACGCTCGGCCAGAAGTTGTTCACCGGGAACCAGGTTGACTCCGGTCACCGTGCCGGCCTTGCCGTCAAGATTGCTCAGCGCACTTGTAGAAACTGCGGATGCTGGGAGTTTCTTGATCTCCAGCGATGCAGCAATGTCACTTACGGCGGTCCCGGCGGGAACGGCTTTCGTCACTACGAGAACGTCTTTTGGCTCCATGCTTGCCATCGCCCTAGCGTCGGCGCCGTTCGCGTAGACGATGATGAGAAGGGCTCCCACAAGCGCCAGGGCTACGGCGGCCGTGCCGGCGAGCATGCGAGATTTCACGTTGTTCTCCTGATCGGGGTAGTGCTAGAGGCCGAGGCGGACGATGGTGGCGCCGTAAGGGTCAACGGGCCCAAGGGTGTAGCCGTCGGCGAGGGACACGTAGGTCACGAACCTGCCGATCACGCCTCGGCAGTTCCCTGTGCACTGTGTCGCAGTGGTGACACCCGTTGCCGTTGACTTGGTGCTTTGGAACTCGTAAGGAAGGCCGGTACCGCCGCTGAACCTCCAGCCCGTCACATCGAATGCAGCAAATGAAACGAGGCTGTAGATTGCTCCGTTGCCGGTGCCGGTGATTTGGTTGTATACGGGGAGCAGGACGATAACTTTTCGGCCTGCAGTAATGTCGGCGCCCCACTTGTTCAGCGTGGCGTCGCAGTTACCTGGAGCATTGTTTCCGGGATCGCTGCCGCCTTCGCTCACCGCGAGGTCAATGGTGGCACCGCACTTACCCGTGTCTTGCTTCAACCATCCGTATCCTCCGGCAACAGCCGCGCCGGAGGGCCCGTAGTTGCAGGAGGCATTGGCGTTTTGACCGTGATCCTGGAGGAGTTGGAGGGCGCCGTCCACATAGCCCTTAACTTGGCAGATGGAGAAGGCCAGGGGGAACGCAGTTGTTCCGGCCTTGGGGCTGCCCCAAACGGCGGACGACTTGGCCCCCACCTTCGCCGTCGGAATCCCCAGGACGTCCGCGAAAAAGAGCGAGACAGAGTCGGGGGGTGCGCCGTTCTCTGCCGCCGTTGTATTTACGACTACCTTGCGGCCTGTCGTGTCTAAGGCAATGGAGCGGACGTTGCTGGTGCCATCCAGTGCATTCTGGTTGGCAAGCGTGGCGGCCAAAGTCGATGTGGTGCATAGGGTATCCGCGGAGTTCCGGGCGCATTTTTGAGCGACACCTATGGCGGCAGCGTCTGCGCCGTTCTGCAGTTGGGCGTGCTCCGAATACAGCACCCCTACGTCTACTGCAATGGCCGCGGAGCCGAGCAGGACCACCAGCATGATGGCCACAATCACCGAAATAGCGCCATGTTCGTTGGTTGTCTCGCCGCCTCGCAGTACTACTTTCAGCCGCCGCACAGCATGACTCCTTTGCCCGTCATCGCGAACGGCCCGGCAATTCCGGTGATGGTGGAAAGTGTGTACTTGACGGTGACCGTCACTTGGGTGCCCGTGCTGCACGTGATGGGGCTCACAGTGACGGCTGATGAGGGAAGGGTTGAGCTTACCGATGCTGCAGCGTTTTGAACTGCGGTTGCGGCAGCGGTGGGGCTGTTGTTGATGGCCATGACACGCACGCCCTCCCGGGCCGCGTTGGTCAGGGTGATTTGCGCGTTGTAGGCCCGGCCGAACTCAATGGTCCCCAGCACAAGCATCAAGAGGAGGGGCAGCAGGATCGCGAATTCGACGGCGGCCGCGCCGCGTTCCGAATCACGTCTCACCTGCTGCTCCTCCTCTTGAATTGCTTGTTTCTGCCGGGCAGAGTGTCGCCGTTTCGATATGGGGTCCGGAACGGCGATGGCGGTTGGTGTTAAGGAGCAGTCGTGGGCGCCACAGTGGGGGATACCTTGCCGGCGACATTGTTGAAGATACCCGTGAGGTTGTTACCCAACAGTGTGACGGCAACGATGATGACGACTGCGATGAGGGCGACCATGATGCCGTATTCGACGGCGGTTGCGCCCTTTTCGCTGTTGCGAAGGCGAATCATGAAGTTGGTGTAGAGAGAAAGCATTCTGTACTCCTGAGCGAGACGGATTGGCTGGCCCTGCACCAGCACTGAAACGAAATTAGCAAGCATATTTGGCCGCTTGACGGGATCTTGCAGCATCCTGCGCAAAGTCTTTACGCCATGGACACTTCCTGCGCTTTTGCTTGGCTTTTTCTGCGTCTATGCCGGGTTTTCTGACTTTGTCGGCGCGCAAAAGGACCCCCTCGGTTCTGGGTGCCGAGGGGGTCCGGTCTTTCGGGCGGGGGTGGATCAGCTGAAGGCTTGGATGATGTTGATAACTGCCGGGCCCAGGATGATGATGAAAATTACGGGAAAGATGAAGAGCAGGAGTGGAAACAGGACCAGAACTGGGAGTTTCATTGCTTTGTGCTCTGCTCGCTGCCGCCGCTTGACCCGCATGTCTCCGGCTTGGGCTTTCAAAACCTTTGCTATCGCAATGCCGTAAGTGTCAGCCTGTACAACTGCTCGAACGAAGTTCCGCAGATCCTGGACATTGCTGCGATCCGCCAGGGCGGTATACGAGTCTCGACGACTGCGGCCCACCTGCATGTCTTGAAGGGTTCGAATCAGTTCCTCGGCAAGGGGACCTTTTCCGTTGTGACCGGCCCTTGCCATTGCCGATTCAAAACCTAGCCCTGCCTCAACCGAAATCAACATTTGATCCAAGGTGTTCGGTAGTTCAAGCTGAATCTTTTTTTGCCTCTCGGAACCCCGACTGTAGATCAGCAAGTCGGGGACGAAGTACCCGAGCATGGTGGTGAAGACAGCCAGCAGTACCAACTGGGGTGTCGCCCCCCGGCTGAGGAAGAGCATCATGATGATGGCTGCTATCAGCGCGATGGCGGGCTTTGCTACCAAAAGGCGCGGGAGAGGCATAGCGGCGGGCCGGCCAGCCAATGCAAGCAGTCTGTCGAGCTTTGCTGCATAACCTTTGGGCGTGACGCGGGCCGCGAACCTCTCCAGATCCATGTTCTGGCTGGATACGGCGTTGGCGGGTACATCTATTCCCTTGCTCAGGTTGCCCTGGATCAGCACACGCGACCTGCGGTCTGTAACAATCAAGGACCACGCGAGGAAGGACACTGGAATTACTGTCAGGGCGATGATGCCCCAGGCTATTGGTTGCACTGTTCACCCCTCAAAATTTCAAATCGCTAATTTTGTGAACCCAGATTCCGCCGATCGTCATCATCACGGCAGCGATGCCCAGCAATATCCAGCCGACAGGATGTCCGGTCAGTGCCCCCATATATTTGGGGTTCGCCAGTCCGATCAGAATGAATAGCAGGACTGGAAGTGCCATGAGAATGATGGCGCTTAGTTTGCCTTCTGCGCTTAGGGCCTTGACGGTCCCCTTTATCTGAGTCCGTTCGCGGATAGTTTCGCCGACCTGATCAAACACCTCTGCAAGATCTCCACCGACTTCCCGATTGATTTCGATGGCCTGGGCCATCCAGCTAAAGTCCTCGCTCTTCATACGTACAGAAACTTCGTTGAGTGAATCCTGGAGATCTCGGCCAAGCCGTGTCTCATTGACAACACGGGAGAACTCCGTTGCGGTCGGTTCGCTGGCCTCCTGAGCGACTGCGTCAATCGCTCGTAGGACGCTGTGTCCCGCCCGGAGGCCGCCGGAGATCATGGTCAGGGTTTCGCCCAACTGGGCCTCAAAAGCGGCCCGCCTCCGCTGAATGAGTATCGACAAGCCGACTCTTGCCACCACTGGAATTGCCAAAGCCACCAGGAGGCCGAGCCCAACCCCCTGGAGAATCAGTCCAGCAAGGCCGCCGACCGCCGTGGCGGCTGCGACGAGAACCACGAAGTCCGCTTGGGGAAGAGAAATTCCCGCAAGACTGAGGAGGCTATTAGATCTGGGTGTGGTGCTTTTTCTTCCGGCCAGTAACCTTTCGGTGAGTTGCACGGCAGAAGAGGCAGCACGGCTTATCGCTGTCTGTTCTGTTGTACCGAGCGGCCGCCGCCTGCTTATC
This sequence comes from Arthrobacter sp. FW306-07-I, assembly GCF_021800405.1. Lineage (NCBI taxonomy): Bacteria > Bacillati > Actinomycetota > Actinomycetes > Micrococcales > Micrococcaceae > Arthrobacter > Arthrobacter sp. FW306-07-I. The sequence continues at coordinate 3,096,308 of NZ_CP084550.1, read as the reverse complement.
GGCAGAGAACCGCTCGCCGGTTTGAAGACGACGAGTACCGCAGTAGCGAGTGAGGTTCCCAGGAGGACCACGCCGGCAAGGAAAATCTCTTGACCATGCATGATTACCGCCTCGCCAGCTGTGCTGTGGTGCCGGAAAAGATGCCTGGCGACACCGAAATCCCAAGCTCGGCAAAGTGATCTATGAAACGAGGACGGATGCCCGTGGAAACCGGCTGGCCAAGGAACCTGCCATATCTGTCAACACCAGCGCTGTAGTCAAAGACGAAGGCGTCTTGGAGAGTGACAATATCCCCTTCCATTCCCTGTACTTCCGTGATGTGTGTAACCCGGCGCGTGCCGTCCCGCAAGCGCGAAAGGTGCACGATGAGGTTAACCGCGGATGAGACTTGCTCGCGAATGGCCCGCAGGGGCAGGTCCATGCCGGCCATAAGAACCAGCGTCTCCAGCCGGGCGATCGCGTCCCGGGGGGAGTTTGCATGGACCGTCGATATGGAGCCATCGTGGCCTGTATTCATGGCCTGCAACATATCCAGGCTTTCCCCCCCTCGAACCTCGCCTACGACGATGCGGTCAGGGCGCATGCGAAGGGAGTTGCGGACCAGCTCACGGATCGTGACTGCCCCCTTGCCCTCAATGTTCGGGGGCCTGCTTTCCAGCCTGACCACGTGACTTTGCTGCAGCTGCAATTCAACGGCATCTTCAATGGTGACGATGCGATCGTCCGCCGGGATGAACGACGACAGCACGTTGAGGAGCGTCGTCTTGCCGGTGCCGGTGCCCCCGGAAACGATGATGTTGAGCTTTGCCCGAACACAGGCATCGAGAAGCTCTGCCATTTGTGGCGTCAAAGTACCGAAATCGATTAGGTTCTGGACGGTTAGCGGAACTTTGCTGAACTTCCTGATAGTCAGCGAAGAACCGTTCACGGCCAACGGCGGGATGATGGCGTTGACACGGGATCCATCTTCCAACCGTGCGTCGACCAGGGGCGAAGACTCGTCGATACGTCGACCAACCTTTGCCACGATGCGCTCGATGACTTTGCGGAGGTGTTCCTCGCTGCTGAAGCGGCTGTCCGTTAAGAGCAGCTTGCCATCCCGCTCAACGTAGATCTGATCAAGCCTGTTGACCATAATCTCCGTGATGGAAGGATCATCCAGGAACCGCTGGAGAGGGCCGTAACCCAGAACGTCGTCTCCCACGTCCCGGATCAAGCGGCGCCGTTCTTCCGGCGTAAGCGGTACCTGCTCTTCGTCGATCACGGTGCTAAGCTCATCGCGCGCAATCTTCCGGAGTTCCTCGTCGCTGAGCGAGGAATCAGTGAGCCGGCCCCCAAGCCGCTCAAACAGGGCCTTTCCCGCGCGTTGCTTGAGTCCGGCCAAGGCGTCCACGGGTGCCGCGCTGGCACCTGCTGTCTCCAGAGTAGGGGTAGTCGTTTCCTGCAATGGAGAAGTCTGGGCGGGGGCCGGACCACTGCGTGCCGCTTGAAGTCGTTCTGCCAGGCTCATGAGATCACCATCCGACGATGTACTTTTCTTTGGGGTTGTGCGCTTCGCTTCGGGTCGAAGCGTTCTATGAGTTTTCCGAAAGCTCGAGCTGCCGCATCGCGAGAGGACTCCTGTAGAAGAGGAACCCCTTTGTTTGTGGAAAAGGGGACAGCGCGGGAACGCGGAATCACCGTATCGACGGGAACACCTATGGTGGCCTCTACATCTTGGACAGTCAGTCCACTCCTGCGATCAGCAAAATTGAGTACCACGTGCCTTCCCTGTGGCATAAGCTGCAGCTCGCGCAGGATTGAGAAACTAGTGTGAAGCCCCCGGATGCTTGGTACGTCCATTCCACAAACCCAGACAGCATCGGTGGCTTGCTCCAAAGTTGCCAAGACGTGCTCGCCAAGTCCCGGGGTTGTATCCACGATCACGTACTGGAATTCAGCGGCCATCTGGCTAAGCAGGTGGCTAACTGCCTCTCCACTGATGTGGTCTGCTTCGCTGGGGCTACTGGGCGCACATAGTGCGTAGATTCCACTGGGATGTACTGTGAGGAAGGCCTTCAGGACCATGGAGTCCTGGAAAGCCGCACCACTGACAGCATCTTTTAGTGTGTGTTCGGGTTCCAAGAGGAGACCGCTGGCCACATCTCCAAATTGGACGTCCAAGTCGACGATGACCACGCCCATGGGAGCGATCTTGCCCAGGCCGATGGCCAGATTGGTGGCTACGGTTGTCTTGCCGACGCCGCCTTTCGGTGACATTACGGCGATGACGCGGCCGGGAGCACGTTCTGGTCCCGCTGCCGCTACCAGCCCCCGGCGCCTACCGGCAGAAGCAAGGCAGGCGCGCTCGAGGAGAATTCGCAGTTGGTCTGCATCTGCGCTCGGGCTGACGATATCCCTGATGCCGGCGCGCATTGCGGTGATTACTTGCTCGGGTTCCGTGTCTTCGACGAGAACCAGGCTGATTTCCGGAAACTGAAGATCGAACACGGTCGCGAGTTTTAGGGCATCGTCCTCTGGCAGGCCGGGGCCGAGGATCAATACTTCAGGCGGTTCGCCTGTGAGTCGGTCAAAGAGCTCCTGCGGACCTCCCAACAAAACTGAGGGTGGCAGCACCTGAACTGAACCGTGAAGCGCTCCGCGTACGGCCTGGGATACTTTGCGCTGGAAATCCTGTGATGCGGTGACGAGAACGAAGCGGCTCATTGCGAGACCTTTCCGAGGGTTATCACACCTGGGTTGCCGTCCTTGGAGTCGCTGTTCTCCTTCGACAGCCAGACCTTTCCGAACTCTGACGCGAACACGATTTGCGTGGCATCGATGTCTTCGCGGGCCAGCGTCACGTAAACGGAGCCCGACGGGAGGGCCGGCCCGTCAGATGACGAATTAGAGTCCTTCTTTGACGTTTCGGCAGGTGCCTGCTGCACGCTGGTTACCAACACTTTTTGGAACGCCAGTTTTGTAAACTCCTTGAATCCTTTTACGTCGTTTCCGACAGGCGCACTGGCTGCGGCTGCATCATCCAGCTTGTAAGAGGTATAGACCCCAACGGTGTCTCCGGCCTTGAGCTGCCCTCCCAGGATGCGTTGCGGTTCCAGCAGAAGGGTAAGCTCTTCCATGCCCTTGGGAACCGGTACTGTTCCAGGGGCCGCCAAGGCATTCGGGTCAACCAGCCGCGGTGCTAAAAGCTGCTCACCCGGCTCTAGGGCGACAGAGGTGACCTTGCCGGGAAAGTCTGAGAGCGACGTGACGACATCTTTGGGCACTGCCGCGCCGGGAAGAGATGTCAGCTTTACGGATTGGGCAAGATCCGCAACGGGTGTCCCTGCGGGAATTGCCTTTTGAACGACGAGTACTTCGACGGGATCTAGGCCTTGCTGTGCTCGGCTGTCGGCAGCCTGTGCGTAGTTGAACATCAGTACAGATCCGACAATTGCCAAGAGCAGTGCTGCCAGGCCCCCCAGCAGCCTTGTTTTCAAGAGATTCTCCTTATGTCTTATTTGGTGAGCTCTACGACGTTTCCGCCGTAGGTGGTAGGCCCGCCTACGTCGAACGCCTCATCCAAGGCGACGTAGCGCACGAACTTTCCGACGATGCCGAGGTCGCTGCTCTTCCAGCCACCCGCATCCTTGAATGCCTGAGCGGAAGCAGGCATGTAGTGGAATGGATCCTGATTGGCCAGGTCCCAGCCGGCAATATCGATGGCAGCAAAGGCTCGCAGGTGGAATTTGGAGCCAGTGCCCGTACCGCTTGTCTGATCGAAAACCGGCAGCAGCGCTACCACCTTCTGCCCTGCGACGAGCTTGTTCTTCCAGCCTTGAAGAATGTCGCTGCAGCCGGCCTCGGGATTGTTTCCGGTATTGCTTGATACCCACGGTGATGCCAGGTCAACTTTGACGGTGCAGGTGCCGCTCGTTACCAACCAGCCAAAGCCGCCAGGAATCTCAAGCCCAGAGGCGGTGCTGTGGCAGGTATCTTTCTTGCCAGCCCCCGTCCCGTGGGAGAGCAGAAATTGCATGGCGCCGTCGCCTGACGTGCTGAGGTCGACTTCGCATTCAGAGAAGGCAATCGGGAAGATGTCACCCGATTTGGCGCCTCCCCATCTCGCCTCGGCCACGGCGCTGATATTTGTCGTGTCGGTTCCGAAGATCCTGGCGAAGAATGTCGAGAAATGGACCCCGGAGGAGTCTTGGGCATTCGTGGTAACAGTTACCGTGCCTGCTCCTTTATTAACGACAGTCGACGCCACATTCGTGAGATTGTCTTTGGCATTGGCATTGGCCAAAGTGGGCGAAAGTGACGAGCCAGTCACGCACGCGGGATCGGCTTCGTTTTTGGAGCATTTTTGTGCAACCGCCAGGGCTGCCGCATCTGCCCCGTTCTGTGTAACGGCCTTTTCTGCATACATCCCGCCCACATCGACGGCGACGGCTCCAAAGCTGAGAAGCACCACCATCATGACCGCCACCATTACGGCGGTGGCTCCGCGCTCATGGTCGGTGTTCTTGTTCAGCCTCCGCATGACATCGTTCCTTTGCCCGTCATGGCGATGTTTCCCGTGAAGGCGTCCAGAAAGCCCGTTACGGTGGTCAGCGTGTAACTGGTTGTTGCTGTGACCTGTTTGCCGGCCGCACATGTCGTCCCGCCGCCTGTGAAGGAGAAGGTGGTGCTGACTGAAGCTGGCGCCAATCGACCGGCAGCATTACCGGCGGCAGTAGCCGCGTCACCTGCGTTGTTGTGGATAGCCATGTACCGAGCTCCTTCACGAGCTGCTTGGTTCAGCGACAGCTGCGCGTTGAAAGCCAAGGAGAACTCGATGATGCCGATCAAGATGAGTAACAGCACCGGAAGTATGAGTGCGAACTCGACGGCCGCGGCACCCTCTTCGTTCCTCTTGCGCATGCTTCGATCCTTACGTCCTGGGAAAGCAATGGCGGCTCCCAGATGGCCTGGGAGCCGCCATCGGTTTGGCGATATATTCCTGCTTGTTAGAGCCGGGTGGCGATGTCGGCAAAGAGGGCCTGCAGCTGGCCTCCGACGGCCGTGATACCGAGGATGGCCGCGATAACGATCAGGGCAACCATCAGGCCGTACTCAACAGCAGTTGCACCCTTTTCTTCGGTCTTGAAACGATCGGCGATGCCGGCGATGAAAGCAGTCATTGAGACCATGAGAGAAGTCATTTTAATTTCCTTAATTCGGTGAAATTGGATTTATTTGATTTCAACGAATTTCCAGCTGCCCCCATAACTCTTTAGCGGCTGGACTTCGCTAAGAAGAGATTGTCATCGGGGGCTATGGGGCGACAATGCGTAGTAGTACTCGACTTTTTACTTTGACGCAAAAAATACGTACTCGGAAAGACGGACCAGTACTCAGCCGGCGTTTGCAGGTACGCGGAGGACTACTTGGGTTGCTGCCGGAAACGGCGGCGGCGCCGGAATGAAGTACGGCGATGCGGACTAGGCAATGAAGAACGTGACGGCAGCAAGGGCACCGAGCATGGAGGGGCCGTGGGCCACTTCGGTGGCTTTATTGCGGCCTTTTCTGCTGAGCACAAGCACCGTGGCCACGCCGTTCAGGATGAACCCTAAGAGGCCGCCGTAGAGGAGTTGGCTCCAACCTAGGTACCCCAGGTAAAGACCGACAGGCGCGGCAAGCTTCACGTCGCCCATTCCGATGCCGCCGGGCGAAATAAGTCCCAACATCAGGTAGCCGGCAAACAAGATGACGGCTCCCAGGGCTGCGCGAAGCACATCCTCAGATTGCTTACCAAATACTCCTGGCAATAAAAGAAGTAAAAGACCGCCGGCTAAAAGTGTCAGTACGAGGGGATTGGGCAGCAGATGGAGTGCTACATCTATCCGTGCCAGCTGCACGCCTAATACCGCTAGGAATAGGAAGGCCGGTAGGCCGAAAGAAATGCCAAAATGAAGGGCAAAGGCGGCGCACGCGACGCCGGTGAGTGCCGCCGTCGTAATTCTTGTCTGGAAGCGTGGTGCGTTACCGAGCCTCGGAATCACCTTGGCGATCAGGAACTCCGCGATGGGGGAGAGGGTGGCTCCCAGGAGTGCGGCGCCAAGAACTAGGAGCGCGGTGGTGGGGCTCAAGTTCTCCGCTGACAACACTGTTACCCCTACGTTGTTGATCCGACGTAGGCCCCAGCGGCCTCCGGCTACCTCATTTTGACCCTGAAGCACCTGACGCGCTAATCTTGGTAGTCGTTGTGCGTGTCCTATTCCGATGGTGCGTGCCCGCTTGAGAATCCGGTTGCAGGATAACTACTCAACGTGCACATTCGGAACTTCAGGATGACTGGTTACATAGAGCCCTCACCTCTGTTCCGGTAGCGCGCAGACAGTAGGTGCGCGAGCTAGCGACACCTAAACAAGAACGCCAGAACAAGAACGAGGCAAACACCGTGCGTACGTACACCCCGAAGCCCGGCGATATCAACCGCCAGTGGCACGTCATTGACGCCACCGACGTTGTCCTTGGTCGTCTTGCAAGCCAGACCGCAATCCTGCTGCGCGGCAAGCACAAGGCCACTTTCGCATCCCACATGGACATGGGCGACTTTGTCATCATCATCAACGCTGAAAAGGTAGCCCTGACCGGTGCCAAGCTGGAGCAGAAGCGGGCATACCGCCACTCCGGTTACCCGGGCGGCCTGACCTCCGTCAACTACGCGGAACTGCTGGAAACCAACCCGGTCCGCGCCGTTGAGAAGGCCATCAAGGGCATGCTCCCCAAGAACTCCCTTGCTGCCCAGCAGCTCGGCAAGCTGAAGGTGTACCGCGGTGCTGAGCACCCGCACGCCGCCCAGCAGCCCAAGACTTTCGAAATCACCCAGGTCGCCCAGTAGTCCTGGCCACCAAACAACTTATCTATACAAGGAGAATCGTGGCTCAGAACGAAGAGACCACCGAGGTCGTCGAGGCCGAGGAAAACCTGACCAGCTACACCTCTGAGAGCTCAGCTTCAGAAGCTGCTCCCAAGAAGGAGCGCCCGGCACTGACCGTTGCCGGCGCAGCTGTTGGCCGCCGTAAGGAAGCCGTTGCACGCGTTCGCGTTGTGCCCGGCACCGGCAAGTGGACCATCAACGGCCGCGAGCTGGCGAACTACTTCCCGAACAAGCTGCACCAGCAGGACGTCAACGAGCCCTTCAAGATCCTTGATCTCGAAGGCGCCTACGACGTCATCGCCCGCATCCACGGTGGCGGCATCTCCGGCCAGGCCGGCGCACTGCGCCTCGGCATCGCCCGTTCACTGAACGAGATCGACGTCGAGAACAACCGCCCCACCCTGAAGAAGGCCGGTTACCTGTCCCGCGACGCCCGTGTCATCGAGCGTAAGAAGGCCGGTCTCAAGAAGGCCCGTAAGGCCCAGCAGTACTCCAAGCGCTAAATCCGCTTGCACAGAAGCCCGTCCTGCCGTTTGGCGGGGCGGGCTTCTGGCGTTAACACCTATAGCAACCCCAGCAGCGGCAGAGATGATTGCGAGCAGCGGTTCGGGTGGACTAACTTGTCAGTGACAAGCCACTTCGAGTGGATGCGGATCTGCTGTACTAAGCGGCTGATCAAGTGTGGATATGAGCCATGCGACTTCCCATAATTGGATTTCGCATTATGCCCTCTTGCACTAAGGTCACCTACGCGAGCCGGAACGCCGCTGTTCTGCCACTCATAGCCATACGACGCTCGAGCGGCTACCGGAGGCGAGAGGCCAACGTCTATCCCTGCTCCCTGTGCAAAGGATGGCACCTGACATCAAAACGAGTAGGCGCGACTTGGAAGAGGTTTCAAATTTCCGCTCCCTGAACACACGAAGCACGCTTAAAGCCGCTGGCCAGCTGTTTCAAACTGCAGCAGCCCCATCCTCTACACTTGACCGGTGTCTAGATTATTTGGAACAGATGGTGTCCGGGGGCTGGCCAACGGCCTGCTGACAGCAGAACTGGCCCTGCAGTTGGCCCAGGCGGCCGCCGTCGTGCTCGGCCATGACCGCGCTGCCAACGGTGCGAGGCCCCGCGCCGTGCTGGCCCGTGACCCGCGAGCCAGCGGCGAATTCATCGCCGCCGCCGTGGAAGCCGGCCTCTCCAGCTCAGGCATCGACGTCTACGATGCGGGTGTCCTGCCCACCCCCGCCGCTGCCTACCTGGTCGCAGACCTGGATGCCGACTTCGGTGTCATGATCTCCGCCTCCCACAACCCGGCACCGGACAACGGCATCAAGTTCTTCGCCCGCGGCGGCCAGAAGCTGCCGGACGAGGTGGAGGACGCCATCGAAGCCCAGATGAGCAAGGAAGCCGTCCGCCCCACCGGCGCCGACGTGGGCCGCATCCAGCGCTTCTCCGACGCCGAGGACCGCTACATCGTCCACCTGCTCCGCACGCTCCCGCACCGCCTCGATGGCCTTACGGTGGTGCTGGACTGCGCGAACGGCGCCGCCAGCGGCTGCTCGCCCCAGCTTTTCAAGGACGCCGGCGCGGATGTCATCGTCATCGGCGCAGATCCGGACGGCCTGAACATCAATGACGGTGTCGGCTCCACCCACCTCGGCCCGCTCAAGGAAGCCGTGGTCAAGTACGGCGCCAACCTGGGCATCGCCCATGACGGCGACGCGGACCGCTGCCTTGCCGTGGACCACGAAGGCAACGAGGTGGACGGCGACCAGATCATGGCGATCCTCGCGGTAGCGCTCAAGAAGTCCGGCAAGCTCAGGGACGACGTCCTGGTGGTTACCGTCATGAGCAACCTGGGCCTCAAGATCGCCCTCCGCGAGGCGGGCATCACCATCGTGGAAACCGCGGTGGGGGACCGCTACGTCCTTGAAGGCATGCGCGACGGCGGCTACAACCTGGGCGGCGAACAGTCCGGCCACGTCATCTTCTCCGACCACGCAACCACCGGCGACGGCCTCCTTACCGGCCTGCAGCTCGCCGCGCAGGTGGCCCTCACCGGAAAGCCGCTCAAGGAGCTGGCCACCGTGATGACCAAGCTCCCGCAGGTTCTCATCAACGTCAAGGGCGTGGACCGCAGCGGCGTGCGCAGCAACGACGTCCTGGCCCAGGCTGTTGCGGCGGCGGAAGCTGCGCTCGGCGAAACCGGCCGCGTCCTGCTCCGCCCGTCCGGGACCGAGCCCGTGGTCCGCGTGATGGTGGAAGCCGCAGACGAAGAGACCGCCCAGTCCATCGCCGAACACCTGGCCCAGGTGGTCCGGAGCGAACTCGCGCTGGAGCTCGCCTCGAACTAGGCACACCTAGAAGAGTGGCCCGCCTCCCATAGGGAGACGGGCCACTTTGCTGCAACAAGACTTACAGGGAACGTTCTTTCAGCGCATCCCGGATCTCGGTCAGCAGCGCCACCTGCGGATCCTCGGCGGCGTCCTTCTTCACGTCCTTATTGATCCCCAGCCGGCGGTTCCGGCGCTCGATCATGATGTTCATCGGCATCACCACCACAAAGTAGATGGCTGCAGCAATCAGCAGGAAGTTCACCACCGCAGTCAGCAGCACCCCGAACTCAATGGCGTTGCCGTTCAGCTCCACCCTCGCGAAGCTGTCGAAATTGGGCGCCCCTACCAGGCCGGAGACGAAGGGCATCAGCACCTTGTTCACCAGCGCCGTCACCACCGCACCGAACGCAGTACCCATGACCACGGCGACCGCAAGGTCAACCACATTGCCCTTCATGATGAAGTTTTTGAATCCATTAAGCATGGAATCCAACCTAACGCACGCCCTTACAGATACCCGGCCGCCGCTTCGAGGCCGAAGTATTCCTCGAGCGTGCCGACGCCGCGGTTCAGCATGTCCGTGGCCGCCTCCACTCCCACGTACCGCAGGTGCCACGGCTCGTAGTAATACCCGGTGATGGGGTGCAGCATCCACGGGTACCGCACCACGAACCCGAACCGGTGCCCGTTCGCCTTCGCCCAGGAAGCCGCAGGCTGGTCAGCGAAGCACGGCTCGAAGCTGCACGAGCCGCCACCGTCGCCGATGTCGAACGCCCACCCTGTCTGGTGCTCAGAGTGGCCGGGCCGCGCGCTGGCGGTGTCCGCGTCGGCCTGGCCCCGTGCCGCCACGTACCCGTTGTAGGTGGTCACCTGCGTGTTGTACGAGCGGTAGCCGCTGGCCAGGACCATCGCCACGCCGTCCCGCGCGGCCGCTGCGAACATCGCCTCGGCAGCCGCCGCCGTCGTGTTGTTCAGCAGGGCGGCTTCACCCACGGCGGAAATCGCGACGGCGGGCCGGACCAGGTCAGCCGGCACATAGTCCGCCGGCTTCAACGGCCGGTGCTTGTTCACGATTACCCACGGGCTGGCCGGGTCATCCAGCGAAAACTGCCGCGCCAAGGTGGCCGACGGCGACGGCGACGGCGACGGCGACGGCGACGGTGTGGGGGACGGCACCTCGGGTGACTGGCCCACCGTGGCGGCGTCCGGCGTCGGGCCCGCCGACGCTGTGACGGCTGAAGGTGAGGGCGCGGCGGAGGAAGCAGTGGACGACGACGGCGCCACCGCCTTGGGTGCCTCCGGTGTGCACGCTGCCAGGACAGTCAGCCCGGCCCCCGCTGCGAGGAAGCGGGAGAAGCTGCGCCGACTGGGGGAGCCGCATTGGTAGCACACCTGTGCTACACCTTCCGGAGCAGCATGCGCCGGATGGAGTGGTCCGCCTCTTTGGTCAGTACCAGCTGCGCGCGGCCCCGTGTGGGAAGCACGTTCTCCTCCAGGTTGGGCTCGTTGATCCGCTTCCAGATGTCGCGCGCGGTGCTCTCGGCTTCCTCGTCGGACAGGGTGGCATAGCGGTGGAAGTAGGACTCCGGCTGCGCGAACGCCGTGCTGCGCAGCTTCCGGAACCGGTCCACGTACCACTCCTCGATGTAGGAGGTCTTCGCGTCCACGTAGATGGAGAAGTCAAAGAAGTCGCTCAGGGCCAGGCCCTGGCGGCCGTCGTGCCGGGGCCGGGCCGGGGCCAGCACGTTGAGGCCCTCCACGATGAGGACGTCCGGGCGGCGAACCACCACTTCCTTGCCGGGCACGATGTCGTACGTGACGTGGGAGTACCAGGGTGCGCGCACTTCCTCGGCGCCGCCCTTGATCTCGCTCACGAACCGCAGCAGCGCGCGGCGGTCGTACGACTCCGGGAAGCCCTTTCGGTCCAGCAGCTGCCGACGCTTGAGCTCGGCCAGGGGGTAGAGGAAGCCGTCGGTGGTGATCAGCTCCACGTTCGGGGTGCCCGGCCAGCGGCGCAGCATCTCCCGCAGCACGCGGGCAATGGTGGACTTGCCGACAGCCACGGAACCGGCCACGCCGATGACGAACGGGGTGCGCTGGGTCTGTTCACCCAGGAACGTGGTGGTGGCTGCGTGCAGCTGCCCTGCCGCCTCCACATACAGGTGCAGGAGCCGGGACAACGGCAGGTAGACGTCCCTGACTTCGTTGATGTCCAGGGGATCGCCGAGCCCGCGAAGGCGCAGCACGTCCTCTTCATTAAGGGGCTGCTCCATTTGGGCGGCGAGGCGGGACCAGGTTTGCCGGTCCAGCTCCACGAACGGCGAGGCACCCTCCCCGTTCGCGTCGTTGCGTTGCGAAGTCACCTAAAGATTCTGCCCCGCGCCCGGCCCATCGCGAAATGACGCCCCTGCTCAGCGCGGCGTACGTCACGGACGCTTATTATCGGCGCCTGCCGGTTTAGAGCAACAGGCACGCTGCCGATAGTCTTGAGCCTATGTGTGGAATCGTGGGGTATGTAGGCCGTCCGGTTGACGGTGCAATTAATGGTCACAGTGCGTTGGACGTTGTCCTTGAGGGACTGCGCCGCCTGGAGTACCGCGGTTATGACTCTGCCGGTGTTGCTGTGGTGTCCCAGGGGAACATCGAGTCCCGTAAGAAGTCCGGGAAGCTGAGCAACCTGCTTGGTGAGCTGGAGGCCCGGCCGCTGCCGGAGACCCTGACCGGGATCGGGCACACCCGATGGGCGACGCACGGCGGCCCGACGGACCGTAACGCGCACCCGCACCTGGCTGACGGCGGCAAGCTCGCCGTGATCCACAACGGCATCATCGAAAACTTCGCCGAGCTCAAGCTGGAACTGCTGGAGAAGGGTGTGGAGTTCCTGTCCGAGACGGACACCGAGGTCGCTGCCGCGCTGCTGGCGGACATCCTGCGCAACCAGTTGGGCGGGGACCCGGCAAATGGTGGCCTGACCCGGGCGATGGAGCTGGCCTGCCCGCGCCTCGAGGGCGCCTTCACGCTTTTGGCCGTGCATGCCGACCAGCCCGACGTCGTGGTGGCCGCCCGCCGCAACTCGCCGCTGGTGGTGGGCCTGGGTGAAGGGGAGAACTTCCTGGGCTCGGACGTGTCCGGGTTCATCGACTACACCCGCCGCGCGGTGGAGCTCGGCCAGGACCAGATCGTGACCATCACCGCCGACAGTGTGGTGATCACCGATTTCTTCGGCAACCCGGCCCAGGGCAAGGAATACCACGTGGACTGGGACCCGGCCTCGGCGGAGAAGGGTGGTTTCTCCTCGTTCATGGAGAAGGAAATCCACGACCAGCCCGATGCCGTGGCGCAGACCCTGCTGGGCCGGTCGGACCTGGAGGGCAAGCTGACCCTGGATGAGCTGCGGATCGATCCTGAACTGCTGAAGCAGGTCAACAAGATCATCGTGCTGGCCTGCGGCACCGCCGCCTATGCGGGCACGGTGGCGAAGTACGCCATCGAGAACTGGTGCCGGATCCCCACCGAGGTGGAGCTGGCGCACGAGTTCCGCTACCGGGACCCGATCCTGGACGAGAACACCCTGGTGGTCTCCATCTCCCAGTCCGGTGAAACGATGGACACCCTGATGGCCGTCCGGTACGCCCGCGAGCAGGGCGCCAAGACCATCTCGATCTGCAACACCAACGGCTCCACCATCCCGCGCGAGTCCGACGCCGTGCTGTATACGCACGCCGGCCCGGAAATCGCGGTGGCCTCCACCAAGGCGTTCCTGGCCCAGATCACCGCCGCGTACCTGCTGGGCCTGTACCTGGCACAGCTGCGCGGGAACATCTTCTCGGGCCAGATCAAGGACGTCCTGGCGGACCTGAACAAGATCCCCGCCAAGATCCAAACCATCCTGGACAACGCCGGACCCCTGCGCGAACTGGCCCGGTCCATGGCGAACGAGAAGTCCGTGCTGTTCCTGGGCCGGCACGTGGGCTACCCCGTGGCCCTGGAAGGTGCGCTGAAGCTCAAGGAGATCGCGTACATCCACGCCGAGGGCTTTGCCGCCGGTGAGCTTAAGCACGGCCCCATCGCCCTGATCGATGAAGGCCAGCCGGTGTTCGTGGTGGTCCCGTCCCCGCGCGGGCGCGAATCACTGCACGCCAAGGTGATCTCCAACATCCAGGAAGTCCGCGCCCGCGGCGCCCGGACGCTGGTCATCGCGGAGGAAGGCGACCAGGCCGTGAAGGCCTACGCCGAGCACGTCTTCTATGTCCCCGAAACCCCCACCCTGCTCATGCCCCTGCTGACCACCGTCCCGCTGCAGATCTTCGCCGCGGAACTCGCCGCAGCCAAGGGCTACGACGTGGACCAGCCGCGCAACCTCGCCAAGAGCGTCACCGTCGAATAAGCGGAATAACGCAGGACAGCTGAACCCCGGGCCCCGCGGCCCGGGGTTTCTGTTTTGCCTAGCGGTTTTTGATGCTGCTTAGCCGGAACTGGATGATCCGTTCCGGGTCGTTCTCTGCCAACTTCAGCACCCGAACCTCAACGTCGTAGCCGTCCAACACTCCGGCTGCGCTGCATGCTGTGTACATTCCGGTGACATTCGCAGGAAGGGGAGACGTTTCACAGTCCCCGTTCACTTTCCCGTCCAGCCCCGCCGCCACGGTTAGTTGGCGGATATCGGCGGGCGCGGGCGGCTGCTGCGTCCTGTACTGGCGCCACATGCTGTCGCAAGGCACAGCGACAGGGACGCAGAAGACGCCGCCGCTGACGTTATCACCATCCGGTTCCCACTCGGCCAACGGGTGAAGCCTGTCGGCGAGGGACACCATCCGGGCCGTTCCCAATACGTACGACGCCTGAAACAGAAGAAGCGGAGCAGCGATGACGGCGAGTGCGATCAGGACTCCTTTGAAAATCCTTCGCCAAGGTCTTCTCCTCCGTGGCGGCTGGGAGCCTCTCGAGTTGTCCATAGGCCATTATCTCCAGCGACTGGAGAAACTTAATATCTGGGGCCGGGCGGGTGTGCGTAACTTCTGGCCCGCTCCGGCCACTGAAGGCCCCGGGATGTCAGGGTGCGCTCCGCGCGGCCAGCCCGAAAGTCACGTTTTCCGCTGATGGCGGACAGCCGGGGCCAGCGGCGTGGACCGGCTCCCCGCGGAGGGGTGCGACCGTAGAATGAACCGCATGATCGTTGGCATTGGGGTAGACGTAGTAGACATCGAGCGGTTCGGCCGCCAGCTGGAACGGACGCCGGGTTTGAAGGACCGCCTGTTCGTACCTGCGGAACGGGAGCTGAACACCCGGTCCCTGGCTGCCCGGTTCGCCGCGAAGGAAGCGGTAGCAAAGGTGCTGGGCGCCCCTGCCGGCATGAACTGGCAGGACTGCTGGATCGGCCTCGACCAGAACGGCCCTACCGTCCAGGTGAAAGGGACGGTCCTGGCGGTAGCCGAGGCCAAGGGCGTGAAGCGCTGGCACCTGTCCATTAGCCACGACGGCGGAATCGCCACGGCCACGGTCCTGGCCGAGGGCTGAGCCGGGCGGACGCCATGATCAGCGCCTATACCGGAACGCAGGTCCGCGAAGCGGAGGAACCCCTCCTGGCCGCCGGACTGGGGGACATGCTCATGCAGCGCGCCGCGCACGGGCTGGCCAACGCCGTCGTCCATGAACTCAGGGACCGCGGCACCCGCCTGAACGGTGCCCGCGTTGTGGTGCTGGCGGGCAAAGGCAACAACGGCGGGGACGGCCTGTACGCCGCCGCTTTCCTCGCGGCCCGTGGGATGCGGACGACGGCGGTACTCACCGGGGATGCCGCCCACCCGGCCGGCCTCGGGGCGTTTGAGCGTGCCGGCGGCAGGGTGCACCGGCTCACCGAAGCGGCACTGCCGGGACTGGCCGACGAAGCCGCGGCGGCCGACGTCGTGATTGATGCCGTCCTGGGGACCGGCGCCCAGGGCGGGCTGCGGGGGAGTGCCGCGGACCTGGTAGTGGCCATCACGGACGCAGACCGCCACGGCCTTGTGGTGGCCTGCGACCTTCCCAGCGGAGTGGACGCCGATACCGGCGAGGCTGCAGGCCCGGTCCTGCCGGCTGATCTGACCGTGACGTTCGGCGGGGCAAAGTCAGGGTTGCTGGCCGATCCCGGCGCAGACTATGCCGGCCGCGTCCGGGTGGTACCGATTGGGATCGAGGAGCACCTGCCCCGTCCTGCCCTGCGCCGCCTCGAGGGCCCCGACCTGGCACGCCTCCTGCCGCACCCGGCCCGGCGCGCCCAGAAGTACTCCCGCGGCGTGCTGGGTGTGGTGGCCGGGTCCGAGGACTACCCGGGCGCCGCAGTGCTTGCCTGCCGCGGTGCCCTGGCGGCAGGGGTGGGCATGGTCCGGTACCTGGGCCCGCCGTCGGTGGCCCACCTGGTCCGCCAATCCTGCCCCGAGGTTGTCTGCAGCACCGGGACCGTTGCCGAAAACCGGGTCCAGGCCTGGTTGGTGGGCTCCGGCATGGGGCCGCATGACCATGAACAGCTGACCCGTGCCCGGGACGCCATTGCGTCGGACCTTCCGGTCGTGGCCGACGCCGGCGCGCTGCCTGCACTGCCCGCAATCCTGGCCCCGCACGTGGTGCTGACGCCGCACGCCGGTGAGCTCGCGTCGCTGTTCCAGCGACTGGGCCGCGGGGAGGACCGGGAAGCGGTGGAAGCAGGGACGCTCGCTGCGGTGCGCCATGCGGCTGACCGCACTGGCGCCACCGTCCTGCTCAAGGGCGCCACGACTCTCGTCGCCGCCCCTTGGGGCGCTACTTACAGCCAGGCGGACGGGACGCCGTGGCTCGCCACTGCCGGCAGCGGGGACGTGCTGGCCGGCGTCATTGGTGCGCTGCTGGCCCAGGCGGGGTCCGACGTCGGCCGCTTCCGGAAGCTGGGCGTGGAACCGGACGGGCGGTGGGCCGCCATCGCCGCACTTGGCGCTGCCCTGCACGGCCAGGCGGGGAGGGCGGCGTCGGAGGCTGTGTCTGGCGGGCCGATCACCGCAGGCCGCGTTGCGGATGCCCTACCCGAAATTTGGGGTAAAGTCAGCATGCTTAGTAAACATGAAGCTTGGAAACGTAATAGTCACAGCCAACCACTACGGTAGGCATTAGTTCGCACCAGCAGTAGGGGCGCCCTGATGTCCTCTGCTGCTGACCAATAAATGAGGAGCACGATGGAAGTCTGGCCTGGAAATGCCTACCCGCTGGGAGCTACCTTTGACGGCACCGGCACTAACTTTGCCTTGTTCAGCGAACGGGCCGAGCGGGTCGAACTCTGCCTCCTGGCCGATGACCTGACTGAAACCCGGATTGAGCTGACCGAAGTGGACGGCTACGTGTGGCACTGCTACCTGCCCCACATCCAGCCCGGCCAGAAGTACGGCTACCGCGTGCACGGGCCGTACGATCCCGAAAGCGGCAACCGCTTCAACCCCAACAAGCTGCTGATGGACCCCTATGCCAAGGCCATCCAGGGGCAGATCGACTGGGATCCCGCGCTCTTCTCCTACGAGTTCGGCGACCCCGACTCCCGCAACGACGCCGATTCCGCGCCCCACACAATGCACGGCGTTGTCATCAACCCGTTCTTCGAGTGGGACGGCGACCGCCAGCTGAAGATTCCGTACCACCAGTCGGTCATCTACGAAGCACACGTCAAGGGCCTCACCGAACTGCACCCGGAGATCCCCGAAGAGCAGCGCGGAACTTACGCAGGTGTTGCGCACCCCGCCGTGATCGAGCATATGAAGAAGCTCGGCGTCACCGCCATCGAGCTCATGCCTGTCCACCAGTTCGTCAACGACGGCACCCTGGTGGAGAAGGGCCTCAACAACTACTGGGGCTACAACACCATCGGCTTCTTCGCGCCGCAGAACACCTACAGCGCAACGGGCGACGTGGGACACCAGGTCCAGGAATTCAAAGCCATGGTCCGCGACCTGCACCGTGCCGGCATCGAAGTGATCCTCGACGTTGTCTACAACCACACAGCCGAGGGCAATCACTTGGGCCCCACGCTGTCCTTCAAGGGCATCGACAACCAGGCCTACTACCGCCTGGTGGACAACGACTGCAAGCACTACATGGACTACACCGGCACCGGCAACTCGCTGAACGTCCGCCACCCGCACTCCCTGCAGCTGCTCATGGATTCCCTGCGCTACTGGGTCACCGAAATGCACGTGGACGGCTTCCGCTTCGACCTCGCCTCCACCCTGGCCCGTGAGTTCTACGATGTGGACAAGCTCTCCACCTTCTTCGAACTCATCCAGCAGGACCCGGTAGTTTCCCAGGTCAAGCTGATCGCCGAGCCGTGGGACGTCGGTCCCGGCGGCTACCAGGTAGGCAACTTCCCGCCGCAGTGGACGGAATGGAACGGCAAGTTCCGCGACACCGTCCGCGACTTCTGGCGCGGCGAGCCTTCTACCTTGGGCGAGTTCGCATCCCGCCTGACCGGCTCCGCCGATCTGTACGAAAGCTCGGCCCGCCGCCCCGTGGCGTCGATCAACTTCGTCACCGCGCACGACGGCTTCACCATGCGGGACCTGGTGTCCTACAACGAGAAGCACAACGAGGCCAACGGCGAAGGCAACAACGACGGCGAATCGCACAACCGCTCCTGGAACTGCGGCGTGGAAGGCGACACGGATGATGAAACCGTTCTGTCCCTGCGCGCCCGTCAGCAGCGGAACTTCATTGGCACGTTGCTGCTCTCCCAGGGCGTCCCCATGCTGCTGCATGGCGATGAACTGGGCCGCACGCAGCAGGGTAACAACAACACCTACTGCCAGGATTCCGAGCTCAGCTGGATCCACTGGGAAGCCATGGATCAGCCCCTGGTGGAGTTCACCGCCTTCGTCAACAAGCTCCGCCACGACCACCCCACCTTCCGCCGCAGCCGCTTCTTCGACGGCCGCCCGGTCCGTCGTGGCGAGGGCGAAAAGCTGCCGGACATCGTCTGGCTGAAGACCGACGGTACCGAAATGCTGCCCGAGGACTGGGGGAGTGGCTTCGGCCGGACCATTGGCGTGTTCTATAACGGCGACGGCATCCAGGAAAAGGATTCGCGCGGCCGCAGGATCACCGATGACAGCTTCATCATGGCCTTCAACGCCCACGATGACGAAGTGGACTTTTGCCTTCCCGCTGAGGAGTACTCGCAGTACTGGGAGGTGCAGTTCGATACCGCTGCCCAGGCCGACGACTATGAACCCCTCAAGGCCGGCGCCACGCTGAAGCTGCAGGCCAAGTCGATGGTGGTGCTGCGCGCCTACTCGGGCCCGGAGGAAGAGGTCGACTACTCCGCAGCCGCCTCGCTTGCCTCGATGGCCGAGCAGGAGGAAGCACAGGAGGAAATGGTGGAAGCCCAGACCAAGGCCGCGGAAGCAAGCGAGGCAAGGGCAACGGGCGCCGACGAGGAAGCCAAGGCATGAGGACCCCGGTCTCCACTTACCGCTTCCAGATTCGCAGCAGCTTCACCCTGTTCGACGCCGCCGACAAGGTCCCATACCTGAAGGACCTCGGCGTCGACTGGGTGTACCTGTCGCCCATCCTCACCGCGGAAATGGGCTCGGACCACGGCTACGACGTGACCGATCCTTCCGCCGTGGACCCGGACCGCGGCGGCCCGGAAGGCCTGCTGGCCCTGTCCAAGGCCGCCCGCGAACACGGCATGGGCGTCCTGGTGGACATCGTTCCCAACCACGTGGGCGTGGCCACTCCCGTGCAGAACCCCTGGTGGTGGTCCCTGCTCAAGGAGGGCCGCGAGTCGCCCTACGCCGAAGCGTTCGACGTCGACTGGGACCTGGGCGGCGGAAAGGTCCGGCTCCCGATGCTGGGCTCGGACGATGACCTGGACAAGCTGGAGGTCAAGGACGGCGAGCTCCGCTACTACGACCACCGGTTCCCGCTGGCCGAGGGCACGTACAGCGAAGGTGACTCGCCGCAGGACGTGCACAGCCGCCAGCACTACCAGCTGATGGACTGGCGCCGCGCCGACGCCGAGCTGAACTACCGCCGCTTCTTCGCGGTCACCACGCTGGCCGGCATCCGGGTGGAGGTTCCCTCCGTCTTCGAAAAGGCGCATGCCGAGGTGGGCCGCTGGTTCACCGAGGGCCTGGTGGACGGGCTCCGTGTGGACCACCCGGACGGCCTTGCCGATCCCGCCGGCTACCTCCGCTGGCTCAAGGACCTCAGCGGGGGCGCGTACGTCCTCGTGGAAAAGATCCTGGAGCCGGGCGAGGAGCTGCCGCAGGACTTTGCCTGCGAAGGGACCACCGGATACGACGCGCTGGCTGACGTGGACCGGGTCTTCGTTGACCCGGCCGGGCAGCCGGAGCTGGATGCGCTGGACGCTTCCCTTCGGGGTACCTCCGAGCCAGCCGACTACGCCGAGATGATCCGCGGCACCAAGCGCATGATCGCCGACGGCATCCTGCGCTCCGAGGTGCTGCGGCTGGCGCGGCTGGTTCCCGAATCCCACGGGCTCAGCGTGGACCAGGCAGCGGATGCCATCGCGGAGATTATTGCGTCCTTCCCGGTGTACCGGTCCTACCTGCCCGTGGGCGCCGACGTCCTCAAGGAGGCGTGCGAATCAGCCGCCGCGCACCGGCCGGACCTGGAAGTGGCAGTGGGGACCCTTCTCCCGCTGCTGCTGGATCCCGCCAACGCCATCGCCATCCGGTTCCAGCAGACCTCCGGCATGGTCATGGCCAAGGGCGTGGAGGACACCGCGTTCTACCGCTACACCCGGCTGGGCACGCTGACCGAAGTGGGTGCTGAACCCACCGAGTTCGCCGTGTCTCCGGAGGAATTCCACCAGCGGATGCAGCGCCGCCAGCAGGAGCTGCCGCTGTCCATGACCACGCTGTCCACGCACGACACCAAACGCAGCGAGGACGCCAGGGCCCGGATCTCGGTTATCGCCGAGCTGCCGGAGGAGTGGGCCGAAACGCTGGCGGAGCTTCGTAAGCTGGCGCCGATCCCGGACGGACCGTACGAGAACCTGCTGTGGCAGGCGATCGTCGGCGCGTGGCCGGCAAGCCGGGAACGGCTGCAGGGCTACGCGGAAAAGGCCGCGCGGGAAGCCGGCAACTCCACCAAGTGGACCGACCCCAACGAGGAGTTTGAATCCAAGGTGAAGGCCGCCGTCGATGCAGTCTTCGACGACGCCAAGGTCGCCAAGGTGGTCACGGACTTCGTGGCCCGGATCGACGCCTTCTCCGCGGCCAACTCGGTCTCCGCCAAGCTGGTCCAGCTGACCATGCCCGGCGTGCCCGACGTCTACCAGGGCAGCGAGTTCTGGGAACGTTCGCTTACGGACCCGGACAACCGCCGGCCCGTGGACTTTGGTGCCCGGCAGGAGGAGCTGGCAAAGCTCGACGCCGGCGAGTTGCCGGACGCAGGCACCGAGGCCAGCAAGCTTCTGGTCACCTCACGGGCACTGCGCCTGCGCCGGGACCGTCCTGAGCTGTTCCAGGGATATGTGCCGGTGGGCGCCACCGGCGCAGCGGCCGGGCACCTGCTCGCGTTCAGCCGCGGGACCGACGCCTCCTCCGGTGCCCTCACGCTGGCCACTCGGCTCCCCGCCGGACTGGAAGCCAGCGGCGGGTGGCGGGACACCGCCGTCGACCTTTCCACTGCCATGCGCGACGAACTCACGGGAGCCAGCTACGGACCCGGCCAGGTTTCGGTCGCGGAGGTCCTGGGTACCTATCCCGTGGCCCTGCTGGCACCTGTGGATGGAGAAAAAGCATGACCCTGGTCAACGTTGGACCCGAACGCTTCGATGTGTGGGCGCCGGACGTTTCGTCGGTGGTACTGGTGGCTGACGGCCGGCAGTACCCCATGCAGCAGAAGGAAACGGCGCCCGGCTCCGAAGGATGGTGGACGGCGCCCGAGGCCCCGGCGGACGGGGACGTGGACTACGGCTACCTGCTGGACGGGGACACCACCCCTGTTCCGGATCCGCGGTCCCGGCGGCTGCCCGCCGGCGTCCACGAGCAGTCCCGGACCTACGATCCGGCCGCCTACGCCTGGCAGGATTCCGGCTGGCGCGGCAAGGACCTGCAGGGAGCCGTCATTTACGAACTCCACGTGGGCACCTTCACGTCCGAAGGAACCCTCGATGCCGCGGTGGAGAAGCTCGGCTACCTGGTGGACCTGGGCATCGACTTCATCGAACTGCTGCCGGTCAACGGTTTCAACGGGACTCACAACTGGGGTTACGACGGCGTCCAGTGGTACACCGTGCATGAAGGCTACGGCGGGCCTGCTGCGTACCAGCGGTTCGTCGACGCCGCCCACGGGGCAGGTCTCGGCGTCATCCAGGACGTGGTGTACAACCACCTGGGGCCCAGCGGCAACTACCTCCCCAAGTTCGGCCCGTATCTGAAGCAGGGCGACGCCAACACCTGGGGTGACTCGGTGAACCTGGATGGACCTGGCTCCGACGTGGTCCGGGAGTACATCCTGGACAACGCGGCCCTGTGGCTGCGCGAGTACCACGTGGACGGGCTCCGTCTCGATGCCGTGCACGCGCTCCGCGATGAGCGTGCCATGCACATCCTGGAGGACCTGGGGGCCCTGGGCGACGCCATTTCGGCTGAGACCGGACTGCCCAAGACCCTCATCGCGGAATCCGACCTGAATAACCCGCGCCTGATCTACCCCCGCGACGTCAACGGGTACGGACTGGCCGGGCAGTGGAGCGACGACTTTCACCACGCGGTGCACGTCAGCGTCAGCGGCGAAACCACGGGTTACTACTCCGATTTCGAGTCCCTGGCCGTGCTCGCCAAGGTGCTGAAGGACGGGTTCCTGCACGATGGCAGTTACTCCAGCTTCCGCGGCCGCCACCACGGCCGGCCCATCAACGCCTCGCTGGTGCACCCGGCGGCGCTGGTGGTCTGCAACCAGAACCACGACCAGATCGGCAACCGGGCCACGGGGGACAGGCTTTCGCAGTCCCTGTCCTACGGGCAGCTTGCCGTAGCCGCGGTGCTCACGCTGACCTCTCCGTTCTCGCCCATGCTGTTCATGGGCGAGGAATACGGGGCCACCACGCCGTGGCAGTTCTTCACCTCGCACCCCGAACCGGAGCTAGGAAAGGCCACCGCGGAAGGGCGCATCAAGGAATTCGAGCGCATGGGGTGGGATCCCGCCGTCGTGCCTGACCCGCAGGACCCGGAAACCTTCCGCAGGTCCAAGCTGAACTGGTCCGAGGCTTCCACGGGTGACCATGCGCGGCTGCTGGAGCTGTACCGGTCGCTGACGGCGCTGCGCCGCCAGCATCCGGACCTGGCGGGCCTTGGGTTCGGTGAGACAGAGGTTTCGTTCGACGACGACGCCGGCTGGCTGCGCTTCCGGCGCGGTTCCGTCGAGGTGCTGGTGAACCTGTCGGACGCCAAGGTCCGGCTGGACGATGCGGCCGGCGACCTCCTCCTGGCCACCGATGGGGGCAACGCGCTGGACGGCGGCTCCCTTGCCCTGGCGCCGTGGAGTGCCGCGATCCTCAAGTCCTGAAGCAGGAGTTACGCCGGGGGCATTCGTCCCCGGCGTAACTTTTCTTCTTAGCGCTAACAACGTCCCGTGTACCGCGGGTCACAACTGGCAGGATGGAACGTATGACTTATATTGCAGCGGACAACCGCTACGAATCCATGCCCTACCGCCGGGTGGGCCGCAGCGGCCTCAAGCTCCCGGCCATCTCCTTGGGCCTGTGGCACAACTTCGGGGACGACAAGCGCTTCGAGGACCAGCGCGACATCCTCCGGCGCGCCTTCGACCTCGGGGTAAACCACTTCGACCTCGCCAACAACTACGGTCCGCCGGACGGATCGGCCGAGACCAACTTCGGCCGCCATCTCAAGGATGACTTCAAGCCGTACCGGGACGAACTGGTCATCTCCACCAAGGCCGGCTACTACATGTGGCCCGGCCCCTACGGTGAATGGGGCTCCCGCAAATACCTGATCTCCAGCCTGGACCAGTCGCTGCAGCGCATGGGCCTTGACTACGTGGACATCTTCTATAGCCACCGCCACGACCCCGAGACGCCCATGGAGGAAACCATGGGTGCCCTGGACTACGCCGTCCGCTCGGGCAAGGCGCTCTACGCCGGCATCTCCTCCTACACCCCGGAGCAGACCCTCGAGGCGGCCCGCATCCTCAAGGAACTCGGCACGCCGCTGCTGATCCACCAGCCCAGCTACTCCATGCTCAACCGCTGGACCGAAGACGGATCACCCAACCTGTACGAGGTGCTGGACCAGGTGGCCGCCGGCTCCATCGCCTTCTCGCCCCTGGCGCAGGGGATGCTCACGGACCGCTACTTCCACGGCATTCCCGCCGACTCGCGCGCAGCAAAGGCCCGTTTCCTCTCCGAAGAGTCCATTACGGAGGAGAAACTGGATCGGGTCCGCGGACTGCGGAAGATCGCCGAAGGCCGCGGACAGACACTGGCCCAGATGGCCATCGCCTGGATCCTGCGTGACCAGCCGAAGGGTTCGCCCGTGACATCTGCGTTGATCGGTGCCTCAAGTGTCCGGCAGCTGGAGGACAGCCTGTCCGCCATCAACAACCTCAGCTTCTCTGACGAGGAACTGACCGCCATCGACGAATTCGCGGTGGAGTCGGACATCAACCTCTGGAAGCAGAACGCCTGACCCAGGTTTTTCTTTTACGGAGCGGGGCCGGGCGTGACAACGCCCGGCCCCGCTCCTTGGGTAGTATGAAAAGGCGCCGCGTGGCGCCAAGCCAGCCGGCCGCCGTCGTCCATTACTCGGAGGCAAACCAGGCAGGCTGACGTTTGTCCCCAAAGGAGTTCTGTGTCTTCACATCCCATTCGTGTTGCAATCGTTGGCGTGGGTAACTGCGCTGCCTCGCTGGTGCAGGGCGTTCAGTACTACAAGGACGCCGATCCGGCGGATACCGTTCCGGGCCTGATGCATGTTGAGTTTGGCCAGTACCACGTGGGTGATGTTGAGTTTGTCGCCGCGTTTGACGTGGACGGCAAGAAGGTCGGCGTTGACCTTGCCGATGCCATTACTGCCAGTGAGAACAACACCATCAAGATCGCCGACGTTCCCCCCACCGGCGTGACGGTCCAGCGCGGCCACACCCTGGACGGGCTGGGGAAGTACTACCTGGAGACCATCGAGCAGTCCACCGAAGAGCCCGTGGACGTGGTCCAGGCCCTGAAGGACGCCCAGGTGGATGTGATGGTCTGCTACCTGCCCGTCGGTTCACAGCAGGCTGCCGAGTTCTACGCCCAGGCAGCGATCGACGCCGGGGTGGCGTTCGTGAACGCCCTGCCGGTCTTCATTGCCGGGACCAAGGAGTGGGCTGACAAGTTCACCGCCGCCGGCGTGCCCATCGTGGGCGATGACATCAAGAGCCAGATCGGTGCCACCATCACGCACCGCGTGATGGCGAAGCTGTTCGAAGACCGTGGTGTGACCCTGGACCGGACGTACCAGCTGAACGTTGGCGGGAACATGGACTTCAAGAACATGCTGGAGCGTGACCGGCTGGAGTCCAAGAAGATTTCCAAGACCCAGGCCGTGACCTCCAACGTTGAGGCCGAGCTGGCCGCCAAGGACGTGCACATCGGCCCGTCCGATTACGTGCAGTGGCTCGATGACCGGAAGTGGGCCTTTGTCCGCCTGGAGGGCCGGAACTTCGGTGACGCCCCCGTGTCGCTGGAGTACAAGCTGGAGGTGTGGGATTCGCCGAACTCTGCCGGTGTGATCATCGATGCGATCCGTGCGGCGAAGATCGGCCTGGACCGTGGCATCGGCGGGCCGCTGCTGTCGGCGTCGAGCTACTTCATGAAGTCCCCGCCGGAGCAGTTCAACGACGACCTCGCCCGCGAAAAGGTCGAAGCCTTCATCCGCGGCGACGTGGAGCGCTAACCCTTTCGTACCCCTTTCAGTCGCTCCCTCACCGGTTCACCCGGTGGGGGAGCATCCTCCGTTAACACGCCCGCTCACTTCTGACACGCCTTCTACTAACCCCCGCTCACCTCTGATTTGTCTTTCAGGAACGCCCGCTCACTTTTGGCTGGGTTTTCTCCAACCCCCGCTCATGTTGGGTATGTCTTGGCGGGACGCCCTCACGCTAGCTGGACTTGTTCCGGATACTAAACGTGCGGTCTTCTCGCAGGCGCAAAAGGGCCGGAATGAGGTTCAGAGGCGCGAAAGGCAAGAGCTGCTGAATTACTTGCTGGCGAACCCCGAGCTGATTGAGGGATCGACCGTTGAACTACTCAAAGCCCGCTTGATCTTGTTGATGGCAGCCGCAAAATCATCTTCCTGATCGGCCTTGTCGACAATGACGACAGTCCACCCAGCCGCTCCGAAGGCCTTGTCCCTGCGCCGATCACTCAGGCGCTGCGGCTCCAATAGGTGATGGCCGCCGTCGTACTGGATTGCAACTCTCCGTCGTCGAAAGCCGAGGTCAGCAGACGGCGATCGCGCGTCCCCTGGGCGAAGCCCAACCTGCAACTCGGGTTCGGGAAGGCCTGCGTCCAGCATGGACAATCGAAGAAACGTTTCTGGCGCGGAATCAGATCCGACCCGGATCAGGTCCAGCGCTTGCCTGGCACGAACAACGCCCTGAAGATTTGGGTGTCGGGCGACCAAACACCGCAGATCCTCAACGGTTGAGTAGGCGCCCTTCCTGCCCTCAAGTTCTGGGCGGGGTGTCCGGACGAGTTGGTCTCCCATGGCCACCAAGTCGTTCAAAGGCAGCTGCCGTGCCATGTCCAACCAGGTTCGCGCCCTGGTGCTCAGCCAAATTCCCTCGACGAACTCGACCTCACCGGGCTTCACAATGACCCGGTGGCCATGGATTCCCTTTCTCCGCGCTCCGGGAAGGGCAGTGGACTTGCTGAGATGCAGCGCGTTGGAGTCTGAGAGCCATGCGGGCAGAAGAGAACCTCGGATTCTGGCCGCGGTCACGTGCGAAATCCATGCTCCGGGCGTCGCTTCGGAAAGGGCGCGGGCAGCATCCTCCAGGCAGAAGTCCCAGTTGGCAGGACGGTAGAGTCCCCGGCTGATGTGCTGAATATCCCTGCCTCGCAAGCGGTTGCGATGCAGTCCGGCATTCCTGGAATTCTCAAGCGTGAAAGGGCTGCTGGCCAATTGCTCGGGTAGGGGCGGGCGGGATCGCATACTGCATTCTCATACAAACAGCTGGAGTCAGTTTGAAGTTATCCACAGGTGCCCAGCACAGGGTAGAACGTGAGCGGGCGTTCCTAAAAGAGCTGCGAAAGGTGAGCGGGCGTTCCTAAAAGAGCTGCGAAAGGTGAGCGGGCGTTCCTGGAAAAGAAGCAGAAGGTGAGCGGGGGTTTTTGAAAGGCGGGCCAGAGGTGAGCGGGGGTGCTAGGTGAGGCCGACGGGGTTGCCTTCTGCGTCCACGTCCATCCGCAGGGCGGCCGGGGCGGCCGGGAGGCCCGGCATGGTCATCACGGCCCCCGTCAGGGCGACGATGAAGCCCGCGCCGGTCTTGGGCAGCAGGTCGCGGACATGGATCGTGAAACCCTTAGGGGCACCCAGCCGGGAGGCGTCGTCCGTGAACGAGTACTGCGTCTTGGCCATGCAGACCGGCAGGGAGCCCCACCCGTTCCGCTCGATATCGGCCAACCGCTTCAGCGCCGGAACGGAGAAGTCCACCCCGTCGGCACCGTAGATTTCCTGGGCGATGGTGCGGATCTTGTCCTCCACAGGCAGCTCGAGCGGGTACAGGTGCCGGAAGCTGCTGGGCGCCTCCAATGCCTGCGCCACCAATGCCGCGAGTTCGTCGCCGCCATCGCCACCGCCGCCGCGGCCCCACACATCCGCAACCGCTGCCCGTACGCCCTCCGCAGCGCACCATGCCAGCAGCCAGTCCAGTTCCTCGGGCGAATCGGACGAGAACTGATTGATGGCCACCACCGGCGTGACCCCGAATTTCTCCACGTTGCGCATGTGCCGGCGCAGGTTGGCCACGCCGGCTTCCAGTGCAGGGATATCCGGCCGGGTCAGCTGGTCCTTGGCCACTCCGCCCTGCATTTTCAGGGCCCGAATGGTAGCCACCACCACGACGGCGGACGGTGCCAGGCCGCCGTACCGCGCCTTGATGTCCATGAACTTCTCCGCCCCCAGGTCCGCCCCGAAGCCGGCCTCGGTGACCACGATGTCCGCCAACCGCCGGGCGGTCTGCGTGGCGATCAGCGAGTTGCAGCCATGCGCAATGTTCGCGAAGGGGCCGCCATGTACCAGCGCGGGCGTGCCGGCGATGGTCTGCACCAGGTTGGGCTTGACCGCCTCCTTGAGGAGCAGCGTCAAGGCGCCCTCCACGCCTAGGTCGGCCACCGTCACGGGTTTCCGGTCATAGGTGTAACCGAACGTGATGCGCCCCAGGCGGGTGCGCAGGTCAGCCAGATCGGTGGCCAGGCAGAAAACCGCCATGACCTCCGAGGCCACGGTGATGTCGAACCCGTCCTGCCGCGGCACGCCCTGGGTCGGCCCGCCCAGACCAATCACCACCTCGCGCAGGGACCGGTCGTTCATGTCGAGCACGCGCTTGAACGTCATCCGGCGCGGATCGATGTTGAGCGCGTTGCCTTGGTAGATGTGGTTGTCCACCAAGGCCATCAGCGCATTATTGGCTGACGTGATCGCGTGGAAGTCCCCGGTGAAATGCAGGTTGATCTCGTCCATGGGCAGCACCTGTGAATATCCCCCTCCGGTGGCGCCGCCCTTCATGCCCAGCACCGGTCCCAGCGAGGGCTCCCGCAGTGCGATCATCACCTTGTGCCCGGCCCGGGCCAGGGAGTCCGCCAGGCCCACTGTGGTGGTGGATTTGCCCTCGCCCGCCGGGGTGGGTGACATGGCCGAGACCAGCACCACCTTGCCGTGCGGAGCGGGGGCAGCGAGGCGGCCCGGATCGATCTTCGCCTTATACCGCCCGTACATCTCCAGGGCGTCGGCGTTAACCCCTGCGGCAGCTGCAATGTCCCCGATCGGCCGGATCCGGGCAGCACGTGCTATTTCAAGATCAGAAGGAAACGCTGACATCCTTGTCCTTTCCTGCACCGGCCCGCGCCGGAGACCTGCCCCTAAGCTAACAGCAGCGGGGCGAAGGACGAAGGAACGTCAGGAAGCAGGCACCACCGGGGCCAGGCGGCGGCCCACAAAGCTGTCGACGGCGGCATGGTAGCTCTCCAGCGTGATGGCGGCAGTGCGCTGCCAGCCGGAGCTCTGTGCCCGGATGGCAGCGGCCCGGCCTAGGTCCTCGCGGGTGGCGGGGTCGTCGTACAGGGCTTCCAAGGCGTCGGCCCAGTCGGAAGCGTGGTGGCCGTCCACCAGGAGGCCTGTGCGGCCGTGGAAAATGGCGCGGGACAGTCCGCCCACCCGGGTGGCCACCACCGGCGTACCGCAGGCCTGCGCCTCGAGGGCCACAAGCCCGAAGGATTCGCTGAAGGAAGGCATCACCACAACGTCGGCGGCACGGAACCATGACGCAAGCTCAGGTGCCTTGACGGGCGGAAGCTGCGTGACGACGTCGTCCATTCCTGCCTCCTTGATCAGGCAGCGGAGGTTGAATTCCTTGTTGCCGCTCAAGGCGCCAAGGATGGTGACCCGCAGGTCGATGTCCGGGCGGCGTTTCCGGAGCAACGCGGCAGCCTTGACCAGGACCTGCGGACCCTTCAGTCGCTGGATCCGGCCGGCGAAGACGAGGTGGAAGGTGTCAGGGCTGACGCCGTGCTGCATCCTGGACCGTGCCCGGAACGCCGGGGTGAACGTGGCGAGGTCGACGCCGGGCGGTGCGATATCGATGCGGTCGTAGGTGGCGCCGTAGTGGGAGACGAGCTCGGCGGCTTCGGAGCTGGTGTTGGCGATGAGCCTGGACGCACCCTCCACGATGCGGTGCTCGCCCAACTCGCGACGCCGCGGCTCCGGTTGCTCGCCGGACTCCAGCAGCAGGTTCTTGACCTTGGCCATCGTGTGCATGGTGTGGACCAGCGGCACACCCCACAGCTGGGACAGCTCCAGCCCGGCGATCCCGGACACCCAGTAGTGCGAATGGATCACGTCATAGCGCCCGTGCGGCTGGCGCCGGCGGATCTGCTCGATTTCCGCCACCATGGCGTGCAGCAGCCCGGGAAGTTCCTCCTTGGGGATCTTCCTGGGCGGTCCGGCCAGCACGTTGTGCACGCACACACCGGGATCGGGATGCTCGACGGCGGGCTGGTCCACGGACGTGGCGCGCGTGAAGATCTCCACCTCAACGCCCGCCTCGGCCAGCGCCGACGCCAGCTCGCGGATGTAGACGTTCATTCCGCCGGCATCGCCCGAACCGGGCTGTTCCATGGGGGAGGTGTGGAGGGAGAGCAAAGCGACCCTGCGGATCAGTGCCACGGGACCTCCTTCCGGCCGCCGGCGCGCGTCAACGGAGCCGGTTCAGTGCGCATTCGGTAAAACACTACTCCTTCCCGTAACGCCCACCGCCCTCCCACATCTTCCCCAGATCCGGAAAAGCCTGTTCGTAGCCGGCCAGGAGCCTGGCGGCCAGGTCTGCCGAATCCACCAGCGGGTGCCGGGCGAAGGCCTCAAGGGCTGCGGCACGGTCCCCGGTGGTGGCCGCCTGCACCGTGAACCGCTCCACCTCCTTGACCCGCTGGAGCAACTCGAGCTGCGCACCGGCGGGCATCTGCTGCGGCAGCGGGAAGGCGCCGTCAGCCGTAACAGTGCAGGGGACTTCGACGACGGCGTCCGCGGGAAAACCGGGAATGGCGGGTTGGGAAGGGCTTGGGCGAGCAGTGGACGGTTCGGGTGCCCGGGTATCCGCGTTGCCCATGGCAGGTAGGGCGTTGCGGACATTGAGGATCAGCTGGGCCTCCCCGCCACCGGCCAGGGCGCGCATGGCCCCCAGCGCCACCCGTTCATACCCGCCGCCGGCCAGGTCCTCCTCATTCCGGCGCTCGCCGTCATGCCGGGCTTCGGCCAGGTACCCCTCCTCACGTGACCGCCGGGCTTCCTCCCACAGCCGATAGGACTCCGGCCCGGCAGCGGCCAGCCGCGGATACAGCTCCTGCTGCTGGGTGTGGATGCTTTCTCCGCGGGTTTGTGCCAAGGCCTGGATCGCCTGCCGGGCGGCGTCGCGCTGGTAGTAGTAATACAGGTACTCGTTGGGCAGCAGGCCCAGGGCGGCCAGGAACGGCTGCGGGAAGAGCCGGCCCTCCTCGAACGAGTGCAGGGCGTCGGCGTCCGCCAACAGGCCAGGCAGCACGTCCGTCCCGCCGGACTCCAGCCGGTACAGCCAGCCCAGGTGGTTCAGCCCGTAGTAGCCCACGCCGTCGAGCCGTCCCGCCGCCAAGGGAACGCCGGCGGCGGCCGCTGCCCGTTGCACCAGCCCGCCCGCCGAGTCGCAGATGCCAAGGACACGGTGGCCCAGAACTGGGAGGAGCGCCTGGGTGACCATTCCGGCCGGGTTGGTGAAGTTGATCAGCGAAGCGTCCGGGCAGTGTTCCCGCATCAGCCGGGCGAGGCCAAGCATGTGCGGGATGGTCCGGAGGGCGTAGGAGATCCCGCCGGCGCCGGTAGTTTCCTGCCCCAGCAGCCCAAGGCCCTGGGCCACCTTCTCGTCGGCGATGCGCCCGGCCGTGCCGCCTGGCCGGATGGCCGCGAACACCACGCCGGCACCGTCCAAGGCTGCGGCAGGATCGGTGGTGGCATGCACGGGAAGCCGGGCACCCCCGCTCCCCGGCATACTTTGCAGCACCGAGGTGACGGCGTTCAGGCGGGCGGAATCGACGTCGTACAGCACCAGTTCGGTGACCAGCCCGGAAAAGGGGCCGGACACCAAAGCCCGGTAGATCAGCGGCACCCGGAAACCCCCGCCGCCGGCAATCATCAGCCGCATGGATGAAGTCTAGGACCGGTCTCCGACATCTTGTCCAGGCCATTCGGAAGCCCCTACCGGAGCAGTGCGGTGCGGCGTATCCTGCGCACTATGGACGCGATGCCAGCCCGCCCCTTCGATCCGCTGGCTGCCGTCCGCCCACATGCGGAGCCTGGATTCGACCTGCTGCTCGCCGGGACGGTTTTCCAGGACATCATCTTCACGGGCCTGCCGCACGGTCCCGAACCAGGCACCGAAGTCTGGAGCGACGGCATGGGGAGCTGCCCCGGCGGGGTGGCGAACCAGGCCATTGCCGCCGCCAGGCTGGGGCTGCGCACCGGCTTGGCGGCTGCTTTCGGAGATGACGGATACGGGGACTTCAACTGGAAGATCCTCTCCGGCCAGGAGCACGTGGACCTCAGCCTGTCCCGCCGCGTCCCGGGCTGGCACTCTCCGGTCACCGTGTCCCTCTGCGTGGACCAGGACCGTTCCCTGGTGACCCACGGGCACTCCGCCCCGGTGACAAACTCCGAACTGATCGGAGACCCGCCCAAGGCGCTCGCCGGCATTGCGGAGGTGGGCCTGGAGATGGAACCGTGGGCCCGGGCTGCCCATTCGGCCGGGGTGAAGCTGTTCGGGGACGTGGGGTGGGATCCCAGCGGGGAGTGGGCTCCGGTGCGGCTGGACAACCTGCAGTACTTTTACGCCTTCCTGCCCAACCAGCGCGAGGCCATGGCCTTCACCGGCAAGGACAACCCGTGGAGCGCCCTCTATGCACTGGCTGACCGCGTTCCCGTGGCGGTGGTGACCCTCGGAGCGCAGGGTGCCATGGCCGTGGACTCGGAAACCGGGGAGGAGGAGTGGGTTCCGTCGCTTCCGGTCAAGGCACACGACCCCACCGGGGCGGGTGACTGCTTTGACGCGGCATTTATCGTCGGCACTCTTGCCGGCTGGCCGCTGGGGGACAGGCTGCGGTTTGCCAACCTGTGCGCGTCCCTGGCGGTACAGGAGGTGGGCGGATCCCTGGCGGCCCCGGGCTGGGGCGACATCGCGGACTGGTGGAAACGCGCCAACGCCCGCCCGGAACGGCAGACCAGCCAATGGCTGCGGCGTTTTGGCTTCCTGACGGACATCATCGACGACGTGCCGCTCGCTGCCCAGCGCCGCGCGTCGGCCACCATCGCGCACCTGTCGGATGCCTGAGCAGCGCTGGGCGCCCTGATTATTCGGCGTGAAGTGCCCGCACTAGAATCAATTAGGTGACCTACCCCGCAACAACCGGTGAATTCAGCGCTGCCTCAGGGCCGGACCCCCGCCATGAGCGGTCCGCCGTGATCGACCTGGACGCCATCCGGCACAACGTCCGCCGGCTTGCCGCCGCTGCTTCCCCCGCGAAAGTCATGGCCGTCGTCAAGGCCGATGCCTACGGCCACGGTGCCGTCCCCGTGGCCCGGGCGGCACTGCAGGCGGGCGCCTCCTGGCTGGGTGTGGCCCACATTTCCGAGGCCCTCGCGCTGCGCGCCGCCGGGATTGACGCGCCGCTGCTCGCCTGGCTGCACACCACGGACAGCAACTTCGGTGCCGCCGTGGCCGCCGGCGTCGACATCGGCTGCTCCGGCTGGGAGCTGGAACGCATCGTTGCCGCGGCGCGGGAGCAGGAACGCCCCGCGCGCATCCACCTCAAGGTGGACACCGGGCTTGGCCGCAACGGCGCCACCCCGGAGACCTGGGACCGGCTGGTAGGTGAGGCCGTGGAGTACCAGGACCAGGGGCTGCTGCGCGTGGTGGGCATCTTCTCCCACCTGGCCGTCGCTGACGAACCGGAGCGGCCCGAAACGGACCAGCAGGTGGCGGCCTTCCGCGAGGCGCTTGCCATCGCCGAGGATGCGGGCGTGGACCTTGAGGTTCGGCACTTGGCCAACACCCCCGCCACATTGTCCCGGCCGGACACCCACTTCGACCTGGTGCGGGTTGGCCTGGGCGTCTACGGGCTTTCGCCGTTCGACGGGACCACATCCGCTGAGCTTGGCCTCCGCCCCGCCATGACGCTGCGTACCCTCATATCGCAGTGCAAGCAGGTGCCCGCCGGACAGGGTGTCTCCTACGGGCTGCACTACCGCACCAGGGAAGCCAGCACGCTGGCACTCATACCACTGGGTTATGCCGACGGCGTGCCCCGCGTCGCCACGGGTGGTCCCGTCCGCGTCGCCGGCAAGACCTACCCGGTGGTGGGGCGGATCGCCATGGACCAAATGGTCATTGACCTGGGGCCGGAAGCATCGGGGGCCGGTCTGCAGGGCACGGAAGCGGAGCTGTTCGGCAGCGGCGCCGACGGAGGGCCCACCGTTGATGACTGGGCCCGCGCCGCTGGAACCATCAACTACGAGGTGGTGACCCGGATCAGCCCCCGCGTACCCCGTCGCTTCATCAACGAGGACGATCCCGCTGACAACAGCCAGGG
This sequence comes from Arthrobacter sp. FW306-07-I, assembly GCF_021800405.1. Lineage (NCBI taxonomy): Bacteria > Bacillati > Actinomycetota > Actinomycetes > Micrococcales > Micrococcaceae > Arthrobacter > Arthrobacter sp. FW306-07-I. Next base: position 3,062,713 of record NZ_CP084550.1, on the reverse strand, counting down.
CCTGGCGGGCGTGCCCGGCAAGGAGGGAGCCGCGTGAGCAGCCCCGAAGAGTTGCCTGCCAACTGGGAAAAGACGTTTACGGCGACGACGGCGGAACAGACCCACGCGTTCGGGGCCCGTCTGGCGGAGGTACTGCAGGCCGGGGACCTGCTGGTGCTGTCCGGCGAGCTGGGTGCCGGAAAAACCACCTTCACGCAGGGTCTCGGCGAGGGCTTGGGCGTCCGCCCGGGCATCATCTCGCCCACCTTCGTTCTGGTCCGGATCCATCCCAACCTGCCAGATGGTCCGCGTCCCGGTGGCCCGGATCTGGTGCACGTGGATGCCTACCGGCTGGGCTCTGCCGCGGAGGTCGACGATATCGACCTTGAAAACACGATGGACACATCCGTCACAGTGGTGGAGTGGGGGCACGAACGGGTGGAACACCTGAGCGACAGCCGGCTGGAGATCGACCTGCACCGCGCCATCGGGCTCGGGGCCATCGGGTTGGGAAGCACCGGGACCACGGGCCCTGCAGCGGAGGGAGCGTCCGCGGAATACGCCAGCCTGGACTTTGACGGCGAGGACACCGACGAACCCCGCACCATTGTGATGCGCGGCTACGGGCCCCGGTGGCCAAGCGTTCCCGAACTCGCAAGCCCGGAAGGGAGCAGCCCGTGCTGATTCTGGCCATCGATACCTCGGCCGTGGCCAGCGCCGCGCTGGTGTCGGACGACGCCCCGGAAAGCGTGGTGGCAAGCTTCGCCACGGAGGACACCCGCAGCCACGCGGAGGTGCTCGCCCCGGGCATTCACGCCATGCTGTCCGAGGCGGGGGTCACAGGGCAGGACGTCGACGCCATTGTGGTGGGCGTTGGGCCCGGCCCTTTCACCGGGCTGCGCTCGGGCATTGCCACCGCGCGCACACTGGCCTTCGTCTGGGGCAAGCCACTGCACGGGGTGATGAGCCTGGACGCCGTGGCCCTTGAGGTTGCCGAATCCACGGCGGCGCCTTCCGAGTTCCTGGTGGTCACGGACGCCCGCCGCAAGGAGGTGTACTGGGCCCGCTACAGCCTCAATGATGCCCAGTTGCCCCGGCTGGAGGACGGGCCGCATGTCGGGTTCGCGGCGGACCTTCCGGACCTGCCCGCCTTCGGCGCAGGTGCAGGGCTCTACGCTGATGCCCTTCAGGCCCACCCGGACTTCGACGGCGAGCAGCCGGACGCCCTGTACCTTGGCCAGTTCGCCCTCGCGCGGCTCGCTTCCGGACACACCCTGCTGGACTCCACCCCCCTCTACCTGCGCGAATCCGACGCGCAGGTTCCCGGACCACGGAAGCGGGCACTGTGAACACACTCCCGGACCCCCGCATGGCCGGAATCACCATCCGTGACATGACCCTGGACGACGTGCCCGCCGTCGGTCTCCTCGAACAGAAGCTCTTCCCCATTGACGCGTGGCCTGTGCAGATGTTCCTGGACGAGCTTTCCCAGCCGGAGACCCGCCGCTACCTGGTGGCGGAAACAAACGACGGCATTGTGGGCTATGCGGGCCTGATGTGCATCGAGCCCATTGCGGACGTCCAGACCATCGCCGTCGTCCCCGATTACGAGGGCCGCGGCATCGGCAGCACGCTGCTCACGCACCTGATCGACGAAGCCCGGCAGCGGGGCGCCGCCGACGTCCTGCTCGAAGTCCGTGCCGACAACCCCCGGGCGCAACAGCTGTATGTGCGGTTTGGCTTTGAACAGATCCACACCCGGCCCCGCTATTACCGTGACGGCGTGGACGCCCTCATCATGCGCCTCCAGCTGACCGCACCGCATCCTGAAGGCCACGAAGCAACGGAAGCAGGCCAGGCATGAACCGTGAACAGCCCCTGGTACTGGGTATTGAATCGTCCTGCGACGAGACCGGCGTCGGCATCGTCCGCGGCACCGAACTCCTGACCAACACGGTGTCCTCCTCCATGGATGAGCACGTCCGCTTCGGTGGAGTCATCCCCGAGATCGCTTCCCGGGCGCACCTGGACGCTTTCGTCCCCACCCTCGAACAGGCCCTGGCAGACGCCGGGGTGACCCTGGAGGAGGTGGACGCCATTGCCGTCACCTCCGGGCCCGGGCTTGCCGGCGCGCTGATGGTGGGCGTGTGCGCCGCCAAGGCGCTCGCCGTCGCCACCGGAAAGCCCCTGTTCGCCATCAACCATCTGGTGGCGCACGTGGGCGTGGGTCTCCTGGACGACCGTGCAAGCGGCCGGAAGCAGGAACTGCCCGAAAACCTCGGCGCCCTGCTCGTCTCCGGCGGCCACACCGAAATCCTGCGGATCAACAGCATCACCAGCGACGTGGAACTGCTGGGCTCCACCATCGATGATGCCGCCGGCGAAGCCTACGACAAAGTGGCCCGCATCCTGGGGCTCGGCTATCCGGGCGGACCTGCGATCGACAAGATGGCCCGCAATGGCAACCCGAAGGCGATCCGCTTCCCCCGCGGCCTTACCCAGCCCAAGTACATGGGCACGGCGGATGAACCCGGGCCGCACCGGTACGACTGGTCCTTCAGCGGGCTCAAGACGGCGGTGGCCCGGTGCGTGGAGCAGTTCGAGGCCCGCGGGGAAGAGATTCCCGTGGCAGACATCGCGGCGGCGTTCCAGGAAGCCGTGGTGGACGTGATCTCGTCCAAGGCGGTCATGGCCTGCCGTGAGCACGGCATCAAGGATGTGTTGCTGGGCGGCGGCGTGGCGGCCAACTCACGCCTGCGGGAACTGACCGGGCAGCGCTGCGCCTCGGCCGGGATCCGGCTGCACGTTCCGCCCCTGGATCTTTGCACGGACAACGGTGCCATGGTGGCCGCGCTCGGGGCCCAGCTGGTGATGGCGGGCGTCGAGCCCAGCGGTATCGGGTTCGCTCCTGATTCCTCGATGCCGGTCACCTCGGTGTCGCTCCCGGCCTGACCCCAGCCAAACGACCAGTTGCTCTATCAGATAGGGCTCCCAAACCGGGGGTTTGGGAGCCCTATCTGATAGAGCAACTCAGGCGGTAAGAGTGGCGATGACAAGCAGTGCGAGGTCGTGCAGGCCGTGGGCGGTGCCGGTGGCGAACGTTGAGCAGTGCCTGATCTTCATCCGGGCAGCGCTCCACAGCACGCCGAAGAGCATGGTCACCAGGACCTGGAGCACGTCCTGCCCGCCGGGATAGTGCCACAGCCCAAAGAGCGCCGAGGACAGCAGCACGGCGGCCGCGCCGGAGCGCAGGTTTCGGCGCACTGCGCCCAGGACATAGCCGCGCCAGATGAGCTCCTCGCCAAACCCCACCAGCAGAAAGCTGCGCACGGCCCCGTACAGGAAGGGCAGCAATCCGGTCTGGCCTTCGCCGAACATGTGAAAGCCCAGCGCGGCCAGGGCCAGGGTCACGGCAAGCGTGACGGCCAGGAGCGCAATGGCAGTCAGCAGCTGCCAGCCGGCGTGCCGCGTGGAGAACCCGACGGCCGTGGCGAACCTGATCCCCTCGGTCCGGCCTGCCAGGGCAATGGCAGCGAAGAAAACCACGAACGGGGCAAGGCCCGCGGCGATTTGAACCGGAAGCTGGGCCTGCGCGGTGGCAGCAGCCAGTAGAGGCCAGAGTGCGGCCACCGCAAAGAGGACCAGCACTACTGCAATGAGGGGGAGGAGCGTGCCGCTCCGCTTGGCCACAGGAGGAGCAGGAGACATTCAACCTCCCCTTCCGCAGGAACTCACAAGCCTACGGAAAAGAATCCCGCCGCACTGAAGGGGCAGGGCAGGGTCCAAAGGCCCACCAAACCCCTCAAACCCCCATTTGCTCTATCAGATATGGCTCCCAAACCGGCGGTTTGGGAGCCATATCTGATAGAGCAAGTCAGGCGGTGGGCCCGTTGCGCATCTGCTTGACCAGGTCCAGCACAACGGCCTGCAGGTTTCCGCCGTTTTCCTCAGCCACGCGACGCTGGCGCTGGTAGCCGGCGCCGCGGCGGATGATCTTCTCCACGTCGGCGAGTTCGTCGGAGCAACGCAGCTTGGCGGCCACGGGTTCCAGCCGGTTCAGCGTCTCCAGCAGGTGGTCCGTCACCAGCTGCTCGTGGCCCGCGGCGTCAAGGATGATGATGGCGTCCATACCGTAGCGGGCGGCGCGCCACTTGTTTTCCTGCACGTGCCACGGCGGCATGGTGGGGATGGTGCCGCCGTTGTCCAGGATGGTGGAGAACTCGTCCACCAGGCACTGGGTGAGGGCCGCGATGGCGCCCACTTCCTCCAGCGTGGCCAGGCCGTCGCAGATGCGCATCTCGATGGTTCCCAGTGCTGGAACCGGCCGGATGTCCCACCGGATCTCCGAGATGGTGTCGATGACGCCCGTGGTGAACATGTCCTGGACGTAGGACTCGTACTCTTCCCAGGACTTGAACTGGAAGGGCAGGCCGGCCGTGGGAAGCTGCTGGAACATCAGAGCGCGCTGGGAGGCGTAGCCGGTGTCCTCACCGCCCCAGAACGGGCTGGACGCGGAGAGCGCCTGGAAATGCGGGAAGTAGTTGACCAGGCCATCCAGTACGGGGAGCACCTTGTCCCGGTGGTCCAGCCCCACGTGGACGTGGACGCCGTAAATGACCATCTGGCGGCCCCACCACTGGGTCCGGTCAATGAGTTTGGCGTAGCGCGCCTTGTCCGTCACCGGCTGCAGCTGCGGCGGGCTGAAGGGATGGCTGCCGGCGCAGAACAGCTCCACACCCATGGGGTCGGTGATCTCGCGGACGGCGGCGACGGACCGGCTGAGGTCCTCCTTGGCCTCGGCGGCTGTCTCGCAGATGCCCGTGACCAGTTCCACCGTGTTCAGCAGCAGTTCCTGCTTGATGTGCGGGTGTTCGTCGTCTTCGTTGAGTTCCGGGTGGCGGGAAGCCACGCCGCGGAGCACCTGGTTGGCTACGGACGCGAGCTCGCCCGTCTTTCCGTCCACCAGTGCAAGCTCCCACTCAACACCGAGCGTTGACTGCCTCGATGACGCGAAGTCGATCTTCACACGTTTCCTTACTCTCCGGTTTGCCGCTGGCTGATGCCGCTCACAGACTGCTGCCGGGAGGCGAACGGGTGGTTCAAGTCTAGTGCAGGGGTAGCATCGTATTGATGGCCCCGTTCCTGCTGCGTCACAGTCCCGCCAAATCCTTCCCCCTCCTCCTGGCCCTGTCCGCCCTGGCCCTGGCCTCCTGTTCTCCCTCCCCAAGTGTGGCCCCGCCGTCGTCCTCCGCGCCGCCCACCGTCCCGTCCCCTTCGGCATCGGCAAGTACGACGCCGGCACCTCCTTCGGCTTCTCCGTCACCAGACCCGGGTTCCCGGCCTTTGGGGTGGGGACCGGAGCAGCGGGACCAGGATGCCGCTGTGGCGGCTGTGGCGGCGATGTCGCCTGAACAGAAGGCCGGGCAGGTCCTGCTCCCGTTCTTCAAGGGCAACCAGGTGGAGGCCCACGCCGCGCTCATCCAGCGCCTGCATCTTGCGGGTTCCATCATCATGGGGGACAACGTGCCCCTTGACGGGCAAGGCAACGTCGACGTGGCCGCCATGGGAGCCGTGAACCAGCGGCTGCTGCAGGCTGTTGCGGCCGACGGCCGGCGCTGGCCCGGGATCATCGGCGTGGACCAGGAAGGCGGTGCGGTGGCACGCCTCGGGGCCCCCCTCACCGAGTGGCCCACGCCCATGAGCTACGGCGCCGCCGGAAACCCGGACCTGACGCGCAAAGCCGGCAAAGGCCTCGCGGGTGAGCTGGCGCCGCTGGGCTTCGACCTGGACTTCGCCCCGGACACTGACGTGACCATCGGGCCCAGCGACCCCACCATCGGGTCCCGGTCCATGTCCGCCGATCCGGTGGCAGCGGCAACCCATGGGGTGGCGTTTTCGCAGGGCATGCTGGACGCCGGGGTGCTTCCCAGCGTCAAGCACTTTCCGGGGCACGGATCCGTGACTGCAGACTCGCACCTGAGCCTCCCCGTCCAGCCGGCCGGCATCGATGCGCTCAGGGCCCGGGACTGGAAGCCGTTCCAGGCCGCCGTCGCCGCGGGCCTTCCGATCGTCATGACCGGGCACATCGCCGTGCCTGCGCTGGAACCCGGCGTGCCGTCGTCGCTTTCTGCCCCAAGTTACGCAGCATTGAGGGGGCTGGGCTTCAAGGGTGTGGCCGTCACTGACGCGCTGAACATGGGTGCGGTGGACAACCAGTACCCCGCCGGCGCTGCCGCGGTGAAGGCGCTCACCGCCGGTGCCGACCTGCTGCTGATGCCTGCTGACGTGGCACAGGCCCATGCCGCCATCGTCCAGGCGCTGGCCGCAGGCACCCTTCCCGGCGCCCGGCTGGATGAGGCAGCGCAGCGGGTGGCCACCATGATGATCTGGCATGCCCGGGCCACGCCTGCTCCCGGAACGCCGGGTGCCGGTGCTCCGGCCGGAAGCGCCGCGCCCTTGTCTGCCCAGGTGTCCGCGTCCGCCGTCACGGTGGTGTCCGGCCCCTGTTCCGGACCATTGGTGCCCGGCTCGGTGCGCGTGGCCGGCGGCGGACCGGGGGACCGGGAGCGGTTCGAGGCCGCCGCTGCCCGGGCCGGCCTCGAAGTCGGGGCGGGACCCCTGGTCAACCTGATCGGCTTTGGCGGGAAACCGGTTGGCGGTGACATCGCCGTGGCCCTGGATGCCCCCTGGCCGCTGCAGGGCTCCAGCGCGCCGGTGAAGCTGGCACTCTATGGCCGTACCGACGCCGCTTTCGACGCACTGGCCGCCGTGCTGGCCGGAAAGGCGCCCGCCCCCGGGAAGCTGCCCGCCGCCGTCGGGCCCTTTCCTGCGGGAACCGGCTGCCCCTGACCGGAACACCACCCAGCTGGTGAACGCGGGTTTAATGGTCTGGTGCCCATTCTGAATAAAGACATGACCCTCTGCATCTCGCTCTCGGCCCGGCCCAGCAACAACGGGACCCGGTTCCACAACCACCTGTACGGACAATTGGACCTGAACTGGATTTACAAGGCGTTCGCGCCTACCAACCTGGAGCAGGCCATCGCGGGCGTCCGCGGGCTGGGCATCCGCGGCTGCGCCATCTCCATGCCATACAAGGAAGACGTCATCGCGCTCGCGGACGAGATGGATCCCTCTGCCAAGGCCATCGACTCCGTGAACACCATCGTGAACACGGACGGGCACCTGAAGGCGTACAACACCGACTACACGGCAATTGAGCAGCTGCTGGCCACCAATGCGGTGCCCACCAACTATTCCGTGCTGGTCCAGGGCGCGGGTGGGATGGCGAAGGCCACGGTCGCTGCCTTACGGGACGCCGGCTTCGAGGACGTCACCGTCATCGCCCGGAACGAGGGCGCCGGGCGTGCGCTCGCTGACCAGTACGGCTTCCAGTGGCGGGCAGCGCTCGACGGCGGGACGGCCGACCTGATCATCAACGTCACCCCCATCGGCATGGCGGGAGGGGCGGAAGCGGACAGCCTGGCTTTTCCTGCCGAAGCCATCGAGGCCGCCCGCGTGGTGTTCGACGTGGTGGCGCTGCCTGCCGAAACGCCGCTGATCCGCGCTGCCAGGGCAGCCGGCAAGCCAGTCATTACCGGGGCGGAGGTGGCCACCATCCAGGCGCTGGAGCAGTTCGTCCTGTACACGGGGGTGCGGCCGACGGCAGAGCAGGTGCGGGCCGCCGAGGAGTTCATGCGCGCCCAGTAGCTGCGCGAGGGGCTCCCGGCCTGGCAGTCAGACGGGTTCCACCACGATGGCCACCCGGTCCTCGCCGATGCGGGTCAGGACCAGGGTGGCCGTTTTGCCGCCCTTTTTGGTGTTTTTCCCGCCCGGCAGCAGCTGCTTCCGCAGCTCTTCCGGGGTCACCGCGGTGCCGCGCTTCTTGATGTCCAGCACGGTGATGCCCTCCTGCTTCACCCAGGCCTTCAAGGCCTTGACGTTGTAGGGCATGACCTGGAGGACTTTGTAGGCCTTGGCAAACGGGGTGTCCAGGAGCTCCGGGGCGCAGATGTAGGCGATGTGCTCATCCACCAAATGCCCGCCGAGTTCCAGCGCCACGTCCGCCACCAAACCGGCGCGGATCACGGCACCGTCGGGCTCGTACAGATACCCCTCCACCGGTCCCACCGGCGCCGTCGGGCCTGCGCCGAAGTCCTCGCCGCTGGTCAGTTCGGCCGGCCCCTGGGAACCCAGGACCAGGGCAGCGCGGCGGACGCCGGGCCTGCGTACGGCGTTGAACCACAAGGTCACCTCGGTGACGTCCCCGCCCACCGACACCCACTGCGCCTCGCACCCGGCGGGCACGGATTCGTGCGGCATGCCCGGGCCCATCTTCACGCCCACGGCCTTCCCCCCGGCGGCCAGCGACTCCACGAAGGACAACGGCGGTGAGAACGCCTCGGGGTCCCAAATCCGTTTGGTGCCCGAGGTGGAGGTGACCCGGCGGGCCGGATCCAGCCAGACGCCGTCGATCCCTTCCAGCGGGACCGCCTCCGCGTCGGCGTGGACCACCGTGGCGTTGGGAAACGGGATGAGGTTCACCGTTGCGCATGCCGCGGTGGTTTCATCCATTTCCACCGCGGTGACGTTGATGTCCAGGGAGGCCAGGGCCAGTGAGTCGGCGCCGAGGCCGCAGCCCAGGTCCGCCACGTGGCCGATCCCGGCAGCCGCGAAACGCCGCGCATGGTGGGCGGCGACGTTCAGGCGCGTGGCCTGCTCCAGTCCGGCCTGGGTGAAGAGCATCTGGCGGGCAAACTCGCCGAATTTCGCCGCTGCCCGGGTGCGCAGCCGCGACTGCGTGAGCACGGCGGACACGAGCTCGGGGGAGTGCCCGGCCTTCCGGAGGGCCGAATTGAGCTCGAACGAATCCTCGTCCCGGTAGGGGCCCAGCGATGCCAGCAACTCCCAGCCTTCGGGGGTCAGCAGCGGTGCGATCTGGTCCTGTGCGATCTGGTCCTGGGGAGCGTGAGCCATGGGTTCCAGCCTAGTGGAGGAGCGCGTGGCCGGGATGCGGATACTGTTGAAACCATGGATGAGAGCGCAGCCCCCGGGGAGACCGCGGACCACGGGCCCAGGCACACCGGACCCGCCAGGTTTGCCCGTCCCGTCCTGATCGCCGCTGCCGTGGTGGCCGTGGTCTGCATCGCCCTGCTGGTGATCATCTTCCTGCTGGACACCTTCAACGCCACCGTCTATTCCGTGGGCGGCAACGACATCCAGGACAACACCCAGGAGGCCAAGGACATCCGCGGGCTGTACGACGGCGCCCGGGCAGGAAGCATCGTCTTCCTCGTCATTGCGCTGCTCGCCGCAGCGGTGTCCGGGTGGGTCCTCTACCGGGGACGGAAGCAGGGCGGCGGCGATTCCGACGGCGGCGAGGACGTGGACTTTGACGACCTCGGCCGGTAGGTGGGCTGCGGCTTCCACCCCGCCGCCCGGCGTCGTCCGATCCCAGAAGGCGTACGCCCATGACGAAACGTTGGCACTCACCTTGACCGAGTGCTAACTCATACATAGAGTCTTCATTAGCACTCTCCCTAGGCGGGTGCTAACACATGAAGAGCTGCCAGCCAGGCTGCTGCCGGCACCGCGACGACGGTTTGCCAGCTACGGCGGAAAGCTTTCCAGTCCACGAATTTGCTGACGAAAAGGAGAGGTCCGAGTGTCGGTCTCTATTAAGCCTCTTGAGGATCGTATTGTTGTCCGCCCGCTCGAAGCCGAGCAGACCACGGCTTCCGGCCTGGTCATCCCGGACTCCGCACAGGAGAAGCCGCAGGAAGGCGAAGTTGTCGCAGTAGGCCCCGGCCGCTTCGAAGACGGCAACCGCGTCCCCGTTGACGTAGCAGTTGGCGACGTCGTCATCTACTCCAAGTACGGCGGAACCGAAGTCAAGACCGGCGGCACGGAGTACCTTGTGCTCTCCGCCCGCGACGTCCTGGCGATCGTCGTAAAGTAACTCTTCCGGATCCCCGTGCCGCCGGCCATGCTCATGCTGGCCGGCAGTGCGGGGTTCTGTCTTTGAAAGGACAAAACCATGGCAAAGCAGCTTGCGTTTAATGACGCTGCCCGCCGGTCTCTTGAGGCCGGCATCGATAAGCTCGCGAACACCGTCAAGGTGACGCTCGGCCCCCGCGGCCGCAACGTCGTCCTGGACAAGAAGTGGGGCGCCCCCACCATCACGAACGACGGCGTCACCATCGCCCGCGAAGTGGAACTGGACGATCCCTACGAGAACCTTGGCGCCCAGCTGGCCAAGGAAGTAGCTACCAAGACCAACGACGTTGCCGGCGACGGCACCACCACCGCCACCGTCCTGGCCCAGGCACTGGTCAAGGAAGGCCTGCGCAACGTTGCCGCCGGCGCTGCCCCCGGCCAGATCAAGCGCGGCATCGAAGTTGCGGTTGAAGCCGTGGCTGCCCGCCTGCTCGAGAACGCCCGGCCGGTTGAAGGCACCCAGGTGGCAAACGTTGCCGCCATCTCCGCCCAGAGCGACGAAATCGGCGAGCTCCTCGCCGAGGCCTTCGGCAAGGTGGGCAAGGATGGCGTCATCACCATCGAAGAGTCGTCCACCACCCAGACGGAACTGGTCCTCACCGAGGGCATGCAGTTCGACAAGGGTTACCTGTCCCCGTACTTCGTCACCGACGCGGAGCGCCAGGAAGCTGTCCTCGAGGACGCCCTCATCCTGATCAACCAGGGCAAGATCTCCTCCATCCAGGAGTTCCTGCCGCTGCTCGAAAAGGCGCTGCAGGCCTCCAAGCCGCTGTTCATCATTGCCGAGGACGTTGAGGGCGAGGCCCTGTCCACGCTGATCGTCAACCGCATCCGCGGCACCCTGAACGTCGTTGCCGTCAAGGCTCCGGGCTTCGGTGACCGACGCAAGGCCATGCTGCAGGACATCGCCACCCTCACCGGTGCGCAGGTTGTCTCACCGGAGCTGGGCCTGAGCCTGGACTCCGTTGGCCTGGAGGTGCTGGGTACCGCCCGCCGCATCACCGTCACCAAGGACAACACCACCATCGTGGACGGCGCCGGTTCGGCTGAGGACGTGTCAGCACGCGTTGCCCAGCTGCGCGCCGAGCTGACCCGCACCGACTCCGACTGGGACCGCGAAAAGCTCCAGGAGCGCCTGGCCAAGCTGGCCGGCGGCATCGGCGTCATCAAGGTCGGTGCTGCCACCGAGGTTGAGCTGAAGGAAAAGAAGCACCGCATCGAGGACGCCGTGTCCTCCACCCGCGCTGCCCTCGAAGAAGGCATCGTGGCAGGCGGCGGTTCCGCCCTGGTCCACGCCCTCAAGGCACTGGATGAGGACGCTTCGGTCAAGGCCCTCGAAGGCGACGCCGCAGCAGCTGTCGGCATCGTCCGCCGGGCACTGGTTCAGCCGCTGCGCTGGATCGCCCAGAACGCCGGCTTCGACGGCTACGTGGTGGCTGCCAAGGTTGCCGACGCCGAGGTCAACAACGGCTTCAACGCCAAGTCCGGCGAGTACGAGGACCTGATCGGCGCGGGCGTCATCGACCCCGTCAAGGTCACCCGTGCAGCCCTCCGCAACGCGGCCTCCATCGCTGCCCTGGTTCTCACCACCGAGACCCTGGTCGTGGAGAAGCCGGCCGAAGAGGACGAGCACGCAGGCCACAGCCACTAGCGGCTGCACCCTCGCGGCTTTCCGCTCGAAAAAGGCTGGTCCGGCATCTGCCGGACCAGCCTTTTTCATGTCCCCTGAACGAGGCCCCCTTAACCCGCCGCCATGTCCCGCGTCTCTACGCCGCCTACAGGCTCATAGACCAAAGACACAGCGCCTTTGGGGAAGCTGCGCGCCGGCTCGGCCAGGCTGAAAGTGGTGGGTACGGCACCGTCGTCGAAGAGGCGCTTGCCTTGTCCGAGCGCGACGGGATAAAGCCACAGGTGAAGACGGTCCAGCACGCCTGCCGACAGGAGGGACCGGATGAGGAACCCGCTGCCGAACATGTGCACCTGCCCGTAGTCCTCCCGGAGGCTGCCGGCCGCGGCGGCATCCGGCAGCACTGTGGTCCCTGCCCAGCTGGGATCGTGCAGGGAGCCGGACACGACGAACTTGGGCACCCGGTTAATTGCGTCCGCGATGTCGCCGGACTGGTGAGGCCAGTACGACGAAAAGATGTCATAGGTTGCCCGCCCCAGGAGCAAGGCGTCCATGCGTCCGATCTCGGCAGCGATGGCGGCGCCCGCTTCGTCGTCGGACACCGGCGCCTGCCAGCCGCCGAATTCGAAGCCGCCTTCGCTGTCTTCCTCGCGGCCGCCGGGCGCCTGGTACACGCCATCGAGGGTGATGAACAGGTTCGCGACAATGATCCCCACGGGCCCATTGTGGAGCAGCGCCGGGAGGCTGTCCAGAGCCGTGGCAGGATGGTCCCATGTTGCTCCTTGAGCTTGTGGAAACCAGCGCGTCCGTTGCGTCGACCCGCTCCCGGCTGGCGAAGGTGGACGCCTTGGCCGGCCTGCTGCGCCGCCTTGAGCCAGTGGAGATCCCGACGGCGGTGGGCCTGCTCAGTGCCAAACCGCGCCAGGGCCGCGTGGGCGTGGGATGGAGTGCGGTGGCAGCGGCAAAGGAGGAGCCGGCCGACGAGCCGAGCCTGACGGTGGCCGACTTTGATGCGGCGCTGGACGGCCTGCTCGCTGCGGCGGGTACGGGGTCGGCGGCGGGGCGGACAGCAATCCTGCGGAAACTGTTGTCGGCGGCCACCGGGCCGGAACAGTCGTTCATCACCGGAGTCCTGCTCGGCGAGCTGCGCACCGGTGCGCTGGAAGGAGTCCTGACTGATGCCGTGGCCCGCGCTGCCGGGAAGCCCGTGGAAGCCGTCCGGCGTGCCGCCATGCTCTCCGGAGACCTCGGCGAAACAGCCCTCCTGGCCATCACTGGCACCCAGGCCGAGCTTGACGCCGTCGGACTGGTGGTGGGCCGCCCCGTGCTGCCCATGCTCGCTTCCACCGCAGCCAGTCCCAGTGCAGCACTGGAAACCACGGGGGAGGCCTCCGTGGAATACAAGCTCGACGGCGCGCGCATCCAGGTCCACCGCGCGGACGACCGCGTCAGCATTTACACCCGCAACCTGGCCGACGTCACCCACCGGCTGCCCGAAGTGGTGGAAGTGGTCCGTGGCCTGCCGCTGCGGCACGTAATCCTGGACGGCGAGACCCTGGCCCTCGATGAGGAAGGCGGCCCGCGGCCCTTCCAGGAAACTATGGCACGGTTTGGCGCGGATGCAGTGCGCGAAACCCTCCTGCATCCCTGGTTCTTCGATGTGCTGCACATCGATGGGAGGGACCTGCTGGACGAGCCGTTGGCCGACCGCATCGAGGTGCTTGAGCGCATCGCCCCTGCACACCGGATCCCGGGGGAGGTAACGGCTGACCCGGCGGTTGCGGAACGTGTCTCACAGGACGCGCTTGCCGCCGGCCACGAGGGTGTTGTGGTGAAGGCGATCGGGTCCGCCTACGCGGCAGGCCGGTGTGGATCCAACTGGGTGAAAGTGAAGCCGGTCCTGACCTATGACCTGGTGGTGCTGGCCTGCGAATGGGGGTCCGGCAGGCGCACTGGGATGCTGTCCAACCTGCACTTGGGGGCCCTGGACCCTGCTGGAGAGTTCGGTGAACCCGGCGGTTACGTCATGGTGGGCAAGACTTTCAAAGGCCTTACCGATGAACTGCTGCGCTGGCAGACCGAAAGGTTCCAGGAGCTTGAGGTGCGGCGCACTGCCGGGACGGTCTGGGTGGAGCCTGTCACCGTCGTCGAAATTGCCATTGACGGCGTGCAGCAGTCGCCGCGCTACCCCGGTGGAATCGCGCTCCGTTTCGCGCGCGTCAAGCGCTACCGCGATGACAAGGTTCCGGCCGAAGCGGACACCATCCAGACCCTGCGGGGCCTGCTGCGCCCATAGGGGAGAGCTCGGCGGCTAGCGGCGCGCTCCGCTTCGCTGGCGCTGCAGCCTCCGCGCCGCCCCATCCGGCAGGCGCCTGGCGACCACCCGGTAAAAGAGCAGAACTGCCAAGGCTGCCACCACGATGCCCACGAGGTTGAGCAGCAGCTGCAGGGCAGAGCCCGCCGCCTTTTGGTATTCGCCCAACACCAAAGCCACCGCTACATACCCGGCCGCCGGCACGGTGGTCACGGAGATGAAGACGCCGATCAGCGCGGCGGAACGCCGGCCGATGATGGACAGCATGCCCGCGATCCCGGCCAGCACCGCGACAATCAGTGAATACGGCCCGGGGTGGTAGATGAATTCGACGGCCGACCCCTTGTCCAGGGCATCGCGCGGGAACAGCCCCAGCGGCACCGAAAGCCACGCAGTGAGTGCTGCCAGCAGCATGGCAACGGGGAACCCGACACCCAACGCGACGGCGGCGCGCCGGCCAAGCTTCCACTGCCGGGTGGCCAGCGACACGGCCAGGGCGGCCAGCGGCCCGAACTCGGGGCCCACCGCCATGGCGCCGACAATGGCAATCGGGGAATCGGTCACAATTCCAATTCCTGCGAGCTGTGTGGCCAGGACCAGGAAAGCGAGGAAGTTCCACGTCAGCCTGGAATCCTCCCCGGTTTGCCGGGTCACATCGTCCCAGATCACCGCGTCCGCGCCGTCCCCCGGGGCGGACCGCTCTGCCTGGTCCGCCTTTCTCGAGAGGACGAATTCCGGCGTCGACATGGCAATCGAGCCCGCCTCCTGGATCTTCAGGATGTCCAGCTTTTCGAGCAGTTCCTCCACGGACTCCCGGGCGATGAAAACCTCGATCACGTCGCCCGGAGGCACCACGGCCGCCCCCTTGGCCACCATGACTTCTGCCACACCCCGCTGGTCGCGGCAGGTCTGTACCGTTACCTCGGACAGCTCCCCGGGCACACAGATCCGCAATTGGACAACCATGCCCGCTCCCTTCGCCGGTTGTGGCCAGCATAGTCCGGACGGCCGCGTTGATTAGCTGTTAAAGACGGCGTTGGCTAGGCTTGCTGCTTTGGCTGGCGGGATTTTGAGAGGTTCTTGTGTCGATAACGGAAACCCCGAAGGCACCGGAACCCAGGCCCAGTGTCGCCACAAAACAGCGGAAGCCGTCTTTCCGGCCGGAGATCCAGGGCCTGCGGTCACTGGCTGTCCTCATGGTGGTGACTTACCACGTCTGGTTCGGGCGCGTCTCCGGTGGGGTGGATGTCTTCCTCTTTATTTCCGCCTTCCTGATGACGCTCCAATTCCTTGGACGCCATGACCGGAAGCAGCCCTTCGCCCTCGCAAAACACTGGCTCCACCTGTTCCGGCGGCTCCTCCCGGCAGCTGTCACCGTTATCGTGGCAACCCTGGCCGTGTCCGCCCTGGTCCTTCCACCCACCCGGTGGCTGGACCTCATCGCGCAAGGCTGGGCCTCCCTGTCCTATTCGGAGAACCGCCTGCTGCAGCAGCAGGCGGTAGATTACTACGCCAACGACCACAGCCTGGCCAGCCCCTTCCAGCACTTTTGGTCGCTGTCCATCCAGGGACAGGTCTTCATCCTGTGGCCCCTGATCTTCGCGCTGGCCGGCTGGACGGCACGGCGCTACCGGTTGTCCTACCGCCCCCTGCTTGCCTACATCTTCTTCGCCATCTTCCTCGGTTCGCTGGGCTACTCCATCATCTTCACCGCCATCAACCAGGTGCAGGCTTACTTCGATACCGGCGCCCGGCTGTGGGAATTCGCCTTGGGCACGCTCGTGGCCTTGATCCTCCCCGGCCTGCGCTTCCGGCGCCGGACCCGCGTCATCATGGGCTGGGTGGGGGTTCTGGCCATGCTGGCGTGCGGCATTGTCCTGGACGTGCAGGGGGCTTTCCCCGGTATTGCCGCGCTGTGGCCCACCGTCGCCGCGGCCATGGTCATCGTCGCGGGCCAGACGGAGAGCGCCGCAGGGATAGACCGCTTCCTCTCTGCTAAGCCGCTGGTCAAGCTCGGCGACATCTCCTACGCCCTGTACCTGTGGCACTGGCCGCTCCTGGTCCTCGCTCTCGCCTGGAGCGGCAAGGACCACGCCGGCTGGCTCTCCGGTTCCGTCATCATCCTGGTGGCCCTGGCGCTCGCCTACCTGACCACGCGCTGCATCGAAAAGCCCTGGCGTGAATGGAAATGGCCGGAAGTCCGGAAGCGCAGGGCCGCCCTTGCCATCATGCTGGCCGTGGCTGTGGCGGCGGTGCCCCTGTCCGGCTGGAGTTTCCAGCTTGAGTTGGAACGCCGTGCGGTGGAAGCGCAAAAGATCGCCAACAACCCCGGGTCCCGCGTCCTTGACCCCGCTTACACGGCCGCAACGCCGGCCCCGGATGCTTCCCTCCTCCCGTTGGCCGCGGACCTCACCAAGAACTGGGTATCCCTGGATGGGCCGTGCACGGAGGAGATCGCCCCGGACAGCCGTCTGTTGAAGGGATCGTGTTTCGAACAGCGTCCGTCCGGTGAGCCTTCCAAGCGTGTCCTGGTGCTCGGTGACAGCCATGCGCAGCAGTGGACCGGTGCCGTCAAACCGCTGGCAGCCCAAAAGAACTGGCTGCTGTATTCCATCCTCAAGGGTGCCTGCAAGGCCACGCCGGCCGGGCTCGGAGGAAGCGAGGACTGCGACGCCTTCAACGCGGACGTGCAGAAGGAAATCACCCGGCAAAAGCCTGATGCCATCATCGTGGTGGGGACTGCGGCGGCGCCCTCGACTCCTGCCGAGGCCCTGACACCGGGGTTCGAGGAGATGGTCTCCGGGTGGCTGGACCAGGGGATCCAGGTAGCTGCCGTCCGGGACAATCCCCGTTTTTCCTTCAACATGGCTGAATGCGTGGTTCGGGAAGGTGCCGAGGCCCAGGGCTGCCGCCCGGCGATCGGGGACAATTTTCCGGCGGCCAGTCCCTTCGACACCCTGGACATGGCGCGTCTGCCCGGCTTGTCCCTGGTGGACCTGACAGACAGGATCTGCACGCCGACGGAGTGCCCTGCTGTGGTGGGCAACGTGTATGTGTATCTGGACGACAACCACCTGAGCGCGGAATACGCGGAAAGCATGGCGGACGAGTTTGCCAAGCGGCTGCAGACGGCGGCGGGATGGGCGGTCTGATGCCGCGGAGGCCGCAGGCAGCACCAGACACCAAAGCCACGTCAGCAGGCCCCGCGCCTTCGAAGCCCCGGAAGCCCTCCTTCCGCCCCGAGGTCCAGGGCCTGCGCGCCCTGGCTGTCCTGATGGTGGTGGCCTACCACGTCTGGCTGGGCCGCGTGTCCGGCGGTGTGGACATTTTCCTGTTGATTTCTGCATTCCTGCTCACCCTCTCCTTCGTCCGCAAGGCGGAGTCAGGCAAGCCCTTCCAGCTCCTGGCGCACTGGCTGCACCTGTTCAAGCGCCTGTTGCCCGCCGTCGTCGTGGTGATCCTGGGGGTGCTGGCCGGAACCTGGCTGATCCTGCCGCAGGGGCGGTGGCCGGAGGTGCTCGACCAGGCGTGGGCGTCCCTGCTTTACCGGCAGAACTGGCTGCTGGCGGATGCCGCCGTGGACTACTACGCGCAGGACCATGCGGGCGCCAGCCCACTGCAGCACTTCTGGTCGCTGTCCATCCAGGGGCAGGTCTTCATCCTGTGGCCACTGATCTTCGCTGCCACGGCGATTGCGCTGTCCCGGCTGCGCCGGATACCCCGCCTGGGCCGACTGACTTACCGCGGGCTGCTCGCCGTCGTGTTTGGGACGGTGTTCGTGCTGTCCCTGGCCTATTCCGTGGAACAGACCGCCACCAGCCAGGCCTACGCCTACTTCGACACGCGCGCCCGGCTTTGGGAGTTTGCGCTGGGGTCATTGCTGGCCCTGGTGCTGCCCTACCTGAAGCCCGGCCGCAGGCTCCGGGTGGTGCTGGGCTGGGCCGGACTGGCAGGCATGGTTTCGTGCGGGCTGGTCCTGACCGTTGACCGTTCCTTCCCCGGGTATGCGGCACTGTGGCCAACGTTGTCGGCGGCCGCCATCATCGTGGCGGCGCAGACCGGCAGCCGGTTCGGGGTGGGCCGCCTCCTCAGCAGCCGGCCCGCCGTCGCCCTGGGCGATAATTCCTACGCCCTGTACCTGTGGCACTGGCCCCTCCTGGTGCTGGCCCTTGCGGCTACCGGGGTGGAAGCGCCCAACCTCAAACAGGGCCTTGGCATCGTCGCTGCCTCCATCGTGCTCGCCGTCCTGACCACGCGCTTTGTCGAAAAGCCCTTGCGCGACTGGCACTGGCCCAAGCTGCGCGCCTGGCGCACCGCCGTCGTCATTGTTGCCTGTGGTGCCGTGCTGGCGGGGCCCGTCGCCGTCTGGCAGACATCGCTCACTGCGGAGGAAAGCGCGACGGCGGCACAACCGAGGGAGCTGACGCCAGGGGCGCTGGCACTCACCCCGGAGAACGAAAACACTCCCGCCCCCAGGGCCCGGACCATCCCCGGGCCCACCGCGCTGGACAACGACTGGGCCGGCATCGACTCGCCCTGCACTGGCGCCAATGCCACCAGCGACCCGATATTGGAGGGCTGCCGGCAGGAGCTGCCGGAGGAACCTTCCTCCAAGCGCATCGTGGTGCTGGGCGACTCCCATGCCCAGCAGTACCTCGCCGCGCTGGCCCCGGTTGCTGCTGCCCGCGGCTGGGAACTGGTGACACTGCTGATGCCGGCCTGCCGGTTCGGCGCCGACTCGGAAACGCGTAGCGCACAGTGCAACGCCTACAACCGCGCCAGTTCCGCCTACGTCCTGGAGCACAGGCCCGATGCTGTGTTCACGGTGGCTTCGCTGACCCACGAGGAGGCTCCCTTCGAAACCGAGGTGCCGGGATACCTCGAAGGCGTGCAGCCATTTGCCCATGCGGGTATCGAGGTGGTGGGAATCCGGGACAACCCCCGGTTCACGTTCAATATGCCGCAGTGCGCCCAGCGTCACGGTGCCGCTGCGCCGGCCTGCAACCCGGCGCTCGCCGAGTCCCTGGTGGAGCCGTCCCCCCTCGAGAACTACCGCGGCAAGCTGCCCGGGCTGCACCTGATGGACATGAGCGACTTCATTTGCGCCCGCGGGGTCTGCCCGGCGGTGGTGGGAAACGTCTACGTCTACAAGGATGACAACCACCTGACCCGGACCTATGTGGAGACCATGATCCCCATGTTCGAGCAGCGCCTGCTCGCCGCCTCCGGCTGGAACTGACCCACTCCTTGGGCTTGGCCTGAGCGGCGAGCGGGTGGGGGGCCGTGCGGTTGCTCACATTGGCCGCGCGGAATAGGGGGATCGGCGCCGAGGTTCTAATATTTACTCAACACTTTCTGCCCCCGGAATGCCGTGCTGCACGGTGCTCCCGCAGGATCGTCTGCACAGGCCAGTTCCGTAATCACGGGCTGGTCATCGGCTGCAACCCCTACCCGTGACCCAGCAACCAAGGTAAGAGGCGCACTCATGACCGAGCCCGAACACAATCCCTTTGGCTTCATTGGCCTGACCTACGACGACGTCCTCCTCCTGCCCGGCCACACCGACGTCATCCCGTCCGAGGCAGACACCTCTTCACGGATCTCCAAGCGGATCAGCGTGCAGACGCCGCTGCTTTCCGCCGCCATGGACACCGTTACGGAGTCCCGCATGGCCATCGCCATGGCACGCCAGGGTGGCCTGGGCGTGGTGCACCGCAACCTGTCCATTGCCGATCAGGCGGACCAGGTTGACCGGGTCAAGCGGAGCGAGTCCGGCATGATCACCAACCCGCTCACCATTCGCCCCGAGGCGACGCTGCGTGAACTGGATGATCTCTGTGCCCACTACCGCGTCTCCGGACTGCCCGTCGTGGACGAGGACAACCGCCTGCTGGGCATCGTCACCAACCGCGACACCCGATTCGTCCCGGAGTCCGATTTCCCGCTGCGGCTGGTCAGTGACGTCATGACCAAGATGCCCCTGGTCACCGGGCACGTGGGCATCAGCCGCGAGGAAGCCTCGCACAAGCTGGCCACCAACAAGATCGAAAAGCTTCCGCTGGTGGACGACCAGGGCCGGCTGAAGGGCCTGATCACCACCAAGGACTTCACCAAGGCCGAGCAGTACCCGCTGGCCACCAAGGATGACGAAGGCCGGCTCCGCGTGGGTGCCGCCATCGGCTTCTTCGGGGACGGCTGGGAGCGCGCCATGACCCTGGTGGACGCCGGCGTCGACGCGCTGTTCGTGGACACTGCCAACGGCCACTCCCAAGGCGTGCTGGACATGATCCACCGCCTGAAGTCCGAGCCCGCCGCCGCGCATGTGGACATCATCGGCGGCCAGGCTGCCACCCGCGAAGGTGCACAGGCGCTGATCGACGCCGGTGCCGACGGCATCAAGGTGGGCGTCGGCCCGGGATCCATCTGCACCACCCGTGTGGTGGCCGGCGTGGGCGTCCCGCAGATCACCGCCATCTACGAATCCGCCAAGGCTGCCATCCCGGCCGGCGTGCCGCTGATCGCCGACGGCGGCCTGCAGTACTCGGGCGACATCGGCAAGGCCCTGGTGGCCGGTGCGGACACCGTCATGCTCGGCTCCCTGCTCGCCGGTTGCGACGAGTCCCCGGGCGAGCTGATCTTCGTCAACGGCAAGCAGTTCAAGTCCTACCGCGGCATGGGCTCCCTCGGCGCCATGCAGTCGCGCGGCAAGAACACGTCCTACTCGAAGGACCGCTATTTCCAGGCCGATGTGTCCGGCGACGACAAGCTCATCCCCGAAGGCATCGAAGGCCGTGTTGCCTACCGCGGTCCGCTGTCCTCGGTGGCGTACCAGCTGGTGGGCGGCCTGCGCCAGACCATGTTCTACACCGGCGCACCCACCATTCCTGAGTTGAAGGTCCGCGGCAAGTTCGTCCGGATCACCTCTGCCGGGCTGAAGGAATCGCACCCGCACGACATCCAAATGACCGTCGAGGCGCCAAACTACGGCTCGCGCTAAGCTGCGGCGGCACGTTTCCGCTGAGCGTGCATGAACAAAAGGAGGCAGAGGTGACCCTGCCTCCTTTTGTTTTGGCCTGAGACAGCTGCAAAACAGAATGTCAGACCCTCGTTGGATGATTCTTCTATGGGAATCGGCAGCGGTGTGGGGGCAGGTGTGCAGGGTGTTCAAGCCTCTGTGGCCGCCCTTGATGCGCTCACTGCCCTTGGTGCGCTCACTGCCCTTGGTGCGCTGGACCGGGAGGATGCTTTCCTGACTTCCGGGGTTGCTGTTGGTTCGGGCGCTGCTCTCGGTTCCGGCGTTGTTATTGGTCCGGGTGTCGATGTGCTGCAGCGGCGGTACGAGATCCGGCTGGAGCGGCTGGAACTGACGGCCCGGTTGGAGGCGCAGCTTGCCGCGATGAAGGCGCGGGATGCCGCCGAGGCCGTGGGGTTCCAGCAGGCCATGACCCCGCCCGACGCGTCCATTCAGGACCGCACCTACGCCGAGATGTCCGTGGTGGAGGAGATCGCCGGGGTCCTGACCGTCAGCTCCGCCGCTGCCGGTGCCCTGGTGGAACAGTCCCGGAAAATCTGCTCCCTCCCACCGGTGTTCCAGGCCCTGGCCACCGGCGCCATGTCCTGGCAGCACGCCCGCATCGTCGCGGACGAAACCGAGGGCCTCGATCCGGCCGGCGCTGCCGCGCTGGTGGCCCACTTCTTCGACCCCGACGCACCCCACCCCGCCCGCGGCGCAGCCCCTGGCGAACTCGTCCCCTCCCGGTTCCGGGCCAAAGTCCGCGCCTGGCGCGAACGCCACCACCCCGAGACACTGCAGAAACGCCACGCCAAAGGGGTGGCGGACCGGCGGATGGAATACACCCCGGACCGGGACGGGATGGCCTGGGTCTCGCTCTACCTCCCCGGCGACACCGCCTGCGCCATCTGGAACCGCACCACCGCCACCGCCCGCGGCCTCCAAGGCCCAAACGAACCACGCACCATCACCCAACTCCGCCCCGCCATCGCAGCATCCCTGCTCCTTGGATCAGCGAGCGAACCCGGCAAGGTCCCCACCCCGCGGGCCGACGTCCTGGTCACGGTGCCGGTGCTCTCCCTGCTCGGACTCACGGAGGAACCCGCCATGCTCGACGGGCTCGGACCCATCCCGGCATCCACCGCCCGCAAACTCGTCGCCGACGGCGCGGACTCCTTCTACCGCGTCCTGGTTGACCCGAGGGACGGGGCACCCTTGGAGATCGGCCGGAAGAACTACCGGCTCACCGAAACCATCAAACGCTGGATCAGGATGCGCGACGGCAAATGCACCTTCCCCGGCTGCACCAACCGCACCCCGGACAACGACACCGACCATTTGCAAGCCTGGGAATGTGGCGGAACCACCGGGGCCAGCAACCTGGCACAACTCTGCCCGAAACACCACCGGCTCAAACACCACACCCAATGGACACCAGAGCCGGCAACAGAAGACAGATCACCAGGCTGGACCTCACCCACCGGCCGCCACTACAAACCCGAACACCCCCACCCAGAACCCACACACTGGCCAGTAGAGATTCATGCGCAGGGCAGGACAGATGTTCCGGGCGGGACATTCGAGCCTAAAACCGGGGTAAATCTTAATGGGGAATTGCTGCGGGTGGGTGGCCATCGCCCGGACTTCCATTACCTGGATTGGTCCCCGGGAGAGGACGCCTTGCGGCGCTGTCTCCATTCCACCGGATGACTCCAGGCCTGTTCGAGCACTCCCAGCACTAGGCTGATTCCATGCCTCCAACACGCCATCCGGCGGAGCTGACTCCTAAGCGCGATCCGCAAAAGCGGCTTGCCTTGCGCCCCTATGCCAAGGCCGTGGCCCAAGTCCTCCGAGTGAGCTTCCGGGCATCCCCAGGCGCTGTGGTCATGAAGGTGCTCGGCTCCCTGATCTCCGCAGTGCTGCCGCTGGTCACCACCTACTTCGCGTCCCTCACCACCTCGGCGCTGGCCGCGGCATATGCGGGCGACGGCGGAGCAGGCCGAAGTGCTGTCGTCTACGTCATCATCACGGCCGCGCTGGGGCTGTTCTGGGGCGCCTTCAACAGCGTGGACCGCTACATCCAGCAGTTGATGAGTTTCAAGGTTGGCGCCATCGTGGGGGACCAGATGTATGAGCGGTTCCTCGCTCTCGAGTTCTGGCGCTACGACGACAAAGAGACGGTGGATCTATACGACCGGGCAAAGCGGTTCTCCGATTCCTATGCCCGCGTCCTGGACCGCATCGCCGCCATCTTCACGCAGCTGGTCTCGGTCATCCTGGCCATCGGCGCCCTGCTGCTGGTCAGCTGGTGGATCGCCGTCATCGTCCTGGTGGCGATCGTCCCCAGCGTGTACCTGCAGTTCAAGCTGTCCAGGGAGCAGATCGCGCACTGGAACACGCAGGTGGATTCACGCCGTCAGCGGCGCATGATTGAAACCAACCTCCTGCGGCCGCAACACATCGCCGAGATGCGGCTCTACGGCATTGTCGGCTTCCTCATGGGCCTTCGGTCCCGGCTCCGCGACGCGGACGAGCGGCGGCGCCTGGATTACCAGCGACGCTACATCCCCAAGCAGCTTGCCGCCGACGCACTCCAATACGGCGCGGAGGTGGTCTCGCTGATCTGGGTGGTGGGGCAGATCATTGCCCGCGCCGCCCCGGTGGGCCAGTTCCTCTACGTTCAGCAGATCGTCAGCCGTGCCCTGTCCACGGCGAACAACCTGGTGTCGTCCCTGAGCTCCATCGATGAGGACCTGGCTAACCTGAAGGACTACGAGCTGTTCATGGCGATGCCCATGCACTCGGAACACGCGCCTCCTCTGCTGCAAGCACCCAAGGAAGTGGAGCTGAAGGACATCCGCTTCACGTACACGGGCAGCGACATTGAAGTGATCAAGGGCATAAGCCTGACCATCCGCCAGGGCCAGCACATCGCCATCGTGGGGGAAAACGGTGCCGGCAAGTCCACCCTGATCCGCATCCTCGCAGGCCTCTACCGTCCCGACTCGGGGCAAGTCCTGCTCGACGGCGTGGACCTGGCCGCCGTCGACGTCACCTCCTGGCACCGGCACCTGGCGGTTCTCAGCCAGGAGTTCCTCAAGTACGAGTTCGCCACGGCCGCCGAGAACATCTACTTCGGCGATGTGGAGAGTCCTCGCGATGATGACCGCATCCGCAGGGCCGCAGCCGACGCCGAGGCACTCGACTTCATCAACAAGCTGCCCAACGGCCTGGATAACCACGTCAGCAACTGGATGGAAGACCCCCGCGGCCGGAAGGGGAGCGGCCTTTCCGGCGGTCAGTGGCAGCGCCTGGCGATGGCCCGGAACTTCTACCGGGACGCATCCTTCATGGTCATGGATGAGCCCACGTCCGCCATTGATGCGCTGGCCGAGCACCGGATCTTTACGCGTCTCTTCGCCGACCGCAGCAGCACCATCATCGCCATCAGCCACCGGCTGGCCACCATCGAGAAGGCGGACGTGGTGTACATGCTGGAGGACGGGCAGATCGTGGAGCAGGGAACCCACAAGGAGCTGGTGGCACTGCGCGGCCGCTATTTCCGCATGTTCGAGTCCCAGCTTTCCGTGGAGGAACCTGAAGGAGTCTGACGCAGGTTGTCGAAGCCCGCACTCCGCGCAGGGTACGGCGAAGACCATGCTCATCCACCAAAACCGGAAGAGACGGGCCCTTCGATGGGCACAACCCCGTGCCCGTTCCTGTGCATCACGGTTGCCTCGGCGCCGGCGTCTCCAACGCTTCCACCACGGTGGTGCGCACGCGGGCCACACTTGGCCGCGGCGGCACACTGCTGAAGCCGAACGTTACGGCCGGCCGGATGGGGGAGAGCGTCCCGGCGTTGGCACCTTCCCAAGTGACGACGGCGGAGGTCACGTGGTGCAGGTCGGTCACCCCATAGAACTCCGCCCTTCCACTGCCGGCAGTTCCGTAGGTGCGGGCGCCGGGTGCCGCGAGGGCAGCGAGTGGATTGACCGCGGCGAGCCAGCGGGGATGGACAGCAAGGCGCCGGGGCACTGCCTGAAGCACCGAACCCAGGCGAGTCCTGGCACCGGTGACGGCCCGGATTTCCAGCGGGCCGGCGTCGACCGTCAACCTGTGGCCGGCGAGCGAGGCGGAAACGTCCACCACCTGCACCTCGTCAAAGCTGTAGGTGGCGGCGATGAAGCCGGCAACTTCAGGCGTCGGTGCCAGCAGCAGCCGGTGTCCCGAAGGCTGCTGGACCATGACGTCCGAGAAGGATCCGAAGGGGGAGTCCTGCCATATTCCAACTACGGCGCGCAGCCCGGAAGTAGTACCAATGCCGGCGATATGCCCGTCAAATGTCCAGCGGCTGCCCATCACGCCACTGTAGCGGGAAGGGTGCGCCTTACAGAGGTCCGGAAGCCGGGTTGCCGTAGGGTCACGCCAAGAGGACCAGGTCCTCCCTGTCGGAAGGAAGCCCAATCGTAAGCTGGTCGCGGGAGCATCCACCGAGACTCCGGAGAAGGCTACGTGTTTGCCCCGCGCCGCCGCCACGGGCAGCGCTTTCCGTCAGGATCCGGCCCGGGCAAAGCCAGCGGACCTGCTGGGATAACCTAGAGCAGTGACTTATGAGATCGAGATCGGCCGTGGCAAGCGTGGGCGTCGTGCCTACTCCCTGGATGACATCGCAATCGTCCCCAACCGTCGCACCCGCGACCCCAAGGACGTCTCCGTCTCTTGGCAGATCGACGCCTACCAGTTCGACATGCCAGTGATCGCCGCTCCGATGGACTCGGCCATGTCCCCGGCCACGGCCATTGCCCTGGGCAAGCTGGGTGGCCTCGGCGTGCTGGATCTGGAAGGCCTCTGGACCCGGTACGAGGATCCGCAGTCGGTCCTCGATGAAATTGCGGCGCTTGAAGACAAGACCAACAGCCCCGTCGTCACCGGTCGGATGCAGGAGCTGTACCAGGCACCCATCCAGCCGGAACTCATCACGTCCCGCCTGGCCGAAATCCGCGAGGCCGGCGTCACCGTTGCCGGATCCCTGACCCCGCAGCGCACCCAGGAGCACTACAAGACGGTCCTGGCTGCCGGCGTCGATATCTTTGTCAT
Source organism: Arthrobacter sp. FW306-07-I (assembly GCF_021800405.1). NCBI lineage: Bacteria > Bacillati > Actinomycetota > Actinomycetes > Micrococcales > Micrococcaceae > Arthrobacter > Arthrobacter sp. FW306-07-I. The sequence continues at coordinate 3,036,688 of NZ_CP084550.1, read as the reverse complement.
CCGCGGCACCACCGTGTCGGCCGAACACGTCTCCAAGGACCACGAGCCCCTCAACCTCAAGCAGTTCATCTATGAACTCGACGTCCCGGTGATCGTGGGCGGCGCAGCCGGCTACACCCCGGCGCTGCACCTCATGCGCACCGGTGCCGCCGGCGTGCTGGTGGGCTTCGGTGGCGGCGCAACCACCACCACGCGGCGCGCCCTGGGCATCCACTCGCCCATGGCTTCCGCGATCTCCGACGTCGCCGCGGCACGCCGCGACTACATGGACGAATCCGGCGGCCGCTACGTCCACGTGATTGCCGACGGCGGCATGGGCACCTCGGGTGACATCGTCAAGGCAATCGCCATGGGCGCCGACGCCGTCATGCTGGGCAGTGCCCTTGCCAGGGCAGAAGAAGCGCCGGGCAAGGGCTGGCACTGGGGCCAGGAAGCCCACCACACCGAGCTGCCGCGCGGGGACCGCGCCAATGTCGGCACCGTTGGGCCGCTGGAGGAGGTCCTCTTCGGACCCGGCCACCACACAAACGGCACGTCCAACCTCATTGGTGCGCTGCGGCGCTCCATGGCGACCACCGGCTATTCGGACCTGAAGGAATTCCAGCGGGTCGACGTCGTCGTATCGCCTTACGAAGGAAACTAAGCACAGGTCAGGGCCGGGTGGGCACCACCCGGCCCTGCCCAAAGCACGCCCATTGCAAGTAGTGTGGGGTTACTACCGGCACTAGAGGCACTGGAGGCGTTCAATGAAGAGTGTTCCTGCAAACGGCGGGGTCCTTGGCCCCGAAGCCAGGGAAGCATCCATCCAGCGGCTGCGCGCCACAGCCGAACCCGGCCAGGAGCTGGACATTCTGATTGTGGGCGGTGGCATCGTTGGTGCCGGAGCAGCGCTGGACGCCGTGACCCGTGGGCTGAGCGTTGGCATCGTCGAGGCAAGCGACTGGGCCGCCGGTACCTCCTCAAGGTCATCCAAACTCATCCATGGCGGCCTGCGCTACTTGGAAATGCTGGACTTTGCCCTGGTCAAGGAGGCCCTGCAGGAACGCGGCCTGCTGCTCTCCGAGATTGCCCCGCACCTGGCGCGGCCGGTGCCCTTCCTTTACCCGCTCACCAAGCCGTTCATTGAGCGTCCGTACGTGGGCGCCGGCATCGCACTGTACGACGTCATGTCCATCTCCAGCGGACACAGCCGCGGCGTGCCGTTCCACAAGCACTTGAGCAAGCGCGGCACGCTGCGGGCGGCCCCCAGCCTGAAGAACGATGCCTTTGTGGGATCGATCAGGTACTACGACGGTCAGGTGGATGACGCCAAATACGTGGCCAACCTGGTCCGCACGGCTGCATACTACGGAGCGCATGCAGTGAACCAGATGGCGGTGGTGGACTTCCTGCGCGAGGGCGAGCGGGTGGTTGGAGCCAAGGTGGAGAACCGCGAGGACGGCACGCAGTTCAGCGTCCGCGCCAAGCAGGTCATCAATGCCACGGGTGTGTGGACCGATGAAACCCAGGCCATGGTGACGGACCGCGGCCAGTTGAAGGTGCGCGCCTCCAAGGGTATCCACCTGGTGGTTCCCCGGGACCGTTTCCAGTCCACCGTGGGGCTGATCCTGCGCACCGAGAAGTCGGTGCTGTTCGTCATCCCGTGGGGCAGGCACTGGATCATTGGCACCACCGACACGGACTGGCATCTGGACAAGGCGCATCCGGCAGCCTCCAGCAAGGACATCGACTACGTCCTGGAACACGTCAACCAGGTTCTGAAGCGGCCGCTCACCAGGGAAGACGTCGAAGGGGTCTATGCCGGGCTGCGGCCGCTGCTGGCCGGTGAAAATGACTCCACCGCCAAGCTCTCCCGCGAGCACGTGGTGGCGCATCCGGTTCCCGGCCTGGTGGTGGTGGCCGGCGGCAAGTGGACCACCTACCGGGTCATGGCCAAGGACGCCGTCGACGAGGCCACCCGCACCATGGACGAGCGGGTGCCGCCCAGCTGTACCGAGACCATCCCGCTGCTGGGCGCCAGCGGTTTCCGGGCGGCCTGGAACCGGCGGAACCGCACCGCGGAGGAATCCGGGGTGCACGTGGCGCGGATCGAGCACCTGCTCAACCGATACGGGTCCATGACCCCCGAAGTCCTGGAAATCATCGAGCAGAACCCTGAACTGGCTGAGCCTATCCCGGGAGCCGATGACTATCTTCAGGCCGAGGCCGTGTACGCAGCCACGCACGAGGGCGCCCGCCATGTGCAGGACGTCCTGACCCGACGGACGAGGATCTCCATCGAGGCGTGGGACCGCGGCGTGTCCGCTGCCCCTGTTGTCGCTAAACTGATGGGTGACGTCCTTGGCTGGAGCGAGGCACAGCGCGAAAACGAAGTCCGCCACTACCTTGCCCGTGTGGAGGCGGAACGCCTTAGCCAGCAACAGCCGGACGACGAATCCGCAGACGCTGCCCGCCTGGGCGCGGAAGACATCGTGCCCTTGCGTTGAGGGGCCGCTAGCCCCACTGCTGACCGAAGGGATACGCCTTGGCGGAACCACTGGACCCGTATGACGCCCATTTGACCACCGCCGACATGGTGATCCTGGAAATGGAGGCCAAGGACAAGACCGACGCCACCAACCAACTGGCAGAGCGGCTGCACGCGGCAGGGCGGATCTCAGATCTTGACGGGTTCCTGAAGAACGTTAACGCCCGGGAGCACCAACTGGCCACGGGGCTCCCGGGCGGCATCGGGTTGCCGCACGCAAGGAGCGAATTCGTCTCCCAAACGTCCATCGCGGTTGGAATCGCGAAGTACGGCCATGCGCTGGACTTTGGTGCCGCGGACGGTCCGGCCACGGTCATCCTGTTGATTGCCACCCCGGCCAGCTCCTTCTCGGACCACCTGGAGGTGCTGGCCACCCTGGCCCGGTCGCTCTCAAAGGAGTCTTTCCGGGAGTCGCTGCGTCGTGCGTACGACGCCGAAGTGATTGCCGAACTCATCAACTCCAGCCTGGTCTTCTTCGACCACTAGGCGCGGCTGGGATGGGCCGGTCCCGTTTCCGGTCCGGATGCCCTGGCGTTTAGTTGTTCTACAGAAGTACGAAGTACGGTTAAGACGTGTGGAAAACAGCCCTTAAGCCCCGATGGATCGCAGGCTTTATCTTCGCGATCGTTCTCTCCGGGGTCTTCGTGCTGCTGAGCCAGTGGCAGTTCGGGCGCTCCACCCAACCCGAGGTGCCGGTCAACCCGGCTTCTGAACAGGTCCAACAGCTCACAAGCACCCTGCAGCCCGGGGAGTTCTTCCACGGAAGCGTCGCAGACCAGATGGTGACGGCGCAGGGAACGTACAGCCCGGACAAGCAGGTCCTGGTTCCCGGCAGGCTCCACGACGGCAAAAGCGGCTACTGGGTGGTGTCCGCCTTCGCCGTCAACGGTGCCCCGGCCCTGACCGGCGCGGGCGCATCTCCCCAAACCTGGATCCCGGTGGCACGCGGGTGGGTAGCCGAGCCGGGGGATGCGGCAGCACCGCCGTCGGGCGTTGTTGAACTAACCGGACGCCTCCTGCCATCCGAGGCGCCGGTGGCCGGGAAGTCGCCCAAGCCGGGGGAGGCCACGGCTGTTTCCGTCGCCGAGCTCATCAACTACTGGGACGTGAGCAGCTACCCGGGCTTTGTGTCTGCCACCGCCGAGGTGGTGGGCGGCCAGGACGTCAGCGCCTCAGCCGTCCCTGGAAAGCTCCTGCCCCTGGATATCGGGCCGCAGCCCCCCGGGCAGCACATCAACTGGCTCAACCTGTTCTATTCCATCGAATGGGTCGTCTTCGCCGGTTTCGCCTTCTTTATCTGGTGGCGCCTGGTCAAGGACGACTACCACCGCGATCTCGAGGAGGCCCTCGAGGACGCCGATGAAGCCCCCGCAGGCGGCCTCCACGAAACACAGCCTCTTCAGCAGCAGCCTAACCAGCACCAGCCTGAACAGCAGCAGCCTGACCAGCACCAGCAGAAGGTACAGCCATGATTGATCCGAAACCCGCCACCCCATCCCCGCAGGCATCCGGCGGCAAGACTTCCGGCAAGAAGCGCCGCTTCGGCGGTACTGAGGCACAGATCCGGTCGGCCCTGAAGTTCTACAAGGTCATGGCCTACCTCACCGGCACCATGCTGCTCCTGCTCTGCGCCGAACTCGTGGCGCGGTACGGCTTCGGGCAGTACCTGTTCGCGGGCGGCACCAACGCAGTGACCGGCCAGCCGTTCGGCTTCGGATTCGCCGACGCCGAACCGGCCGGGGTGATCAACGGCGTCAACGTCTCCGTCACGGTGCTGATCGTGCACGGCTGGATGTACGTGGTGTACCTGATCTCCAACTTCCGGCTGTGGTCGCTTATGCGCTGGCCGTTCCTGAAGCTAATCCTGCTGGCACTGGGTGGCGTGGTGCCGTTCCTGTCCTTCATCGTCGAGAAGAAGTTCCACGCCGAGGTGGAGGCCGAGCTGGCCGCCAACCCGCAGGCCCCGCAGCGCTACTGATCCCCTCCGCAGTGGGCTGCGCACAGGCAGCCGACCGGCCGCCGTCGGACGTTTGCTCCGTCACAGCGCGGCCTCCCAAGGTGCGCCGGTGCAACGGCGCCAAGTAGGCTATTACGGTGACTACTCCCACTGCATCCCAGACTTCCCAGAAGCCGGTGCTGGTTGTTGATTACGGTGCCCAGTACGCGCAGCTGATTGCCCGCCGCGTCAGGGAAGCGAATGTGTATTCGGAAGTGGTTCCGCATACTTACTCCACCGAGCAGCTCCTGGCCAAGAATCCCGCCGCCATCATCCTTTCCGGCGGCCCTTCCAGCGTTTATGCCGACGGCGCCCCGAGCGTTGGTGCCGACCTCTTCGAGGCCGGCGTCCCCGTCTTTGGCATCTGCTACGGGTTCCAGGCCATGGCCAACGCGCTGGGCGGCAAGGTGGACAAGACCGGCCTGCGGGAGTACGGATCCACCGAGACCACCATCCTGGGCGAGGGGCGTTCCGTGCTGAAAGGCATGCCCCAGCACCAGAAGACCTGGATGAGCCACGGCGACTCCGTCCACTCTGCGCCCGAAGGCTTCGAGGTGCTGGCCACGACCGCGGGCGCGGAGGTGGCTGCCTTCGCCAACGAGGAAAAGGGTCTCTTCGGTGTGCAGTGGCACCCGGAGGTCAAGCACTCCGCCTACGGACAGCAGGTGCTTGAAAACTTCCTGTTCAACTGCGCCAAGATTGAGCCCAACTGGACCACCGGAAACATCCTGGAGGAGCAGGTGGAGCGGATCCGCCAGCAGATCGGGGATTCCCGGGTAATCTGCGGGCTCTCCGGCGGCGTCGATTCAGCAGTGGCGGCAGCGCTGGTCCAGCGCGCCGTGGGCGACCAGCTCACCTGTGTGTTCGTGGACCACGGACTGCTGCGCGAGGGCGAAGCGGAACAGGTGGAACGCGACTTCGTGGCCGCCACCGGCGTCAAGCTGTACGTGGCCAACGAACAGGAGCGCTTCCTTTCGGCACTGGCAGGCGTCAGCGATCCCGAAACCAAGCGCAAGATCATTGGCCGCGAGTTCATCCGCGCCTTCGAAGAAGCCGAACTGGCCATCATTGCCGAGGCTGCCGCGCACGGCGAGAAGATCAAGTTCCTGGTCCAGGGCACCCTCTACCCGGACGTCGTCGAATCCGGCGGCGGCGAAGGTGCCGCTAACATCAAGAGCCACCACAATGTGGGCGGGCTTCCCGAGGACCTGCAGTTCGAGCTTGTCGAACCGCTGCGAGCCCTGTTCAAGGATGAAGTCCGCGCCGTGGGCGCCCAGCTGGGGTTGCCGCAGGAGATCGTGGGCCGCCAGCCGTTCCCCGGCCCCGGCCTGGGCATCCGGATCGTCGGCGAGGTCACCAAGGAGCGGTTGGACCTGCTCCGCAAGGCGGACGCCATCGCGCGCGCCGAGCTGACCGAGGCCGGCCTGGACAACGAGGTCTGGCAGATGCCGGTAGTGCTGCTGGCGGACGTCCGCAGCGTCGGCGTCATGGGCGACGGCCGCACCTACGGCCACCCCATCGTGCTGCGTCCCGTTTCGTCCGAGGACGCCATGACCGCCGACTGGTCACGCCTGCCCTACGACCTCCTGGCCAGGATTTCCAACCGGATCACCAACGAGGTGGACGGCGTCAACCGGGTGGTGCTGGACGTCACCAGCAAGCCGCCGGGAACCATCGAGTGGGAATAGCTTCCTAAGTGGCCGGCCTCCGCCAGCGGGGGCCGGCCACTGCTTTTCCCGAATGAATCCTCCGCAATTTCCCGTGCTCCAGTGTTGCGGTCGCTCAAGTCCGGCGCCGAAGCGGCTACTCTCGAACCTATGCCGGTATGGTCCAGGACGTCACGTGCAAACGCAGAAAAGAAGGCAGAAGTGTCAGTTGGTCAAGGCCACCCGGAGGGCTCGGAAGAGCTTCGTAAATGGCTGTCCGGGCTCAAACCCGTCACCGGCGCGGACACGATGCTGCGCTTCACCAAGACGCCCGAAGGTTCCATCGACCTCACCTCGGCACACCCCTCCGGACTCGCCCAGCTCATGGCCGGGCGCCGCACCCGCCTGTCCACGCTGATCCGGGACCGGCAGCAGTACGTGGTCGCGGCAAGGGCTTCACGCAACATCCGGTCCAAGATCTTTGAGCTCGCCAATGACCGCGGTATCGATGCCGGGTACCTGTCCGCAGGCACCGTGGTGTGGACATCCGCCGTCGGGGGCAAACCCCAGCGTGTGTCCGCCCCCGTGATGCTGACCGCCATCTCCCTCACGGTTCGGCCAGGGGAGGACGACTTTGAACTGCAGCTCACCGAGCAGGCACAGATCAACCCGGCATTGGTGCGGCACCTGAAGAACATCCACGGCATCGTCTTCGACGTCAACGCCGTGACCCGCCTGGCCTACAGCACCGCCCGGTTCGACCCCCAGCCCGTCCTGGACCGGCTGGCCACCCTGATCCGGCCCATCCACGGGGCGGAAACCCAGCACAACCTGCTCGTTTCCACCTTCGCCGACCTCTCCGGCAACCTCGACGACCCCTGGATCAACGACACACACCCCATCGTGTCCGCACTGGCCACCGCCGCCGGCGGCGAGATGGTGGACATTGAAGAACCGGACCCGTCCCGCTTCCCGCAGCTGGACAACCGGCACCCCAAGGACGAACTGCTCCTGCTGGACGCGGACACGGACCAGCAGTACGTAATCGATGCAGCCCGCGCCGGGGACTCCCTGGTGGTCAGCAGCCCGCCCGGTACCGGCCAGACCCAGACCGCGATCAACACAATCGGTGCCCTGGTGGATGCCGGAAAGACCGTGCTGGTGGTGGGCGACCGGCGCGCCAGCCTCAATGAGGTGTCCGGACACCTGGAGTCGCTGGGACTGGAGTCCATCCTGTTCCAGCTCACCGGGAATGTCACCGCCCAACAGCTGAAGGGCCAGTTGGTCCGGGCGATCGTCCGGAACGAGAAGTCGCTGGAACCGCAGCTCGGGAACCTGCACCACACCCTTACCGAGCACCGGCATGCGCTGATGGATCACGTGGCATCGCTGCACAACGTCCGCGATCGGTGGGGCTGCTCGCCGTACCAGGCCATGCAGTCCCTCGCCGAACTCACGTCCATCCATCCGGCACCGGCCACCACCGTCCGGCTTAAGCGCAGCGTCCTGGACAGCATCCGGGACCGCGATGAACTGGCCGGCCGGCTTCGCCGTGCTGCCGAACTGGGCAGCTTCAGCAAGGCGGCCACCACCAGCCCCTGGCACGGCGCAAGGCTGCTGACCCGCAAGGAAACCGAGGAAGCCCAGGACCTGGTCCGGTCCGTGGCCAAGAGCCTTCCCATCCTCCGCGACCGGATGGACGCGGTTGCCGAGCACGCCGAAATCCGTCTGGGCGAATCCTTTGCCGAGTGGGGCGAGCAGCTGGAACTGCTGGTTGCCGTCCGCGGCAGCCTGGACAAGTTCACCCCGGACATCTTCGACCGCCCGGTGACGGACCTGATCTCCGCCACTGCACCGTCCTCGTGGCGGCGTGAGCGCGGCATCGAGCTGACGGCCATGCAGCGCTCCAGGCTGCGCCGGGTGGCCAAGGAATATGTGCGTCCGGGCGTCCACATCGCGGACCTGCACTCGTCCCTGCTGCTGGTGCAGGAACAGCGGGCCCTGTGGGCGGGATACGCCACAACGCAGCGGCACCCTGCCGTTCCATCGGGCCTGGCCGAAATGAACGCCATGTACCGCTCCCTGGACAAGGAGTTGGCGCAGCTGGGCGAGGCGCTGCGGCATACGGAAGACGGTGGGTCGCTGACCGGCGTTCCCTACCCGCAGCTGATGGAACGCCTGGAGCGCCTGGTGGCGGACACCGATACGCTCAAGACCCTGCCCGAACGCACACTCCTCATCGAGAACATGCGCGAACACGGCCTGGGTGAACTCCTTGCCGACCTTGCCGAACGGGAAGTACCCGAAGGATCGGTCGCGGCCGAATTGGAACTGGCCTGGTGGCAGTCCGCGCTCGAGGCAATGATCAGCGGTGACGACTACCTGGCCATGTCCGACGGCGACGCACTGCGCCGGCTCGAAGCAGAGTACCGCCTCGCAGACAATGCGCACATTGCCAGCGGCGCAGCCCGGCTGCGGTGGGCCCTGGCGGAGCGGTGGCGCACCGCTATTGCCGCCCAGCCGCGGCAGGCCGGCCTCCTGCGCAGCCTGCTGAAGGACGGGCGGGTCTCCCTGCCCGCCCTGACCGCACAGGCGCCTGACCTGATCGGGACGCTGGTTCCCGTCTGGTCTGTCAGTCCCTACCTCATGACGGGCCTGCTGCCAGCGGAGCAGCATTTCGACGCGGTGGTGATCCTCGATGCTGAGGCCACCTCCCTGCAGGCCGTCCTGCCCTCGATTGCCCGTGCACGGCAGGTCATTGCCTTCGGTGATTCCCGCATAGCAACGCCACGGACCTTCACCGTGGGAGTGGAGCGGCTGGCGCCCGGCGAGTCGGCGCACCACCGTGTGGAAAGCGCCTTTACCGCGCTCTCCGCCGTCCTGCCGGTATGGCGGCTCAATGTGGTGTATCGCGCGGTGGACGAGGACTTGGTCCTCCAGCTGAGTAAGAGCTTTTACGACGGCGGCCTGCGCCGGCTGCCGGAAGGGCAGTCCGCCACGGGGCTGGACCGCTCCCTGTTGGTTGAGTACCTGCCGGACGGCACCGGCCTGCCCAGTGCCGACCACGAGGGTGTGGAATCCGTCGTGGCGGAGGTCAACCGCGTTGTGGAACTGGTCTTCGAGCACGCCAGGATGCGCCCCCGAACGTCCCTCGCGGTCGTAACCGCCAGTCTCCGGCACGCGGCCCGGATTGGCGAGTCCATCAGGCTCCAGCTGTCCAACCAGCCCGGCCTCGCCGGATTCTTCGGTGCCGGCCCGGAGTCCTTCCGGGTGGTTGACCTGGAACGCGCCCAAGGCCTGGTGCGTGACCACGTCATCTTCTCACCGGGATTCGGGCGGACCCCCCACGGCCGTGCACTCCACAACTTCGGGCCGCTGTCCGCCGAGGGTGGCCGGGAAAAGTTTGCCCTGGCGATGACCCGGGCACGGCGTTCCCTGCACGTGCTGACCTGCTTCCGGCCGGAAGACCTGGACCACACCCGCCTCACCCACGGGGCGGTGGACCTTTACACGCTGCTGAACCGGGAAATCTCCGGCAACACGGACCTGGGCACTCCGGCGTCCCGTGCCGCTGCCAGCGAACAGGCACTGGGAGCGGATCCCCTGGTAGCGGATCTGGGGGACAGGCTGCGCGCCCGCGGCGCCCGGGTGTGGCACCAGTACGACGGCGCCATCGACGTTGTTGCCGCGGCCGACCCCCTGAACACCATGGGCCAGGACGACCTGGACCTGCCCCGGCCTGTGGCCATCGAATCCGACGGCACCAAGCAGTACCGCGCCATGAGCGTGCGTGAACGCAGCCGGCTGCGCCCGGAACTGCTGGAACGCCTGGGCTGGCGCTACATGCCGCTGTGGACCATCGAAGTCTTCACCGACCCCTCGACCTGCGCCGACCGCATAGCGGGGTACCTGGGACTTGAGAACATCGTGCTCCCTGGCAGGACCACGACCTCTACGGGCTTCCTTGACGACGACGTCCACCAGGCGCTCAATGGAATCGATACCGCATCATCGGCAGCTTCCGCGGGCAAAGAAGATTTGAGCAGAGAAGAATTGAGCAAGGAAGACAGGGCCGGGAAAGCCGGTCCCGAGGAAGACATGCACTACGACGAGAACAAGAACGGAAACCCTGAACCTGGCACTGACGCTGCTGCGTCGGGGGCGCCTGCGGCACCCGGCCCGAATGCCCCTGCGGCGCGCGCGGCACAGGGCGGCAGCGAGGAAATCCTTCCGAGCAAGGCCGCAGAGGACGATGCGCGCAGCTGGGGAGACCGGGAGGACGACCACGACACGTGGTTGAAGGAACAGAAACCACCGCACTGGGGCTGACCGCGCAGGGCTGACCAGGGGTTCCGGGTTGGATGTGTGCCTGGTTTGGATGGAGCGCCCGGCTTCGGCCTTGCATGGCTGATGTCACGGCGGCCCGACAAGGACGAAGAACAGCCGGCCCTGGGTTGAGGCTCCGGCCAGACGGGACGATTGTTCTGCGTTGGCCGCCACCACGATTAGTCCATCCGTCTCCGTGGTGCCCAGCCATTGCCCGCCCTGGCCGCCGTTGTTCGACGTCCACAGGACGGGTACGGCAGATGCCAGGACCTGGGAGGGACCCTGCTGGTCAAACCCGGTGGCTGGCGTCAGCACCACATTGACCAGTTGGCCGGGGGAGACCAGCTGTGTGGACGAAGGGTCCGCCATGCGCAGGGGAACAGCCGCTGAACCGGGCGGAGTGCCAGCCAGCAGTCCGGGACCCAGCAGTTGGGCGTCCGTGAGGAGCTGGCCCTTGCGCATGGGCGCGGCCAGCTGCTTGCCCGTTGCGGCGGCGTCATCCTGCAGGAAGCCGTCCGCCACCATTCCCGGCGGCACCTGGACGTGAGCCAAATCTGCTGTGGTGACGGCGCTTCCGGCGGGAAGATCCCGGGCGGCGGCCAGCGCCCTAACAGTGGAGAGCGGGGCAGGAGTGAGCTGCTGGACCGCAAGGGCTGCAGCTGCGCATAACAACAACGCCGCAGCGAGCCTGCGGTTGCGGTTCACCCAGCTGGCAAACCGCGCCCCCGGTGAACGCTCTTTGCCGCGGCGTGCGATGTTTCGGGGGCTGGCGGGACGCCGGTAGTGGTCGCGGCGACGGCGGGGAAGTCTGGGCATGCGCCCACGCTAGTTGCGGCAACCGCACCTGGGCAGCCAGAACGAACGCTATGTGGACAAAGGCGGCCGGCGCTGGAATGCGCCGACCGCCGTCGAACTTAAGGCTTATGCCTGTCTAGCTGGCTGCCGGAGCCGAAGCGGCGGGGGCGGCAGCGGGCGCAGCCGGAGCCGCGGCAGGCGCGGGGGAGACGGAGCTGCCCTTGGAATCGCGCGAGTCGGTGCGGTAGAAACCGGAGCCCTTGAAGACGACACCCACGCTGTTGAACTTCTTCCGCAACGTGCCCTGGCATTCGGGGCAGGACGTCAGGCTACTGTCCGAAAACGACTGGACAATGTCGAAGGCGTGGCCGCAATCCTTGCAGGCGTAAGCATATGTTGGCACTGGTGCTCCTCCTCTTGGGCAAACGAGAGGTCCCGTGCTGCCACTTGGTAAACCATTAGCAGTCGCAGGGCCTGAGTGCTAATTCTATCACTGCCCCTGGACGGGCCGGGGTCAGGCGCCGCCCGTGAGCGGCTGGTACCCGGACGGCGCAAGGACCGCCGGGACCGGCCGGTCGAACTCCTCTGCAGGAATCCGCCCCGCAGGCAGCAATTCATCGTCGTAGATAACAGCGGCCAGGGGAATTTCCTTCCCGGCTGTCGCAAGGTGTCCCAGGAACTTGTCGTAGTACCCGCCGCCCTGGCCGATCCTGTTACCGGCACGATCCACCGCGGTGGCCGGAATGAAAAGCACTGCCGCTGCGCCTGCTGTCTCCGGCCCGTGCCGGGGTCCGGCGGGCTCAAGGATGGGTGCAAATTTGCTGCGTTCAAAGCTGGTTTCCGGCGTCCAGAACACCCAGCTCAACTCCCTGCCGGGTTCACACACCGGAAGCAGCACTCTGTGTCCGCTGCTGTGCAAAGCATTCACGAGCGGCAGGGTGGGCGGTTCTTGTCCCACGCCGAGGTACACGCACGCTATGCCGGGCTGGCCGCCGGTAACCGTCCCGGCCCAGGCTTCGCCGTGCACAGCCAAGGCGTTGCCTGCCGCTTCCAGTTGCGCCGGGGTTAGGCCCGCTCGCCGGCGTCGGTGGGCGGCCCGGATATCGTCCTTGACCGCGTTCGTTTCCTGCAGCATGGTGTCCTTCCTGCGTTGCCGGCACTCAGCGGCTTCTGGCCGGATGCCAGCCTGCCGCGCCGGTGGTTACTGAAATGCTTGACGCTGACGTTAGATTAGTCCGGTGAGCACCAGTAACCCCAGAGTCCGCAAAGCCGTCATTCCCGCCGCGGGCCTGGGCACCAGGTTCCTGCCCGCCACGAAGGCGATGCCCAAGGAAATGCTTCCCGTCGTGGATAAGCCTGCCATCCAGTATGTGGTGGAGGAAGCCGTGCACGTGGGCCTCAACGACGTGCTGATGATTACCGGCCGCAACAAGCGCGCCCTGGAAGACCACTTCGACCGGGTGCCCTCCCTCGAATCGACGCTGGAGGACAAGGGCGACACGGAAAAGCTTGCGTCCATCCAGGCGGCCAGCCAATTGGGCGACATCCACTACGTCCGGCAGGGCGACCCCCACGGACTGGGGCATGCGGTGCTCCGGGCAAAGCAGCACGTGGGCAACGAAGCCTTCGCCGTCCTGCTGGGGGATGACCTGATTGATGCCCGCGACGAACTGCTCAGCACCATGATCGACGTGCAGGCGAAAACGGGCGGGTCCGTCGTTGCGCTCATCGAGGTGGAGCCCTCGCAGATCAGTGCTTACGGCTGCGCCGACATCCAGGAGATTGACGGAGAAGACTACGTCCGCGTCAACCGGCTGGTGGAGAAGCCCACGCCCGAGGAAGCTCCGTCGAACCTTGCGCTGATCGGGCGCTATGTCCTGCACCCGGCCGTGTTCGAAGTCCTCGAGCACACCGAGCCGGGGAGGGGTGGAGAAATCCAGCTGACGGACGCCCTCCAGGAGCTTGCCACCGGTGATGCCCAGGGGCATGGTGTCTACGGAGTGGTGTTCCGCGGCCGCCGCTACGACACCGGAGACAAGCTGAGCTACCTCAAGGCCTGCGTCCAGTTGGCCGTCGACAGCGAAGACCTGGGCCCGGGCCTGCGGGAATGGCTGCCCGGCTTCGCCGCCGACCTTTCCCGGTAACCCAATGCACACAGGTCCTATTTGGCCAGTCACCCTCGAGTCGGGCGACCTGGTCCTGCGGCCCATCCGGTACCGCGACAAGAAAGAGTGGACCGAGGTACGGTCGCGCAACAGTGAATGGCTGGCGCCGTGGGAGGCATCCAACCCGGACCCGGCGGGCGGCCTCCCTGACTACCGGCACATGGTCCGCTCGCTCAATCTGCAGGCTGCCCAGGCCACTGCTCTGCCTTTCCTCATCACCGAGTGGCAGCCGGGCCTTCGGAAACCCGCCATCGTGGGGCAGCTGACAGTATCTTCCATCGTCTGGGGTTCGGCCATGATGGCCACCTTGGGATACTGGGTGGACCAGGGCAGGGCAGGACGGGGGATAGCGCCCACCTCCGTGGCGCTGGTAACCGACCACTGCTTCCAGGCGCTTGGCCTTCACCGCATGGAAATCAACATCCGGCCCGAGAACGGACCAAGCCTGCGGGTGGTGGAGAAACTGGGCTTCCGGGACGAAGGGTACCGGCCACGTTTTCTGCACATCAATGGCAAGTGGGCCGACCACCGCTCGTTCGCCCTCACTGCGGAAGAAGTCCCGGAGGGCCTGTTGGGCCCTTGGCTGGCATCGCGCCGGTCATAAATCCAATGGTTTGCCCTCAGGGGCACGACACACCCTTGGTAATGCGGCCTGAGCAGGCATGATGCTCATACGGTTTTGAGTGTGGACTTCCCCCTTAGCAGCTCAGTGATCCTTGTGGTTGCCGTCGCGCTCTGGATTGTATGGGTTGCCCCTTACGTCCTCCGGAACCGCAGGCACCAGTTCCAGCCCGCCGGCGACTTCCTGGCAGACGCCCCCGCCGATGAAAGGCCGGACCCGCATCCCGGCCTGGTCCTGAACGTCGCCGCCCAGCAGGAGAAAGCCATGGAACCCAGGAAGAGTGCCGCAGGCGCTGCAAGCACCCCACCCCCGCCCAGGTTCCGCGTCCGCTACGGCCGCACTGCCCTGGCCCTTGTGGGACTGCTGTCCCTGGTCACCGCCTTCATCTCGGGTGTGCTGCTTCCGTTCGGCATCGGATCGCCTGCTCTTCCCTTCACCTGCACCCTGGTGACCGTCGCGTCGGTGGCACTGCTGCGCTGGCTCGCTGTCCGTGACCGCAGGGCGAAGGTGAACGCCGCCTTCCGCTCTGCCATGAGTGCCCCGGCACGCCGCCCGCAAGACGCCGTCGTTATTCCTGCCAAGCCCGAGGTGGCTCCCGTGATGCCGGAAAGCACGCTCTTCGATGCGGAGGCGGGCCAGGCGAAGGTTAAGCCGCTGACGGCCGTGGAGCTGCGTGAAGCGGCCCTCGCCGTCGCAGTGGCTGCCGGTGACACCAGCGCCGCAGCTCCGTCCCCCATTCCCGTGGGCACGCCCTGGGAGCCGGTGGAGGTTCCCAAGCCTGTTTACGTGGAGGCGGCCAAGGCTGAGCGCCCTGAGCCGGAGCCGTTGGAGCTGCCGGAAGCGCCCAAAGCAGTCGGCAAGCCGTCCTTGAAGAAGGGGGCTGCGGAGGCAACGGCAGCAGAGGGCGGCGAAACGGAACAGTTGAGCGCCCAGCAGTTGTCCAAGGCACAGAGCGCCCTGAGTAACCTCGACGACGTCCTCCAGCGCCGCCGCGCCTAGGGCCAAGCGGGGGAGCTTCGCATTACCGGCAGATGCCCGTGTGCGTCGATTGGCGTTGGGGATGGAAAATTTGTAGCCTAGGGACACCGGTTCCGCACCAGCCTGGGATATCTTGCAGGAGGCAGCTGGTTCCGGGGCTATAGCTCAGTTGGTAGAGCGCTTCGTTCGCATCGAAGAGGTCAGGAGTTCGAATCTCCTTAGCTCCACTAAAAGAGCCCGCTGGAAACAGCGGGCTCTTTCGTTGCCTCTTGCCCCATGCTGCGAAGCCTGTCCGCGAAACGCCGGGCAATGCGCGCGCGCTTCCTGCAGTACAGGCCTAGAGTAAGCCCATGGGAATCATCATCGGCCTTCTGGTCCTCTGGCTCATCCTGTCCATCCTTGGCTTCGTCGTGAAGGGCCTTCTCTGGCTCGCCATCATCGGCCTGGTCCTCTTCGTCGCCACCGGCGTCTGGGGTTGGCTGAAACGCAGGGCCAACGCCTGATCATCATCCGCCTGCCGGGCTGCTGTGCGGCCAGGTAGGCGGCTGGTACCAACCGCCCAAGGACTCTGGTCTTTTCGTACCGGCGGCGCCACGCTGGCTCCATGAGCCTTGCAGCGAAGCCGGGCGGCCTGACGCCCTTGATTCCTCCGGTCCGGCGCAACCTTGCCGCCAACCACGCCCTGCACCCGGACCGCCCGTGGATCCGTGTCCTTCGGGTCCTCACAGGGCTGGCCGTCCTCGCCGCAGTGGTCCAGAAGACGGTGGATGCCACCCTGCCCGGCAACGATGTGGACATTGCCCAGCTGTATTCGGAATTCACCGTGCAGGGGAACCTCGCTTTTGGTCTTGTCCTGATGATTTCGGGAGTACGGCGGCGCGGCTCGCTGCCGTACTGGTGGGACCACTTCTTCGGCGGACTGGTCCTGTACCTGGTCATGACCGGGATCATCTACGTGGTGCTCGTGGCTCCGCCGGGCGAGCCCTGGTGGACCTGGGACCTGTACTGGCCGCAGCTTGTCCACCACCGCCTGGCCCCGTTGGTGGCAGCCCTTGACTGGGTCCTGGTAACCCGCACGGTCCGCGGCCCCTGGTGGCGGCCCGCTGCGTGGCTGGGCTACCCCGTAGTGTTCCTGGCCTTCTCGTGGATCCGGGGCGGGCTGGACGGGTGGTATGTCTACGACTTCCTTGACCCCACCATCGACGGCGGCTGGCCCAGGGTGCTGGCAACCACCGGCCAGGTCCTGGCCGCGTTCCTGGCAGTTGCGGTCCTGGTGCACAGCGCGGGCAACGCGCGGGCGGCGCTGGCAGCCGGGAAGGCCGTCCGGGCCAGGGTTCCTAGATCCAGCCCTTCTTTTTGAAGATCCCGTACATGAGCGCCCCGGCGGCAACCATGAGGACCAGGGCGTAGGGATAGCCGAAGGTCCAGTGGAGCTCGGGCATGGTGTCGAAGTTCATCCCGTAGATGCCGGCGACGAAGGAAGGCGCGAACAGGATGGCAGCCCAAGAGGAAATTTTCTTCACCTGCTCGTTTTGCTCGGCGCTGGCCTCGTTCTGCCGGTTCGCCGTGAGGGTTCCGTCCAGGGTCAGGGCGTTTTGCAGCAGGTCCCGGAAGGAATCCGCCCGGGAAATCACCCGCTCGACATGGTCTTCCACATCGCGCAGGCGGTGCCGCAGGTCGCCTTCAACCTGGTACTTTTCGAAGCCCCTTTTGAGCTGGTCCAGCATCTCCGGCAGGGGGTGGATGGCGCGCTGGAATTGGATGACTTCACGTGCCAGTTCATAGATGCGGCGGGACACGGAAGAGTCGCCGCTGAACAGCTGGTCCTCGATCTCGTCAATGTCGTTCTCCAGCCCGGCCACCACCGGCGCGTAGTCGTCCACCACGCGGTCCAGCAGGGCATACAGCACCGCTTCGGGTCCGTACTGGAGGAGATCAGGCCTTTCCTCCAGCCGCCGTCGAACGGTGGCCACACCAGCTGTTTCGGCGTGCCGTACGGTCACCACGAAGTTCTTGCCCGTGAAGACGTGGAGTTCACCGAACTCCACCGTCTCGTCCTCATCCAGGTACCGCGCCGGCCGGAGTACCGTGAAAAGGTTGTCATCGTAACGCTCCAGCTTGGGCCGCTGGTGGGCCGAAACAGCGTCCTCCACCGCGAGGGCGTGGAGCCCGAACTCGGCGGCCACAGCAGCCATTTCCTCAGCGGTGGGCCGGTAGAGCCCGATCCAGGCCATGCCGCCGTGCCGGGCCAGGGTCTCAAAGGTCTGTTCCAGGTTTTCAGGCTCTGCGTGGCGGACGCCGTTGACGTAGACGGCGTTATCGATGATGGTCATTCAGGAAATCCTAGCCGCCGGGGCTGTCGCGCTGCTGAGGCCGCTGATAAGGGGTTCGGTGCGGTAGGGGATGTGGGTGTGCAGGGCCAGCACCGTCTCCGTCCGGATCACGCCCTTGATCCTCAGGACCTGCCGGAGGGACGACTGGAGGTTGTGCGTGTCGGTGGCCACCACCCGGCACCATACGTCGCCGCGTCCGGAGATCTCGTGGACTTCCAGGACCTGTGGGATGAGCCGCAGCGCCGCCACAACGCCGTCGAGCTCACGGTGGGAGACCTCGATGGTCACGAACGCCACCACGTCATAGCCCACCGCCTCCAGGTCCACTTCGCGGCCGCCCGGGCGCAGCACCCCGGCCCGCAGCAGCCGCCGCACGCGGGACTGGGCCGTGTTGCGGGCGATGCCCAGGGACTCGCTGAGCTCGCCGATCTGGATCCGGGGATCCCTGATGAGGGCCAGGAGGATCTTCAGGTCCGTGGGATCCAGCTTGTTCAAGATCGTCACTCTCCATCACGCTGCGCTTCGTAAATTGATTATTCTGCTCAATTATCCTCGCAGTAATGGATGGATAGGGCAGCAGTGCCGCACTGTTGAACCATCAATGTTGTATCCGCGCCGGGCTCCCACAAGGACTACCTGCCGTGGCGATCCCTAAGGCGGCAAAATGACGGTCTTCAGCGAACTGCGGATGCGCCCGGTAACGGCCATGCCCAGCGGGTGGAATGCCTCCACCACCGCGCGGCTGGTAATTTCCGGTGCGGCCATCTTCCTCCTCCTGGTGGGCGCCAACCTGGCCACGCCGCTGTACCCGCTGCTGCAGGCCGACCTGGGCCTGTCCAGCCTTGATGTGACCGCCGCTTTTGCCAGCTACGTCCTGGCGTTGGTGGGAACGCTGCTGCTCGCGGGGCACTGGTCGGACCATATCGGCCGGCGTGCTGCGCTCCTGGTGGCCGTCCTGACCGGGCTGGTGGGCGGCTGGATCTTCGCGGAAGCGGGAACACTGGCCGCCTTGTGCGCGGGCCGGGCACTACAGGGAATGGCTGTCGCGCTGGCCACCGGGGCAAGCGCCGCTGCCCTCCGTGAACTGCTCCCGTCCCGTCCGGAGTGGGCATCGCGCTTTACGTTGCTGGCCTCATCCGGGGGAGTGGCCGCCGGCCCCGTCATCGGCGGGCTGCTGTCGCTGCTCCCCGGCCCCACCACGGCCCCGTACGTCGTCCACTCTCTGCTGCTTGCCGGTCTCCTGGTCCCGCTGTACCTGGTCCGTGCCCGCCCGGCCATCATGGTGCCGGCAGTGTCCCGGCCGCTGCATGCCCTGGCTCCGCGCCGGCCTTCCGTTTCCCGCCAGGCGAGGGGCGCATTCTGGCTGGCGTCCGCAGTCGGCTTCCTGAGCTTCGCAGTCTTTGGCTTCTCCCTGTCCCTGGCACCGGGTTACTTTGCCCAGGTCCTTGGCACTGACTCCCGGCCGTTGATCGGCGTGTTGGCCGGCCTGCCACTGGGCGCGTCAGCATTGAGCCAGCTGGTGACCGTCCGGGGCCGCCTGACCGTCCCGGGCGGGCTCGCAGTCCTTGGCGTCTCCGTCATCCTGCTGGGGGCCGCCGGCGCCTGGCACAGCCCCCTGCTGCTGGTGGGGGCCGCCGTGACTGCCGGGCTGGGGCAGGGCCTGTCGTTCCGCATTGTCTTTAACGACGTTGCCGACAAGGTGGAGCCCGCCCGCCATGCCCAGATCATCAGCACCGTCTACGTCATCACCTACCTGGGGAGTGCGGTGCCGGTCCTGGGCCTTGGCTGGGCCAGCGCGGCGTTCGGGATGGCGCCGGCCGTCCAAGGCTTCGTCCTGCTGTGCGGCGTCGCGGCCCTTGGCCTGTCAGCCTGGACGCTCGCAGCCATGGCCGTCCGGCAGCGAAAGTGACACCCCGCCTCCCCAAATGAGCAGGGCAGGGCTAGTCGGGAAGGGGCCCGTGGTTGCCCTGGATGTGTTCGAAGACCAGGGTGGTCTCGGTGTGCCCCACCACGGGATCGGTGGCGAGGTTGTCCAGGACCCAGTCCCGCAGGTCTTCGGTGCTTCCGACGGCGATGTGCAGCAGGTAGTCCACCGAACCTGAGGTGTGGAAGGTGGAGAGCACGGCCGGCAGGTGCGGCACGCGTGCGGTGAAGCGGTCGATTTGGTCCCGGTCGTGGGCGCGGAGCCGCACGGCCACCAGCGCCTGCACAGACCTGCCGATGGCCGACAGGTTCAGCTTCGCCTCATAGCCCTGCACGATGCCCCGTTCAGACAGCGCCCGGGTGCGCATCAGGGCCGTGGATGGAGCGATCCCCACCAGTTCGGCGAGCTGTTTGTTGGAAATCCTCGCGTCAGAGACGAGGGCTTCCAGGAGCCGTTCGTCGATGGCGTCGAGCGGTTCAAGATGTGGCCCGGGCCTGGGGTTCCTGGGATTCGTACTCACTGCGGTTCCTTCCACGCGATCTTTCGTTCATCCTAGACCGCAGAATCGTCGCCATCCGCTCAGCCCGGGCGTGCCCTGCCGAATATCCAAGCCCCTTTTAGAGCTGGGGAAGCCGCTTAATTCACGGACGGCGCGGCGGACCTCAGGAAGGGGCTGTTTCGGCCCGGGGATGGACGACGGCGACAGTTGCGGCAGTGACGCAGGCCAGCGCCATGACGGCTCCCGCCAGGGCGCCCCAGCCCCACGCCTGGAAGACCAGGCCGCCCGCCCATCCAAGGAGGCTGGAGCCCAGGTAGTAGGCCAGGTTGTACAGCGAGGCCGCCTGGGCCCGGCCGGTACTGGCGATGGCGCCGGTCCACCCGGACCCGATGCTGTGGGCGGCGAAGAAGCCCCCGGTGAACACCACCAGCCCGGACAGGATCAGCACCAGGGACGGGGTGAGGGTCAGGGCGAGGCCGGCCACTGCAAGCGCAAGTCCCGCGAGCAGGACGTTCCGACGGCCATACCTTGTGGTCAGGCCCGCAGCCCAGCGGGAGGAAACAGTTCCGGACAGGTAGGCCAGGAAGATCAGGCTGATCACGGTGGCCGGGAGCCCGAACGGCGCAGCGGACAGCCGGAAACCCAGATAGTTGTAGACGGCCACGAACCCGCCCATCATCAGGAAGGCCTGGGCGTAAATGGCCAGCAGCCGGACATTCCGAAGATGGGCGGCGAGCGTCTGAATGGCGTTCCGGAGGCCGGCGGCCTGGGCCGGAACGAATCCCCGGGCCCGGGGCACCAGGACAAGGAATACGACGGCGGCAACGGTCGCCAGCAGGGACACGGCCAAGGCCGCCGAGCGCCAGCCCCAGAGTTCACCAACCGGCCCCGCTACGAGCCGGCCTGACAGGCCGCCAAGGGTGGTGCCGGCAACATAGCTTCCTGCAGCCAACGCGGCATGGGCTTTGCTGACCTCTTCGTTGAGGTAGGCAATGGCGATGGCGGGAATGCCGCCCAGGGCCATCCCCTCCAGTAGCCGCAGCACAAGCAGCATGGTGAAGTTCGCGGACAACGGCACCAGCAGGCCCAGGACGGTGGCCGCCGTGATGCCCCACATCATGGCCTTCACCCGGCCAATGCGGTCTGCCAGGAAGGACCAGGGGATCACCGTGGCGGCCAGCCCCATGGTGGACAGGGAGATGGTGAGGGCGGCCTCGGCAGCAGTGATGTCCAAGTCGGCCGCCATGAGCGGCAGGACCGCCTGGGTGGCGTAAAGCTGCGCGAAAGTGGCCACACCGGCGCACGCCAGTCCGGCGAGGACGCGGCCGTAGTCCCGCGATCCCTTGGGATGCCCACTCCAGACGGGTGAGGGGCCGGTGCCGGCTGGTGCCTTCTGTCGCATCCAGCCAGCGTAGTCCTCCCGAAATGGATGCTTCCAATGCATCTTTCCTGTCAAACTGATATCGATAGTGGGTCATTCGAGGCAAAGGTAAGGCAGCAATGGAACCGGACCGGAAACAGTTGGCGCAGCTGCTGCCGCTCCTGCCGGTACTGGCCGAGCTGGGCCGCACCGAGCATGTGACGGAGACAGCCGAGTTGCTTGGAGTACCCCAGTCAACGGTGAGCAGGGCACTGGCCCGGGCCAGCGCCGCCGTCGGCACCGAACTCCTGGTCCGGGACGGGCGCGGGGTCCGCCTGACTCCCGCTGCCCGCACGCTTCTGCCTTACATCGAGCACGCGCTGGCGGAGTTCCAGGCCGGGCTGGACCTGGTCCGGAACGAGTCCCAGGTGGTCAGGGGCACTGTGTCTGTGTCCTTCCAGCACACATTCGGCGAAGCCACCCTGCCCCTGCTGATCAGCGCCTTCCGTACCCGACACCCCGGAACCGCCTTCCGGCTTAGCCAGGGCGCCCGGAACAGCTGTTTGGAGGAGCTTGCTTCCGGCGAAGCCGACCTTGCCCTCACCGCGCCCGTGGCCCCACCCGGGAAGAACCTTGATTCGGCGCCGCTGTACCGTGAGCCGCTCCGGCTGGTGGTGCATCATGGACACCCGCTGGCGCGGAAGCGGATGGCGGCCGTGGCCGATATCCGGACCGAGCCGTTCGTTGCCCTGGGGCCCGGGTACGGGCTGCGGTCCCTCACCGATGCACTGTTCCGCGAGGCCGGGTACCGCCCGCGGATCGCCTTTGAAAGCCAGGATTCCCACACGGTCCGCGGACTGGTCGCGGCAGGCCTCGGCGTCAGCGTCCTCCCGCCGGGCGGTGAGGCGCCGGGCCGCACACTGCGCCCCGAAACGGGCGACCTGGGGTGGGTGGAAGTGCCACTGGATTCCCCGCTCGCCTTTAGGGAGGTCGGCGTGAGCTGGCGGCGCCGGAAGCCCGAAAGCGAACCTGTTCCGGCCAGGCTCTTCCGCGAACTGGTGGTCTCCCAAGGTCCGGGCCTGTTGGCTGGGCTGGTCACCAGGGCGGGCCGCTGAGCAAGTAAGACGGCCGACGGCGGAGCGCGCCGGCCGGGGCCAGGCGCGGCCGGGTGCCGCACGGCACGCCCTCCCCGCAAGTACCCTTGTGACGTGACGAACACCCAGAACACTTTCGCCCATCCCGTCGAGCCGGCCGCGGAAGCGCCAAGCGACCCGCAGCAGGGCAACCCGCTTCCTGTAAACCCGCTTCACGGCATCACGATCGGGCTGGACATCGGGGGCACCAAAACCCACGGGGTCCGCTTTGAGGACGGCCGGCCTGTCGCGGACGACTCGGCAGGCAGCTCCAACGTCCAGAACGTCACCCGTGAACAGGCGGCCCGCAACCTCGCGGAGCTGTTTGCCCGGATCGGCGGAGGACGTGTGGACCGGGTGTATGCGGGCTCGGGCGGAATCGATACCGACGAGGACGCTGCAGCCCTGGCTGCCCTGATCCAGCCGCTGGCCCCGCAAGCACGCGTCACCGTTGTCCACGACTCGCGTTTGCTGCTGGCGGCAGGCCGGGCCGGCACCGGGGTGGCCGTCATCGCAGGGACGGGCTCAGCGGCCTGGGGACGCAATGCCGACGGCGGCGAGGCCCGGGCCGGCGGCTGGGGTTACCTGCTGGGGGATGAAGGCAGCGGCTATTGGCTGGGCCGCGAAGCGGTGCGGCACAGCCTCCGCAGGATGAACCAGGGCCTGCCCATCGACCAGCTCACCGCAGCCCTTCTGCGGTCCTGCGGGCTGGACCACCCCAACAAGCTGATAGCGCTGTTCCACTCCCCGGACACCGGGCGCCGCTTCTGGGCGCAGCAGGCCCGGCACGTGGTGGAGGCGGCAGCTGCCGGGCACCAGGACAGTGCAGCCCTGCTGGCCCGGGCCGGGCAGGACCTTGCTGCCCTGGCGGAACAGGTGCTGGGCCAGCTGAAAATCGACGGGCCGGTGATCCTGGGGGGCGGGCTGGGGATGAATGTTGCTCCCCTGCAGGAGTCATTCCGCCGGAACCTTGCCGCAGCCGGAATCATGGATGTGCGGGTCCTGGACCAGGAACCGGTGTTTGGTGTCCTGCAGCTCCTGGCAGAGCCCGCCTGACCCTTTAGGCAGGACTCCTAGCTGACGGACCGTTTGCGGGGTGTCAGCCGAACGCCGGGAAGCGGGGGAGCCGGGATGCGTCCTGCCTCCGCCCCGGCGTCCGGACCGTGCCCGGGCACCAGGCCGTAGCGGGCGGCGGCCGTTTCGGTGTCCGGCAGCCCCGCCTGCGCTTCCCAGTCATCCCGGGCCTGTTCCACTTCGTCGTGGGTGCGGCCCACAAAGTTCCACCACATCAGCAGTTCCTCACCGAACGGCTCACCGCCGATCAACAGGAAGCGCGTGCCAGGACGCGCCTGCATCCGCAGCTCGCTGCGGCCGGTGCCCAGGTAGCCCAGCGGCCCCGCCGGCAGTTCCTGCCCGTCCACCGCCAGGCCGCCGTCGAGCACCAGGATGCCGTGCTCGAACGCGGGCTCCAGCGGGAGCACCGCCTCCCCTTCACAGGAAACGTCAGCGCCGACGATTGGCGAGTACATCGTTGCCGGGGACGCCACTCCGGCAAGCTTTCCCACCATCACGGTGGCGGTAAAACCCTGGCCGGCGGCGCGCGGCAGCTCGCGGTGCTGTTCGAACGCCGGTTCCCTGTGCCGGTCCCCGTCGGGAAGGGCAACCCACAGCTGAAGTCCCCGCTGCAGCGGCAACTCCTGGCCGCCGTCGGAAGGAAGCACCGCGAACTCCGAGTGCGACACGCCCTGCCCCGCAGTCATGATGTTCAGCTCGCCCGGACGCACCACCACATCGCTGCCCACACTGTCCCGGTGCCGGATGTGCCCCGCCAGGGGCCAGGTCACCGTCTGGAGCCCAATGTGGGGGTGCGGGAGGACAGACATGGCGGTCCGGTCGGGGCCAAAGCTGTCCAGGAAGCACCAGGCACCGATCGTCGGCAGTCCGCGCTGGGGCAGCGTGCGTTTGACGTTCATGGCGCGGACTCCGCCCAGCGGCACTTCGCGCTCCGGCCACAGCTGCAGGCACGGGCCCGGGGTGCCTTCGGCAGCGGCAGGCGGGCACAGCTCTTCCTGGGGTGAAATTTCCAAGTTGGTCACGCCTTTACTCTAGGCGCGCTGATGCCACCTCAACAGGAGTGGTGCGCGTCCCATCCCGGACACCCATCCGTGCAGGACAGGGTACCGAATGGTCACAGTAGGGATTCCTTTGCGGGGATTGGGGCTTTAGCTGCTGAAGGCCGCCCCCGTTTGGGTTACCGTAACTATCAGCGTGCTGATGGCAGTGTCGCGGTGCTGAAAGCAGCCCGTCCAAGAGAACAGGTAAGTCCGCACCATGGACCAGGCGATGATTGAGTTCCAGAGCGTTACCAAGCAGTACCCGGGCGGCCAGCCCGCCGTGGACGGGTTGTCCATGTCCATCGCCAGGGGCACGGTCACAGTCTTCGTGGGCCCTTCCGGCTGCGGCAAAACAACGTCCCTCCGGATGATCAACCGTATGGTGGAGCCCACATCCGGGACCATCACCGTGGATGGCCGGGACGTCACCTCCGTGCCGGCGGCCGAACTGCGCCGCTCCATGGGCTACGTCATGCAGTCGGCAGGGCTGCTGCCGCACCGCTCGGTGCTGGACAACATCGCTACCGTTCCCAGGCTGAATGGGGTTTCGAAAGCTGACGCCCGCAGGCGCGCCGAGGAGCTCCTGGACGTGGTGGGCCTGGCGCACTCCCTGGGCACGCGGTATCCGTCGCAGCTGTCCGGCGGCCAGCAGCAGCGCGTAGGCGTAGCGCGCGCCCTCGCTGCAGATCCGCCCATCCTCCTCATGGACGAGCCGTTCAGCGCAGTGGACCCGGTTGTCCGGGACGAACTCCAGCACGAGTTGCTGCGTCTGCAAAAGGACCTGGCCAAGACCATCGTGTTCGTCACCCACGACATCGACGAAGCCACCATCCTGGGCGACAAGGTTGCCGTCTTTGCCACCGGCGGCAAGCTGGCCCAGTACGCCACCCCTGAGGAAATCCTCCGGGCGCCGGCCAACAACTTCGTGGCGTCCTTCGTCGGCCGGGACCGCGGCTTCCGGCACCTGGGTTTCAGCCCGTCCGACGGCGTGGTGATCCACCCGGTGCCTACGATTATCCGCGCTGCAGGGGGATATGAGTCCGATTCCAGCGCAGCCGGCGGATGGCAGCTGGTGGTGGACCCGGACATGCAGCCTTTGGGATGGTCCGCGCCGGGCACTGAAACCGAACTCGTTCCCGGCGGTTCGCTGTTCCGTCCAGGGGAAAGCCTCCGGCGGGCCCTGGACGCAGCCCTGTCCTCGCCGTCGGGCCTGGGCGTTGCCGTCGACGCCGACGGCAAGGTACTCGGTGTGGTCCGCGGCGGTGAGGTGCTGGCGCTCATCGAAGAAGCGCGCCAGGTGCGGCAGGCTGCCCTCTGATGGAATGGTTCCTTGCCAACACCGGCATGATCCTGGAACGCGGCGGCCAGCACCTTGTGCTGGCCATCGTTCCCATGGTCCTGGGCCTGCTGATTTCCATTCCGCTGGCGCAGTTGGCACGGCGGAACAGCGCACTGCGCTCCGTGGTGCTCACGGCCTCCTCGCTCCTGTACACCATTCCGTCGCTGGCTCTGTTCATCATCCTGCCGACCATCCTGGGCACCCGGATCCTGGATCCCCTCAACGTGGTGGTGGCGCTGACCATCTATGCGGTGGCCTTGCTGGTCCGCGCCGCCCTGGACGCCTTCGACTCCGTTGACGCGGACATCAGCCAGGCCGCGCAGGCAATGGGCTTCAAGCCGCTGGCCCGTTTCCTTCAGGTCGACCTGCCGCTCTCCCTGCCGGTCCTGTTCGCCGGACTTCGCGTAGTGTCCGTCAGCAACATCTCGCTGGTCAGTGTTGCGGCACTCCTGGGTGTCGGCAACCTGGGGATGCTCTTTACCGACGGCCTCCAGCGGGATTTTGTCACCGAGGTGGTGGTGGGCATCATCGCCATCCTGGTCCTTGCGCTGCTGATGGATGCTGTCCTGGTCCTGCTGGAACGCATCCTCACCCCGTGGGAGCGGGCCGGCGGCCGGCGGGACCGCGGTGTTGGGCGTGCCCCTGCGGACGCGCCGGTGGCTGCGGAGCGGTCTGCGTCAACGGCGGGAGGAGCAGCATGAGCAACGTCTTTGCCGATACGTTCGCCTGGCTCACCGACCCGGAGCACTGGTCCGGAAGCATGGGCATCCCTGCCCGAATGGGGGAGCACCTCCAGTACACCGGCCTGGTCATGCTCATCGCCACCGCCATCGCCGTTCCCGTCGGGCTTTTCGTCGGCCACACCGGAAAGGGCCGGGTGGCCGTCGTGGCGCTGGCTGGGGCCCTCCGTGCACTTCCCACCCTTGGCCTGCTGATCCTGTTCGTGCTGCTGGCCGGAATCGGACTGATGCCCCCGGTGTGGGCCCTGGTGATCCTCACCGTCCCGCCGCTGCTGGCCGGAACCTATGCCGGAATATCCAGTGTGGACCGGAACGTGGTGGACGCCGCCCGTGCCATGGGCATGACGGAACCGCAGGTCCTGTTCCGGGCCGAGCTGCCTAATGCGCTCCCCGTCATGTTCGGCGGATTCCGGACCGGCGTGCTGCAGGTGATCGCCACTGTCTCCGTGGTTGCCTACATCAACCTCGGCGGCCTGGGCCGCTATCTCTTTGACGGCCTGGTCCTCAGCGACTTCCCCCAGATGCTGGGAGGCTCCCTCCTCATCGCGGTGCTGGCCATCGCCGTCGACCTCGTCCTGTCCCTGTTCCAGAGGCTGTTCCTGACCCAGGGGCCCTCGAAGCTGTCCTATCGCAGCCAGGAGGCTGCGGTTGATCTCACAGACCCCGTTGTTGCGGAGACTGTTGTACAAGGAGGTAAGTCATGAAAGATAGCCGTCCCCAGCGCCTCGGAAGGCGGGCATTCGGTGGCCTCGCCGCCGGGGTTGGCCTGGCCGTGGTGCTGTCCGCCTGCGGCGGTTCATCCGATCCCCTGAAAAGCCCGCCGGCATCGAGCAGCGGGGCCTCCGGCCAAGCCACCTCCCTGGTGGTGGGTTCGGCCGACTTCCCCGAGAGCCAGATCATCGCCGAACTCTACGCAGGCGCGCTGAACGCCAACGGGATCACCGCCACCACCAAGCCGAACATCGGCTCCCGCGAGGTCTACTTCAAGGCAGTCCAGGACGGCTCCGTGGACGTGGTGCCGGACTACAGTGGCAACCTGCTGCTGTACGTGGACAAGGAAGCCAAGGAAGTCTCCGCCGGCGACATCGCCAAGGCACTGCCCGGCAAGCTGCCGGAGGGGCTCGGCGTGCTGGACGCATCCAAGGCTGAAGACAAGGACGCCATGGTGGTCACCAAGGCCACCGCGGAAAAGTACCAGCTGAAGTCCATCGAGGACCTGGCCAAGGTCTGCAGCGAGATCGTGGTGGGGGCACCCGCCACGTTCGCCGAGCGCGCCTACGGCCTGCCGGGTCTGAAGAAGAACTACAACTGCGTCCCCAAGAAGCTGGAGCCCTTCAGCGACGGCGGCGGCCCGGTGACGCTGAAGGCGCTGCTGGAGGACCAGGTGCAGGTGGCTGACATCTACACCACCACGCCCTCCATTGCCGACAACGACCTGGTGGTGCTGGATGATCCCAAGAACAACTTCATCGCCCAGCAGGTCCTGCCGCTGTACAACAAGGCGAAGATGACGGACAAGGCAAAGCAGGCTCTGAACTCGGTGTCCAGCACGCTCACCACCGATGACCTGATCAACCTCAACCGTGCGGTCAGCGGCAGCCAAAAGCAGGACGCCAAGACGGCGGCCACCAACTGGCTCAAGGAGAAGGGCATCGTCAAGTAGGCATCACGCCCCTCCGGCGAGGGGAGCTTCGGTAATGACGACGGCGGCTGCCGGACCTTTGAAAGGTCCGGCAGCCGCCGTCGGCCATGTGGTGGATGTCTCAACGGGGATGCATCCTTCCTGTGGCATATTTGAGGAATGGCAGAATTCAGGCAGTCCACGAAGCTTCACAACGTTCTCTATGACATCCGTGGACCGATTCTGCAGGCCGCCCAGCAGATGGAGGCGGAGGGCCACCGGATCCTCAAACTGAACATCGGCAACCCGGCCCCGTTCGGCTTCGAGGCACCGGACGCCATCCTGGTGGACATGATCCGCCACCTGCCGCACGCCCAGGGCTACAGCGACTCGCGCGGCATCTTTTCCGCCCGCACTGCGGTGTCGCAGTACTACCAGACCCGCGGCATCCAGAACATCCACGTCGATGACATCTACCTGGGCAACGGTGTCAGCGAGCTCATCACCATGTCCCTGATGGCGCTGCTGGATTCAGGCGACGAAGTCCTCATCCCGACGCCGGACTACCCGCTGTGGACGGCCTCCGTGGCGCTCGCCGGCGGTAAGCCCGTCCACTACCTTTGCGACGAGGAATCCGGGTGGCAGCCTGACCTTGAGGACATGGAAGCCAAGATCACGCCCCGCACCAAGGGAATCGTGGTCATCAACCCGAATAACCCGACGGGCGCGGTCTACCCGGAAGAGACGCTGAAGCGCATTGTTGCCCTGGCTGAAAAGCACGGCCTGGTGGTCTTCGCCGACGAGATCTACGAAAAAATCCTGTATGAGGACGCCGTCCACGTTAACCTCGCCAAGCTCACCGACGACCACGTCCTGTGCCTGACGTTCAGCGGGCTGTCCAAGGCCTACAGGGTATGCGGCTACCGGGCCGGCTGGATGGCCATATCCGGCCCCAAGAAGGAGGCTGCCGACTACCTCGAAGGCATCAACCTCCTGGCCAACATGCGGCTGTGCGCCAACGTCCCGGCCCAGCACGCCATCCAGACCGCACTGGGCGGCTATCAAAGCATCAACGACCTCATCCTCCCCGGCGGCCGCCTGCTGGAACAGCGGAACAAGGCCTATGACATGCTCAACGCCATTCCCGGCGTCAGCACCCAGCAGGCCAGGGGCGCGCTCTACCTCTTCCCGCGCCTGGACCCCGACGTCTACCACATTCGCGATGATGAGAAATTCGTCCTCGACCTGCTGAGGGAACAAAAGATCCTCGTCTCCCACGGGCGCGCCTTCAACTGGGTCCGCCCCGACCATTTCCGGATGGTGACGTTGCCGAACGTGAAGGACATCGAGGAGGCCATTGGCCGTATGGGGGACTTCCTAAGCAGGTACCAGGGGAACTAGCCTGTGCTCACGGGCCCCTGCCCGTGCAACCCTTGGCGAAAGGATTCCCATGGCCCGCGTCGTTGGCTTCGACCAGCATCCTGCCCAAACCCTTCGCGCGGGGGAGGGTTTCTCCCTTGCCGCCGTGGATCCCAACTCAACGCCTGGCTACAGCGGAACCAAGGATGACGGCAAGCTGCTCCTCGCGGAGATGGACGACGAACTTTCCGAACTCCAGGAAAAGCTCTTTGCGGAGTCCCGCTTCGGCGGAACCAAACGGGTCCTGCTGATCCTGCAGGCCATGGACACCGCGGGCAAGGGCGGGATCGTCAGCCACGTCATGGCATCGATGAACCCGCAGGGCGTCCACTTCAAGGCATTCAAAGCCCCCACCGACGAGGAAAAGTCCTACGACTTCCTATGGCGCATCGAGAAGGAAGTGCCGGCCGCCGGGATGGTGGGTGTGTTTGACCGTTCCCATTACGAGGACGTCCTCATCCACAGGGTCCACGGCTGGGCCAGTCCGGATGAAATCAAGCGGCGGTACGTTGCCATCAATGAATTCGAGGCGAGGCTGACGGATTCCGGTACCAAGGTGGTCAAGGTGATGCTGCACATCAGTGGGGACGAACAGAGGGAACGCCTGCTGGCACGGCTGGACAACCCTGCCAAGCACTGGAAGTACAGCCACGGCGACCTGGACGAGCGCGCTTTTTGGGACGATTACATGAGTGCCTACCAGGCTGCGATCGACGAAACGAGCACGCCGGTCGCGCCCTGGCACGTCGTCCCGGCCAACAAGAAATGGTATGCCCGGATCGCGGTCCAGCAACTGCTGCTCGGCGCCCTCTCCGGGATGAACCTCAAATGGCCAAAGGCTGAATTCGACGTCGCCACAGAGCGGGAACTGGTGGCCCGTTCCTGAGGATCGCTCCCGTGAATCGACTGTGTAATCTTTCCACTGGCCTGCTGCTGCCGGTCCGTTGACTGGGCTGCGTTGACCGGCTGGCGACAGTGGATGGGCTGCCTATAGCGGCTGGTCGCGGGCTGCCGCCAGGCGCTTCCGGGCGCCTTCCAGCCACTCCTCGCATCGCGCCGCCAGCGCCTCGCCGCGCTCCCACAGCGCCAGGGATTCCTCGAGGCTGGCGCCTCCCGCCTCCAGCTTGCCCACTACAGCGATGAGCTGCTCCCGCGCTTCCTCATAGCTCAGTGCTGCGACATCCGACCCTGGTTTTTGTTCAGTCATGCTTTTTCTTCCAATTCCTGGTGGTGGTCTGGTTTCTGGTGGTGGTCTTGGTTTCCTGCCTGGAATCCGCCGGTGGACTGAACGGGTCCGGTGGACGTCGCGCCGAAACGTCCCTCCGCCACGCGGATGGACAAGGCTGCACCCGCAGGCGCCTCGGCAGGGCGGCGGACCACTGCGTGCCCGGCTTGGGCGATCCGTGCGGCCTGGTCTCCTGCCAGTTCGACGACGGCGTACCCCCTGTCCAGCGTCTTCTGCGGGGACAACGCGCGTACCTGGGCTTTGAGGTGCTCAAGCTGGTCTGCTGCCCGCACCACGGTGGAACTTACTGAAGCGGAGGAACGGCGCAGGAGCCGTTCAATTTCCTCGGCCCGGAGCGAGACCATGCCCTCGGGCGCCGCCATGACCGGCCGGGAATGCAGTGCCGCCAATCGGTCAGATTCCCGGTCCACCAGCCGCTCCATGCAGCGGCGCAACTGTTCACGCGCCTGGCGCACTCCGGCAAGCTCTTCTGAGACTTCCGGCACGATCCGCTTGGCGGCATCGGTGGGGGTTGAGGCGCGCAGGTCCGCGACGTAGTCCAGGAGCGGGCGGTCTGCCTCGTGGCCGATGGCGCTCACCACGGGAGTGGCGGCCGCAGCCACCGCCCGGATCAGGTCCTCGCTGTTGAAAGGCAAGAGGTCTTCCAGCGCACCGCCGCCACGGGCGATGACGATGACGTCCACCTCCGGCCGGGCATCCAGTTCCCGCAGGGCACGGACCACCTGGGCCACAGCTGTGTTTCCTTGGACGGCCACCTCGCGGATCTCAAATTCCACCGCCGGCCACCGCAGGGCTGCATTGCGCAGGATGTCCTTCTTTGCATCGGAGTCGCGGCCAGTGATGAGGCCGATCCGGTGCGGCAGAAGGGGCAGGGGCTTCTTCCGGGAATCTGCGAACAAGCCTTCCGCCGCCAGGGCCTTGCGCAACCGCTCGATCCTGGCCAGCAGGTCACCCAGTCCCACGGGCCTGATGTCCCGCACCAGCATGTTGAGCCTGCCCGTTTTCAGCCAGAATTCCGGCTTCAGCAGTGCCACCACCCGCGACCCGCGCTCCAGTGGAAGGTTCTGGCGTTCCAGCACCTTGGTCCATACGGAGGCAGGCAGTGAGACCTCGGCGTCCACGTCGCGAAGGGTCAGGTAGGCGTTACTTCCGCGCCGGTTCAGCTCGATGACCTGGCCTTCCACCCATGCGGACGGAGTGCGGTCAATGTGGGCCTTCAGCTTCTGCGACAGCAGCTGCAAGGGCCACGGGTTATCCGGGCTGGTTTCAGCTGCGGTAGCCGGCAGCGTCGTGGGGGCGGTACCCGGAAGGGATGCCTGCTCAGACATGCGGATGCCATTGGGAAGCTGGTGCTGGGGGCATGCGGTCCTTCATCTCTTGGGGGCGTTCAATCAACCTTATCCATATGGTCTAGCAGCGGGGGCTGACAGGGACAGTCCTCCGTCCTGCCTAGGATGGGTAAAGGCCCCCAACCCCGAAGGACCTGTTGTGCGCACCTTTGTCTCTGCCATTGCCACCGTGCTGGGCATCCTCCTGGCCGCTGTCGCCGTTCCCGCTATATGGGTGGATCGGAACATCGTCCAGGAAGATGGGTTCGTCCGCCTCGCGGCTCCGCTGGGCAAGGACTCGGACTTCCAGCGAAAGCTTGCTGCGGCGGCGGTGGGAACAATTGACACCGGAGCAGTTCCGGGCTTTCTTTCGGGGCTGGTCGAACCGATGCTTGAGAAGGCGGCGGAGTCGTTGACCGGGCTTCCCGGTTACCCGGCGGCCTGGGAGGAAACGCTGCGCCGAAGCCACCGCCTGAGTTTTGCGGAGCCTTCGGTGGATCCCCAGGATGGCGCCTCGCCGTCGTCGCTGACTCTGGACGTGGCCCCTTTGGTAGCCCTCGGCTCGGAGGAAATCTCCCGGACCACGCGGCTTCCACTCAACCCACCGGAGCAAACCCTGATCAACGTCGGCCAGCCTGCGCAAAGGGAGTGGACGGAACGGCTGGCCACCTATGCGCCGATGGGCTACATCCTGGCCATGGGTTCGGCCGTAGCCTTTCTGCTGGCGCTGGTGGCTGCACGGCGCCGCTGGACCGTTCTGTTGGCAGCCGGCCTTGGGGGATTGGCGCTCGCCGCTCTGTGGGGAGCTGGCTCGCAGCTGGGCTCGGCCCGTGCCCGGTCGACGGACACCGGCAATGCCGTGGCCAACATGTTCCGTGACGAGTTCCTGGCCGCCGCGGGCGCGGACTTCCAAGGATGGATCACCACCGCCGCAATCACGGGTGGCGTCCTGGTGGTCTTGGGCATTGTGACCTTGTTCGCATCCCGGAAACGGGCGCGGACCAGCCGGTAACATGGAGGGATGACCACCACGGCCGTACCCCTTTCGATGCCAACCATTCCACGCAGGCGCCGTTCGCCTGAGGAAGTAGCAGCCGCAGCTCCCGTCAACGGCACCAAGAAGGTGCTGCTGGCTGCCCCGCGCGGCTACTGCGCCGGCGTTGACCGGGCCGTCATCGCGGTCGAGAAGGCGTTGGAGCACTACGGCGCGCCCGTGTATGTCCGCAAGCAGATTGTCCACAACGTCCACGTGGTCAGCTCCCTGGAGGAAAAGGGTGCCATCTTTGTGGACGAGACCGACGAAGTCCCAGAAGGCGCGCTGGTTATCTTCTCCGCCCATGGCGTGTCCCCGGCAGTGGTCCAGTCCGCGGAAGACCGCGGCCTGCGCACCATCGATGCCACCTGCCCGCTGGTCACCAAGGTGCACAGGGAAGCCGTCCGCTTCGCCAAGGACGATTTCGACATCCTCCTGATCGGCCACGACGGCCACGAGGAAGTGGAAGGCACGGCCGGTGAAGCGCCGGAGCACATCCAGATCATCAACGGCCCCCACGAAGTCGACAAGGTGACCGTCCGCGACCCCGAAAAGGTCATCTGGCTTTCCCAGACCACGCTGAGTGTCGACGAGACCATGGAAACCGTCCGGCTGCTCAAGGAACGGTTCCCCACCCTGCAGGATCCGCCCAGCGATGACATCTGCTACGCCACCACCAACCGACAGGTGGCCATCAAGAAGATCGCGCCCAAGGCGGACCTGGTGATCGTGGTGGGCTCAGCCAACTCGTCCAACTCCGTCCGGTTGGTGGAGGTGGCGCTCGAATACGGTGCCAAGGCCTCGTACCGGGTGGACTTCGCCAACGAGGTGGACGAAGCGTGGTTTGAAGGCGTCGCCAGCGTGGGTGTCACGTCGGGGGCCTCTGTTCCCGAGGTGCTGGTGCAGGACGTGCTGAGGCTCCTGGCCGACTACGGTTACGGCACTGTGGAGGAAGTGGTCACGGCTGAAGAAGACCTGCTGTTCTCGCTGCCCAAGGAACTCCGCGCAACCCTGAAACAGTCCGGTGACGTCAGCCGTGCCCTGGGCGGCCGCCGGGCCCGCAACTGAAACACAAGCACGGCATATAGCCGGCGCGCGTAGAACGGACGGGGCCGGGCAGTCAGCGACTGCCCGGCCCCTCCTGCCTTCACCGGCACTTCAGGCGGCTTCGTCATCACCTTGAAGTTCGGGCGCCACCAGCGCGCGCGGGGTTACCTCCACCAGCGGAGGCGCGGCAAGGCCTGACTCCTCCAGGCTGTTGAGCTTCCGCGCGGTGGGCAGAATCCGCGCTTCTAGGGTGCCGACCATCGCGTTGTAGCGGTCCACGGAGGTCTTCAGTGAGGAACCCAGCTTGCTGACGTTCTCACCCAGCGTGCCCATCCGGTCGTACAGCTGCCGCGCGAGCTCGAACAGTTCGCGTGCACTGTCCGTCAGGACGTCCTGGCGCCAGGTGAAAGCCACGGACTTCAGCACGGCCAGCAGGGTGCTTGGGGATGCGAGGACAACATTGCGGGACAGCGCGTGGTCCAGGAGCCCGGCGTCAGCTGTCAGGGCGGCGGCCAGGATGGACTCGGCCGGGATGAAGCAAACCACCAGTTCCGGCGAATTCCCCGGGATGTCCCAGTATTTCTTGGTGCCCAGCGCATCGACATGGGCCCTCAAGGCCTTGGCGTGCGCGGCGAGCAGGGCCTGTTGGTTCCTGCCATCGCTCGCCGAGGGTCCGGCCAGCCGGCCCGTGCCTGGATCCACGGCGCCCAGTTCCTGTGCCTCGAGGTAGGACGAGAGCGGGACCTTGGCATCCACCACCAGCTGCTTTTCACCGGGCAGCTGCACCACCAGGTCCGGGCGGACAGCTGAGTCGTGGCCGGCGCTGTGGACCTGTTCCACGAAGTCCACGTGGCGGAGCATGCCTGCGGCCTCTACCACGCGCCTAAGCTGCACCTCGCCCCACTGGCCCCTGGCGCTGTTGGAGCGCAATGCCGACTCCAGGGCATGCGTGGACCGGATGAGCTGTTCATCCGACAGCCTGGCCTCCTGCAGCTGCTGGGCCAGCTGGCCGTATTGCTCAACCCGGTCCCGCTCCAGCAGTGCCACCTGCTGCTGGACGGCAGAGAGCTTCTCGGCCACCGGCGCCAGGGCGCGCAGCACGCTGCCGTCCTGCGTCCTTGCCTCGCCCAGCTCACGGTTCTGTGCAGCCAGAAGCCGCCGCTCGGCGTCGGCCGCTGCAAGCTGGGCCGTGACCTCTGAAAGGCGGGACGATACCTGGTCAAAGTCTGCCTCCAGCCCATGCGAGTTCCGGCGCAGGGAAAAGTAGGTGGCAGCGGCGCCGGCAAGGGCGCCCAGCAACAGCATGAGAAGGGCCAGAATCAAGGCAAAAGCATCCATGGCTTCACTGTTGCACGGGGCTCTGACATTCACCGGCAGTGACATTCCCCGGTACTGTCCCCGGCGGCCCGGCGGGTAGAATCAATGCTCGTGGCTCTTACTATTGGCATCGTCGGACTGCCCAACGTCGGCAAATCAACCCTCTTCAACGCGCTTACCCGCAACCAGGTCCTGGCCGCGAACTATCCGTTCGCCACGATCGAACCCAATGTGGGAGTGGTGAACCTCCCGGATCCCAGGCTTCAGAAGCTTGCCGGCATCTTCGGTTCCCAGCGCATCCTGCCCGCAGCCGTGTCCTTCGTCGACATTGCCGGGATCGTGAAGGGTGCGTCCGAGGGGGAGGGGCTGGGCAACCAGTTCCTGGCGAATATCCGCGAGGCCGAAGCCATTGCCGAGGTTGTCCGGGTCTTCGACGACCCCGACGTGGTGCACGTCGACGGCAAAGTGGACCCGCGCTCGGACATGGAAACCATCAACACCGAACTGATCCTCGCGGACCTGCAGACCATCGAAAAGGCCATCCCGCGGATCGAAAAAGAAGTCAAGATCAAGAAGCGCGAAGCCGCCGAACTCGCAGCCATCAAGGCCGCGCAGGCAGTGCTGGAGCGTGGTGACACCATCTACTCCTCCATCAAGAGCGACAAATTGGAGATGGAACACCTCAAGGAACTGGGCCTGCTGACGGCCAAGCCCTTCATTTACGTCTTCAATGCCGACGAAGGCATCCTGGGCAGCCCGGAGAAGCAGGAGGAGCTGCGGGCCATGGTCGCTCCGGCAGACTGCATTTTCCTTGATGCCAAGCTCGAAGCGGACCTCGTCGAACTGGATGAGGAAGAAGCCCGCGAGATGCTCGAGATGAACGGCCAGGACGAGTCCGGCCTGGACCAGCTGGCCCGCGTCGGCTTCCACACCCTGGGGCTGCAGACCTACCTCACGGCCGGCCCCAAGGAAGCCCGGGCCTGGACCATTCGGCAGGGGGATACGGCACCGCAAGCGGCGGGTGTCATCCACTCCGATTTCCAGCGCGGCTTCATCAAGGCCGAAGTTGTTTCCTTCAATGACCTGGTCGAGGCCGGCTCCATGGCCGAGGCAAAGTCCCGCGGCAAGGTGCGGATCGAAGGCAAGGAATACGTCATGGCCGACGGCGACGTGGTTGAATTTCGGTTCAATGTGTAGTTTCTGACCCTCGTGAAACCTCTGGGAAGGCCGCCAAGAAAACTGTTCTTGGCGGCCTTCGCCTGTATCCACGGTCGATAAAACCTATCCCGGCAAGAATTGATTGCGGCTCGTTTTCGGCGGGGATAAGCGGGTCGTTCGAGCATTCCCCTTACGCCCGTCCGGGGCATGAGTAGGAGCGTTTTGGAATCAAGGTTTGGTGAGCAGGGGCGTGACGGAGACTTGGCTCTTTGCCGCGCTCGAAGCAATGTACCCCGCCAACACTGCCCCAAGGCCAATGACTCCGCCGCGCAGCTCAGCTCGTGCTATCGAGGATCAGGCGTGCCGTTTCCGTTGGTTGGTCCCAGTGTGGGAAGTGACCGGAGTTTTCGAACCAGTGGAGGGTGGCATCCGGGAACAGCTCCGCGGCACGCGCCGCCTCACTGGGAGGGGTGACCTTGTCCTTCCGCCCCCATCCGACTACCACTTTTCCCTTGAGTGAACCGGCCGGTGCGCCTTCCTGGCGGGGACCGTGAATCAGCGCGTTGAGGGCCGGGTCCAGGCTGGTCGATGTCTTGAACCCGCGAAGCTCATGCAGGACAAGATCCTGCGGCAGTTTCCAGGGATGGGCGGAGAACTGAGCCAACAGGGCCGTGCGGCCCACGGGGTTGCCCGTGAGGAAGGGGAGTGCCGGTTGGATGCGGCGCATCAGTGCGACGGATGCTTTGATGCTTGCCCCAAAGATCGCTGCCTGGCGGTCATTCCAGAAGCCACCAGGGTCCAGGGCGATCGTGGTGGCAGGGTGCCCTCGCCGCGCCATTTCCATTGCCATCCGGGCGCCCATGGAGCTGCCTACGAGATCAATGTCATCCAGTTTCTCGTCGCGTATAAAGGCTTCGACGGCATCGGTCAGCGTGGCAATGGTGGTTTCGCCGGTCAGCGGCGCGGATTCGCCGCAACCGGGGAGGTCGATGGCAATCACATCGCGTTCAGCGGCCAGCGCCGGGATTACCGGGTTCCAGTTACCAATACTGGAACCGAGTCCATGGATCAGGAGGAGTGGCTTACCGGAGCCTTGCCGGGTTGAGTGCAGCATGCCTTCACTCTAGGGGGCGGTGCAATGTATCTGGCCAACACCGGCCTCGTTCCGCGTCAACGTCTGGGCCTGTGGCGGCCACGGCACCATGACGTGCCCGCTTCCTTGGGGGGCTGCCGCCACTACCGCGCCCGAAGCTTGTAATGGACGATCTCGATGGCGGCCCCGATATCCTCCGGCGAGCGGATCCGGACGACGACCGGCAGCATCGCTCCGGACATCTGCACCCGGTGATCTGGGCCCGGAGGTTGTCAGGGAGGGGCAGCGCGGCGAGGTCATTGCGGTGTCGGGCGGAGAAGTAGCACGTGACCGTGGCGTAGCCGTCCCAGACCGCCAACCACGCCATATTCTTGCTGCCCTGGAGAGCCTTGCACAGCCATCCGCCGTCCCGGTAGTGGTGCCACGACAACTCCAGGCCAAGGTCGGGTCGGGACAACAGCTCCTTGAGGTCGTGCCAGGCGGCGAGGAAGCACCCAGATGCTGGCGGATCTGTTCGTCGTCGGGCATGCGGCCGGGATCGGTCAGGACAGCGTCACGGCCAGGCACGGGTTCATAGTAGCGGCCCGGTGGGTGGAACTACAGGGTCCAATGCCCCACATCAACGACTGGCCGGCCTGACAGCTTATCCTGAAGTGGTAGGGCGCGATTGGGCGGCCCGGGTCCCCTCCTGGAGAGGGAAACACACAAGGAGGCGGCATGCCGGTACGGCGTCTGATTCAGTTGCTCGTCGCCGCATTGTCGGCCGCCCTTGTTCTTTCCGGCTGCTCGGGTGGCAGCGCCCCGTCCGTCGTGGTGGGGGAGGCGAAGCGCGGCGGCAGCGTCACG
The DNA here is from genome assembly GCF_021800405.1 of Arthrobacter sp. FW306-07-I. Classification (NCBI taxonomy): domain Bacteria; kingdom Bacillati; phylum Actinomycetota; class Actinomycetes; order Micrococcales; family Micrococcaceae; genus Arthrobacter; species Arthrobacter sp. FW306-07-I. The sequence goes on along the minus strand of NZ_CP084550.1, from coordinate 2,998,083 downwards.
GTGGCGGAGGTCAATGCCTTCTCGTCGTTCAACCCCTACAGCGCCAACGGCAACACTGACATCAATTCGAAGATCGGCGCCATCACACACTCGGGCTTCTTCTACCTTGATGACATGTCCAAGGTTGTCCGGAACGACAAGTTCGGCCATTTCGAGAAGGTATCCGACCAGCCGCTCAAGGTGAAGTACACGGTCAACGAGGGCGTTAAGTGGTCGGACGGTGCGCCCATTGGCGCAGCCGACCTCCTGTTGAGCTGGGCCGCCGGGTCCGGCTACTACGATGATGTCGATCGTGCTGCCGGCAAGGGAACCAAGTACTTCTCGGTTGCCTCCGACACCACGGGGCTCGCCGGCACCCTGTTCCCGGAAATCGGATCCGACGGGCGTTCCATCACCATTGAGTACGCCGCACCATACGCTGACTGGGAAGTGGCGTTCGACGTCGGGCTCCCCGCCCACGTCGTTGCTGCCAAGAGCGGACTCAACGATGAGGAGGACCTGGTGACGTTGCTCAAGGACACGCCCCGGGGCAACCCGGAAAAGCCGGTGTCCAACCCCGCGCTCAAGAAAGTCGGCGACTTCTGGAACACGGGATTCAATACAAAGGCCGTTCCGGATGATCCGGCACTCTACCTGTCCAGCGGCCCCTACATCGTCCGCGATATCGTCCCGGAAGTCTCGATGAAGCTGGTTCGCAACCGGGACTACACATGGGGCGCGGAACCCTGGCTGGACGAAATCAATGTCAGGTTCACCGGGGCAGTACCGGCGGCAGTGGATGCCCTCCGCAACGGCCAGGTTGACATCATTTCGCCGCAGCCCTCAGCCGCTACGGACAGTCTCCTCACCGGCCTGTCGGGCCAGGGCATCACCGTGCAACGGTACAAACAGTCCGGCTATGACCACCTGGACCTTAACTTCTCCGGGACCTTTGCCGACAAAGACGTCAGGGAAGCCTTCCTCAAGACCGTGCCGCGGCAGGCAATCATGGACGCCGTGGTGGGAACCCAGGTGCCGGACAGCAAGCCATTGGACTCGCAGGTATTCCTGCCGGGACAACCGAAGTACGACGACACCGTGAAGAATAACGGCTCTTCGGACTACGCCAAGGTGGACATTGACGGGGCAAAGAAGCTCCTGAAGGACACCACCCCCAGCGTCCGCGTACTTTACAACCGGGACAACCCGAACCGGGCCAAGGCGTTCGCCCTGATCCGCGACTCGGCCGCGCTGGCCGGATTCCGGGTGGTCGACGGGGGACAGGGCAGTGCCGACTGGGCTGCCGCGCTAAGCCGGGGCGGATATGACGCCGCCCTGTCGGGATGGATCGGCACAGAGGCCGGTGTCAGCCGGGTGCCGCAGATTTTCCGCACCGGTGCGGGCAGCAACTTCACGGGATATTCCGACGGCGGCGCGGACAAGGTTATGGAGCAACTGGCCGTGACTACGGACCTGGGCAAACAGGATGAGCTCCTGGCGGAAATCGATAAGCACATCTGGGAGGACGCGTATGGCCTCCCGCTCTACCAAACGCTGGGAACAACCGCCTTCAATTCCCGGGTAGCGGGCATCAAGACCAGCCCCGGCCCCCTCGGCATCTGGTGGAACGTCTGGGAGTGGCGGCTGTCCAACCCTGCCAGGTGACCTAGGGTCTTTCGCCCCTTGCGCAGCGCTCTTTGGCCCGATTCGCCGTACGGCTTACCGGCGAGTAGCATGTGACGTGCCTAACTTCCCTCCATGTGCCGGGGTATTGCACTGCGCCGGTCACGGTTTGGCAACGGAGTACCAATATCTGGACTACGTGCGGTTAGGCTAACTCGTATTGTGTAGGTTTCGTCACAGCGGTGAGCTGCGTGCAGCCTGCAGGGGAAGCACAAGATTCCCCTATATATCTCTCCCACAACTCATAGGAGGCGGAATGCGTTTTACGCGCACTTCCAAAGCACTGGGCATCGTGGCAATCGCCGCGCTTGCCCTGACCGGGTGCGGCGCCGGCGGCGGCGGCAGCACTGAAGGGTCCAGCAATGCTGCCGGCGATCCGAACAAGGTCATCACTGCCTACAGCAACGAGCCACAAAACCCGTTGCTGCCGGCAAACACCAATGAGGTTTACGGCGGCCGCGTGGTCGAGCTCCTCTTCGAAGGCCTGCGCACGTACGATGCCAGCGGCAAGCCGGTCAACGCCCTCGCCGATTCCATCGAGTCGTCCGACGCCCAGAACTGGACCATCAAGGTCAAGCAGGGCCAGAAGTTCACCAACGGCGAGGCCATTACGGCCAAGACCTTCGTTGACTCCTGGAACTTCGCTGCAAACTCCAAGAACCTGCAGAACAACGGATTCTTCTTCGAGTCCATCGCCGGTTACGAAGACGTTTCGGCTGTGAACTCGCAAAAGGGTGCTGACGGCAAGACCACCACCACCCCGGCCCCCAAGGCTGACACCATGTCCGGCCTTGCAGCAACCGATGATTCCACCATCACGGTCAAGCTGGCCCAGCCTGAGGCTGACTGGTCCCTGCGCCTCGGCTACTCCGCCTTCTTCCCGCTTCCTTCGGCAGCGCTGACCGACCCCAAGACCTTCGGTGAAAACCCCGTCGGCAACGGTCCGTACAAGTTCGAAAAGCAGGGTTCCTGGGTCCACGACCAGTCCATCTCCCTGGTAAAGAACGCGGACTACAAGGGCCCGCGCGAAGCCAAGAATGGTGGCGTGACCTTTAAGTTCTACACGGATCCGGGCCCCGCATACACGGACCTGCAGTCGGACAACCTGGACATCACCGACGTTCTTCCGTCCAACGCACTGAAGACCTACGTTTCCGACTTCCCGGACCGCAACGCCACCAAGGCCGTTGCCACCAACTCCACGCTGAACATCCCGCCGTACAACCCGAACTTCCAGGGTGAGGCCGGCAAGCTGCGGCGCCAGGCACTGTCCTACGCCATCAACCGCGAGGAAATCGCCAAGGTGGTCTTCAACGGCACCCGTACCCCTGCCAAGGCATTCGTCCCGCCGGTCATCGACGGGTTCAAGGAAGGCCTGAAGGGCAGCGAAGTCCTCAAGTTCGACGCCGCCAAGGCCAAGGACCTGTGGGCACAGGCTGACAAGATCCAGCCCTACGACGGCTCCAAGCCGCTTCAGATCGCCTCCAACACCGACGGCGGCAACAAGGAATGGATCGACGCCGTGGCCAACGGCTTCAAGAACAACCTCGGCATCCAGGCTGAAATCCAGCCCTTCGCCAAGTTCGCTGAAGTCCTGAACCTGCGCAAGTCCCAGCAGCTGCCCGGCCTGACCCGTGCGGGCTGGCAGGGCGACTACCCGTCGCTGTACAACTTCCTGGGACCGGTATGGGCCACCAACGCTTCCTCCAACTACGAGAAGTACTCGAACCCTGAGTTCGACAAGCTCCTCAAGGAGGGCCTGGCTGCCAAGAGCACGGATGAAGCCAACGACAAGTTCAACCAGGCACAGGAGATCCTGTTCCAGGACCTGCCCGGCCTGCCGCTCTGGGATCAGGCCCGCCCGATCGTTTGGAGCAACAACATCGTGAAGGCCGAAACCGGCTGGAACGGCGGCATCCTGTACTACGGCATCACGGCCAAGTAGTTCCAAGAAATAACTTGCCGACAAGCTGATGGGGGTTCCGGTTACGTCCGGGCCCCCATTGGCTTGCAAGCGGCAGGAAGGCATTCATGAACGTGTTCTCCCCCTTACCGGAAGGCAGGTGATCCTGTGATCCGGTTTATTCTGCGCCGACTCCTGCAGGTGATCCCTGTTTTCCTCGGCACTACCCTCCTGGTGTACTACATGGTGTTCGCCCTGCCCGGCGACCCCATCGCCGCGCTGTTCGGCGACCGCCAGCCCCCGCAGGCAGTCATCGACACCCTGCGCAGCCAGTACAACCTCGACCAGCCCTTCTGGGTCCAGTACGGCCTGTTCCTCAAGAACCTCTTCACCTTCAACCTGGGCAATGACTTCACCGGCCAGCCCATTGCCGCCAGCCTGGCCCGTGTCTTCCCCGTCACAGCCATGCTCGCCATCGAGGCGTTGGCGATCCAGGCCATCTTCGGCGTGGCCTTCGGCGTGTTCGCCGGCCTGCGTCGGGGCGGTTGGTTCGACTCCACCGTCCTGGTGGCTTCGCTGGTGGTCATTGCAGTTCCCACCTTTGTCCTCGGCTTCGTCTTCCAGCTCGTCTTCGGCGTGCAGCTGGGCTGGGCCAAGCCGACGGTGGGTGCGAATGCGAACTGGGGCACACTGTTGCTGCCCGCAATTGTTTTGGGGCTTGTCTCCTTTGCCTACGTCCTGCGCCTGACCCGCGCTTCAGTCAGCGAAAACATGAACGCGGACTACGTGCGGACCGCCACGGCCAAGGGCCTGTCACGTCCCCGGGTGGTCCTGGCACACATCCTGCGCAACTCGCTGATCCCGGTGGTGACCTACCTGGGCGCCAACCTTGGCGGCCTGATGGGCGGTGCCATCGTTACCGAGGGCATCTTCAACGTTCCCGGCGTTGGCAACAAGCTTTACCAGGCAGTCCTCCGCAGTGAAGGGCCCACCATCGTCTCCATCGTCAGCGTGCTGGTGCTGGTGTTCGTCGTGGCCAACCTGCTTGTCGATCTCCTGTACGCCTGGCTTGACCCGAGGATCCGCTATGACCAGTAATAACAGCCACTTCGTGGCCCCCATTGAAGAGACGCCGCTGCAGGCAACGGATGCCGTCAAGACTGACCAGGCCCCACTCAGCCTGTGGGCCGACGCCTGGCGCAAGCTCCGCCGTCGTCCGCTGTTCATCATCTCGGCACTGCTGATCCTTGCCCTGATCGTCATTGCGCTGTTCCCTGGACTTTTCACGTCCACGCCGCCCAACGAAGGCTGCGAACTCGGGAACTCGGAAGGCGCGCCCAGCGCCGGACACCCGTTCGGCTTCACTTTCCAGGGCTGCGACGTGTACTCCAGGGTCATCCACGGCACCCAGGCCTCGCTGTCAGTGGGCCTGCTCTCGGTGCTGTGCGTCCTGGTGATCGGCGTGACCCTTGGCGCCCTTGCGGGATACTACGGCGGCTGGATTGACGCTGTGCTTGCCCGCTTGGGTGACATCTTCTTCGCGCTGCCGCTGGTACTCGGCGCTCTGGTGATCACCCAGCTGCCGCTGTTCCGCGAAAACAAGAGCGTGTGGACCGTGGTGTTCGTCATCTCCCTCCTGGCCTGGCCACAGATGGCGCGCATCACGCGCGGTGCAGTCATTGAGGTGCGCAATTCCGACTTCGTCACCGCAGCCCGAGCGCTGGGTGTTTCCAAGTTCGGTGCGCTGATGCGCCACGTCCTGCCGAACGCCCTGGCCCCGATCATTGTCCTGGCAACGCTGGAACTTGGCGTGTTCATCGTGGCCGAAGCCACCCTGTCCTTCCTGGGCATTGGCCTGCCGCAGAGCATCATGTCCTGGGGCAATGACATCGCAGGCGCCCAGGCATCGATCAGGACCCGGCCGGAAATCATGCTCTACCCGGCCGCGGCGCTGTCCATCACGGTGCTGAGCTTCATCATGCTGGGCGATGCAGTGCGCGACGCCCTTGACCCGAAGAGCCGTCAGCGATGAGAGAAAATGAGATGACAACTCCAGACGTCCGCATTGATGAGGCCGAAACCACCGGCGTCAGGCCGCTGCTCGAAATCCGTGACCTCGCCATTTCCTTCAAGACCGGCGGCGGTGAGGTCCAGGCCGTGCGGAACGCGCACCTGACCATCATGCCGGGCGAAACGGTGGCAATCGTGGGGGAGTCGGGGTCCGGCAAATCCACCACGGCGCTGGCGGCCATTGGCCTCCTGCCCAACAACGGCAGGGTGTCCGGCGGCCAAGTCCTGCTCGACGGCGAGGACATTGCCCATGCCACCGAGCAGCGCATGATCGAGCTGCGCGGCAACACCATCGGCATGGTTCCGCAGGACCCCATGTCCAACCTGAACCCTGTGTGGAAGATCGGCTACCAGGTCCGGGAAACACTGAAGGCAAACGGCCGCCCCAGCGGGCCGGACGATATCGCCAAGGTGCTCTCCGAAGCGGGGCTGCCCGACGCGAAGCGCCGGGCCAACCAGTACCCGCACGAGTTCTCCGGCGGCATGCGCCAGCGCGCGCTGATCGCCATTGGCCTCTCCTGCCAGCCCCGCCTGCTGATTGCGGACGAGCCGACGTCGGCCCTCGACGTCACCGTCCAGCGGCAGATCCTGGACCACCTGGAGACGATGACCAACGAACTGGGAACCTCGGTGCTGCTGATCACCCACGACCTGGGCCTGGCAGCCGAGCGGGCAGACAAAGTGGTGGTCATGTACCAGGGCCGCGTGGTTGAAGCCGGTCCGTCGCTGGAACTGCTCCGCAACCCGCAGCACCCGTACACCAAGCGGCTCGTAGAGTCCGCGCCGTCCCTGGCCAGCCGCCGTATCCAGGCTGCCAAGGAGCAGGGCGTGGAGACGGCGGACCTGCTGGCGCCGGCGGCCGAGACGGCCAAGTCGGACACCTTCCTGCAGATCCAGGACCTGCGCAAGGTCTACAAGCTCCGCCAGGGGCTGGGCAAGGCGACGGACTTCGCGGCGGTGGACGGCGTGAGCTTCGACGTCAGGCGGGGAACCACGACGGCGATTGTGGGGGAGTCGGGCTCCGGCAAGTCCACGGTGGCCAAGATGGTGCTCCAGCTGGAAAAGCCCACGGAAGGCAGGATCCTGTTCGACGGCGTCGACACCTCGGCCCTGAAGCCTGCCGAACTGTTCAAGTTCCGCAGGCGCGTCCAGCCCATCTTCCAGGATCCGTACGGCTCCCTCGATCCGATGTACAACATCTACCGCACCATTGAAGAACCGCTTCGGGTGCACAAGATCGGGGACCAGGCCAGCCGGGAAAAGAAGGTGCGGACACTGCTGGACCAGGTGGCCCTGCCCCAATCCGCCATGCAGCGGTACCCGAACGAGCTGTCAGGCGGGCAGCGGCAGCGTGTTGCCATCGCGCGCGCACTGGCGCTTGACCCCGAGGTCATCATCTGTGACGAGGCAGTTTCCGCCCTGGACGTACTGGTGCAGGCGCAGGTGCTGAATCTGCTGGCTGACCTGCAGGTCAACCTCGGCCTGACCTACCTGTTCATCACCCACGACCTTGCCGTCGTGCGGCAGATCGCGGACCACGTGTGCGTGATGGAGAAGGGCCGGCTGGTCGAGACCGGGTCCACGGACGAGGTTTTCGAGTCGCCCCAGCAGGACTACACGAAGGCCCTGCTCAATGCGATCCCCGGCGCGAAGCTGATGCTTCCGCCCGAGGTGGCATGACCCTGGCGTAGCGGGGAAGCCCCATGTCAACGGCTGGAGCCGGGACCTTCGGGTTCCGGCTTCAGCCGTTTGTGCCGTTCGCTCCCGTAGCTGCCAGCGACGGCCCGCCACCCGGCGCGGCGGGAACACCGAGTTCACGCAAGCGGCGCTCCAGGACCCCGCCAAGCTGCTTCCGGCCTTCGGCATCCATATGGACGGCGTCGGCCAGGTGCTGGGTCAGGTTGTATTTGGTCAGCCAGTCGCCGGCGCTCACGAACGTGACCTGCTGCCGGGCTGCGATCCCCGCCAGCAGTGCATCCACCTGGCTTCGCCGGCCGCCGCCGTTTTGGGCTCCGCGGGCAAGGGTGCCCACCACGACGATCCGCGTGTCGGGGTATCGGGCTTTCAGTGCGTCGATGAGCCGGTTGGCGTTGGCACTGATCTGCGCGTCAGAGGCGCCCCGGGCAGCGTCGTTGCCGCCGCCTTCAATCACGATCAGGCCGGGTGCTCCGGCCGGCATCAGCCAGTCGCCGTGTTCAAGGGCATCGATGTAGTTGCCCACCTTGCCGTTGGCAGCGGTGAACCCCGTGCCGCCGTAACCGCAGAAGTGGACGCTGTAACCCAGGCCCGCCAAGGCCCTGCGAGGCCAGCTGTCGTCGGGGACGGACTGGGAGTCGCCAATCAGCACAGCAGTGCTTCTGGCATTTGCCACCACAACCTCGTTGCGCTTAAACACCGGGTTGCGGTAAATCTCGCCCGGGAACAGCGCAGGGCGGTTAAGTACCGTTGACAGGTCGACGTTTGAGGCGAAGCCCGTCGCACTCGGTTGACCAACGGCGCTGGCCCGGAGCAGCGCGGACGGAAGGTACCCCTCCACGGGGGACGCCTGACCAGGAGCCACATCCACCTGCTGACCGGGCGCCGCAAGGACCAGCCCCGCGGCAAGTGCCAGCACCGCAGCGCGCGTGAGCACACGCACGGGACGGGGGGATTCTTTGCGGGGCGATGGGCTGCTCATCAACAGCAATAATGGGGCATTGGCGGGTATTTATCCAGTGAGTGTGACCTGGCGATCACGGGTGATTCCGGGTTGCGTGCGGCAGCGGCACCGCCGCCCGGATTTAGGCCATCACTTGCCGCAGCGTTTAGACTGGAAGTAGTCGCCCTGTGTTAAGGGCCAAGTCCGTCGTGCGTTCCAGTTGGAAATGTCGCGATACAACAGCTGACTCCACTGAATCGAGCCATTACGCATGTCTGAAACCACCACCAACACCGCGGTAGCCACTGCATCGCGCAGTGACCTGCGCAACGTCGCGATTGTGGCCCACGTTGACCACGGCAAGACCACTTTGGTCGATGCCATGCTCAAGCAGACCAATTCCTTTGCCGAGCACAACCACCTCGAAGACCGCGTGATGGACTCCGGTGACCTTGAGCGCGAAAAGGGCATCACCATCCTCGCCAAGAACACCACGGTGGCCTACAATGGGCCGTCCTCCAATGGCGAGACCATCACCATCAACGTCATCGACACCCCGGGCCACGCCGACTTCGGCGGTGAGGTGGAGCGCGGCCTGTCCATGGTCGACGGCGTCGTCCTCCTCGTTGACGCATCCGAGGGTCCGCTTCCGCAGACCCGCTTCGTCCTCCGCAAGGCCCTGGCCGCCCACCTGCCTGTCATCCTGCTGGTCAACAAGACCGACCGTCCCGATGCCCGCATCGAGGAAGTCGTCCACGAGTCCATGGACCTGCTCCTGGGCCTGGCCTCAGACCTCGCGGACGAAGTGCCCGATCTGGACCTGGACAAGATCCTCGAAGTTCCCGTCGTTTACGCTGCAGCCAAGGTTGGCCGCGCCTCCCTCGAACAGCCCGCTGACGGCACCGCCCCGGAGAACGAAGACCTCGAGCCGCTCTTCAAGACCATCGTGGAGCACATCCCGGCTCCTACGTACAACCCCGAGGGTGTCCTGCAGGCACACGTGACCAACCTGGACGCTTCCCCGTTCCTGGGCCGCCTTGCCCTGCTGCGCATATACAACGGCACCCTCCGCAAGGGCCAGCAGGTTGCCTGGGCCCGCCAGAACGGTGAGCTGAAGACCGTCAAGATCACCGAACTGCTCGCCACCAAGGCACTGGAGCGCGTTCCCGCCGAGTCCGCGGGCCCCGGCGAGATCGTCGCCGTCGCCGGCATCGAGGACATCACCATTGGTGAAACCCTCACCGACGTCGAGAACCCGCAGCCGCTGCCGCTGATCACCGTGGATGACCCCGCGATCTCCATGACCATCGGTATCAACACTTCCCCGCTGGCGGGCAAGGTCAAGGGTGCCAAGGTTACCGCCCGCCAGGTGAAGGACCGCCTGGACAAGGAACTGATCGGTAACGTCTCCATCAAGGTGCTTCCCACCGAGCGTCCCGACGCCTGGGAAGTCCAGGGCCGTGGCGAGCTGGCGCTGGCCATCCTGGTTGAGCAGATGCGCCGCGAAGGCTTCGAGCTGACCGTGGGGAAGCCGCAGGTTGTCACCAAGACCATCGACGGCAAGATCCATGAGCCCATGGAGCACATGACCATCGACGTGCCCGAGGAATACCTTGGCGCCGTCACGCAGCTCATGGCAGCCCGCAAGGGCCGCATGACCAACATGGCCAACCACGGCACCGGCTGGTGCCGGATGGAGTTCATCGTTCCGGCCCGTGGCCTGATCGGTTTCCGTACCCGGTTCCTCACCGACACCCGCGGCGCCGGCATCGCAGCCTCCATCTCCGAAGGCTACGAGCCCTGGGCCGGACCCATCGAGTACCGCACCAACGGCTCGATGATTGCCGACCGCGCCGGCGTGGTCACCCCGTTCGCCATGATCAACCTGCAGGAACGCGGCTCCTTCTTCGTGAAGCCCACCTCCGAGGTATACGAAGGCATGATCGTCGGCGAGAACTCGCGCGCCGATGACATGGACGTCAACATCACCAAGGAAAAGAAGCTCACCAACATGCGTGCCGCTTCCTCCGACACCTTCGAGAACCTGACCCCGCCGCGGGAACTCACCCTCGAAGAGTCGCTGGAGTTCGCCCGCGAGGACGAGTGCGTCGAGGTGACCCCGGAGGCCATCCGGATCCGCAAGGTGATCCTGGACACCAACGAGCGCGCCAAGGCCAACCGCGCCCGCGCCAAGGCCTAGCAAGGCAAGGAAAGCCGGAACGGCAGGCGGGGACCCCGCCGTCGTTCCGGCTTTTCTTTTCCCTCTGCCGGGGGCGGTTTAGCGTGCAGCCGGGCGGCGCCGCGGGGGAGCCGGCGGGACTTGCTTGGCTGCCACAACGCGCTCAAGGGGAATGACGACGTCGGCCTGCCGGGTGCGGACGGTGCAGGAACCGGCGTCGCAACCCAGCAGGTGTCCCAGGGCGTCCGTGAGGCCGCCCTCGATTTGGTAGCGCACCACCACCCGGGTTCCCGGCTCAGCCGAGGCAAGGAAACGCGCTGGCGCAGGTACTGGCTGACTCACCAGTTCATACTAGGGGGCCCGGCTAGGTTCGCGGGAATGGGCTGGGAGATAATAGGCTCAGATGTCAGACTCCGGCTGTGCCGCCGGATGCAAGAGCCGGCGGGACGCCGGAACCCCAACGTGGAGAGGCCAGGGACGTGACGTACGTAATCGCGCAGCCGTGTGTGGATGTCAAGGACAAGGCATGTATTGAGGAATGCCCCGTCGACTGCATCTATGAAGGCGAGCGTTCGCTGTACATCCATCCGGATGAGTGCGTCGACTGTGGAGCCTGCGAACCGGTGTGCCCGGTTGAGGCCATTTACTACGAGGACGACACCCCGGAGGAGTGGGCCGACTACTACAAGGCCAACGTGGAGTTCTTCGATGACCTCGGCTCCCCGGGCGGCGCAGCCAAGATCGGCAACACCGGCAAGGACCACCCGATGATCGCAGCCCTGCCCCCGCAGAACCAAGACCACTAAAGCGGACGGACATCGTGACCGCAGCAGTTAATTCGTTTGGCCTGGACCTGCCCGACTACCCCTGGGAGGCCATGGCACCGTATGTGGCGAAGGCGTCTGAGCATCCGGGTGGAGCAGTCAACCTCTCGATCGGGACGCCGGTGGATCCGACGCCGCAGCTGGTGCAGGATGCCCTGAAGGCCGCCGCCAACGCACCCGGCTACCCCACGGTCCATGGGACTCCGGCGCTGCGGGAGGCCATCGCTGCCTGGTTCGAACGGCGGCGCGGTGTGCCAGGCCTCGATCCGCGCAACATCATGCCCACGGTGGGCTCCAAGGAACTCGTTGCGTGGCTGCCGCTGCTGCTTGGGCTTAAGCCCGGAGACGTCGTGGTACGTCCCAAGGTGGCTTACCCCACGTACGATATCGGCGCGACCCTCGCCGGGGTCACATCCGTGGCAACGGACAACCTGGACGAACTGGACGAGGCCACCCGCGCGCGGGTCCGGCTCATCTGGGTCAACTCGCCCGGCAACCCCACCGGCAGCGTGCGGGACGCAGACTCTCTGAAGGCGCTGGTGGTCCAGGCCCGCGAACTGGGTGCCGTTGTGGCGTCGGACGAATGCTATGCGGAGCTCGGTTGGGGCGACTGGGACGTCCAGCGCGGCGGCCAGCGGGTCCCCAGCATCCTCGATCCCCGCGTGGCGGGCGGCTCGCACCAGGGCCTGCTCGCCGTCTACTCGCTCAGCAAGCAGTCCAACCTGGCCGGTTACAGGGCGGCGTTCGTCGCCGGTGACCCGGACCTGATGCCCAACCTGGTCAACAGCCGCAAGCATGCAGGCATGATCGTGCCCTACCCCATCCAGGAAGCCATGCGGGTGGCGCTGGGCGACGACACCCACGTTGAGGCGCAAAAGGAGCTGTACCGGGGCCGGCGCGAACGCCTGCTGCCGGCGCTGCTGGACTTCGGCCTGGAGATCAAGGAATCCGACGCCGGCCTATACCTCTGGTCGACGGCAGGGGAGGACACCTGGGAGACCGTTTCCCGACTGGCTGGGCGGGGCATCGTGGTGGGACCAGGGGTCTTTTACGGCGACGCCGGCAACGGCTACGTCCGTGTCGCCTTGACGGGGTCGGATGAACGGATCGATGCAGCGGTAGCCCGGCTGGCCGAAGCTAGCTCCTAGGGTACGTAATATTCGTGTGACTCGCCCCACATGTGGTGTGTTTTAGGCCGCAGGGGCGGGCCCCGGATTAGTGACACCCGCCAAGGAGCGGTACTTTTTAACTGATCAATGGTGGCTTTCTACAAGAAGGCAGCCCGGGTGTTGGAACCTGTCTCTTCAGGCTTCGTGCACGGCTCACCTGATGTTGGATCAAGCTTTCGACAGAGGCCAAAGACGCCTCATGAAGGGGACTCCATGACTGAGACCAACAATGCTGCGACCCTGCTCCACGCAGGTGGCGAGCTGAAGCTCCCGCGCATCCAGGTTGTTGAAGGGAACGAAGGTTACGACGTCTCCAAGCTGCTGAAGCAGACCGGAGCCGTTACCTTTGACCCCGGCTTCATGAACACCGCAGCAACCACGTCCGCCATCACCTACATCGATGGCGATGCAGGCATCCTGCGCTACCGCGGATACCCCATCGAGCAGCTGGCACAGCATTCCAGCTTCCTGGAGGTGTCCTACCTGCTGATCTACGGCAACCTGCCCACGCCCACTGAGCTGGACGAGTTCGACCAGAAGATCCGCCGCCACACCCTGCTGCACGAGGAGCTCAAGGGCTTCTTCGGCGGCTTCCCCCGCGACGCGCATCCCATGCCGGTGCTGTCCTCGGCCGTGTCCGCGCTGTCCACGTTCTACCAGGACTCGCTGGACCCGTTCAACGCCGAACAGGTGGAGGTCTCCACCATCCGCCTCATGGCCAAGCTGCCGGTCATCGCCGCGTACGCGCACAAGAAGTCCATCGGCCAGCCCATGCTCTACCCGGACAACTCCATGAACCTGGTGGAGAACTTCCTGCGCCTGAGCTTCGGCCTGCCGGCCGAGCAGTACGAGCTTGACCCGGTCATCGTCAAGGCACTGGACCTGCTCCTCATCCTGCATGCTGACCACGAGCAGAACTGCTCCACCTCCACCGTGCGCCTGGTGGGCTCCTCCAACGCCAACCTGTTCGCCTCCGTCTCCGCCGGCATTAACGCCCTCTTCGGCCCTGCCCACGGCGGCGCCAACGAGGCCGTCCTGAAGATGCTCCGGCAGATCCAGGCCGAGGGCCTCAAGCCTGAGGATTACATGGAGAAGGTCAAGAACAAGGAAGACGGCGTCCGCCTCATGGGCTTCGGGCACCGCGTCTACAAGAATTACGATCCGCGCGCCAAGATCGTCAAGGCCACGGCCCACGAGATCCTGAGCAAGCTCGGCGGCAACGACGAACTGCTGGACATCGCCATGCGCCTGGAAGAGAAGGCACTCAGCGATGACTACTTCATCCAGCGCAAGCTCTACCCCAACGTGGACTTCTACACCGGCCTGATCTACAAGGCCATGGGATTCCCTGAAAAGATGTTCACCGTCCTGTTCGCCATCGGCCGCCTGCCGGGCTGGATTGCCCAGTGGCGCGAAATGATCAGCGATCCGAACACCAAGATTGGACGCCCGCGCCAGCTGTACATCGGCGAGCCCGAGCGCGACTACCCGGCCCGCTGATCTCCGCCGGCCACAACAGCAGTTACGACGACGGCCGCCCACCTTTCTCAGGTGGGCGGCCGTTTCGCGTTAATCACCATCCGCTGCTGCGTACTTGTCGTTTTGGGCCGCCAAAACGACAAGTACGCAGCAATCGACGGGGATGGCCCGGGCCCGAGCTTTCGAGGGCGGGGAGCCGGCGGGGAGCAATCGACGGGGATGGTCAGGAGGCGTAGCCCTGGGGGTTGTTCTTCTGCCAGCGCCAGTGGTCCTCGCACATCTGGTCCACGGTCTTGGTGGTGGACCAGCTCAGGTCCGCCAGCGCGGAGGTTGCGTCGGCCCAGAAGGCAGGAAGGTCTCCAGCACGGCGTCCGGTGATCTCGTAGGGGATGGGCTTGCCCACGGCCTTCTCGAAGGACCGCAGGACCTCCAGGACGGAGGAGCCCTTGCCGGAGCCCAGGTTCCAGCGGAAGACGCCGGTACGCCCTGCGATGTGGTTCAGCGCAGCGACGTGGCCCTCGGCGAGGTCCACCACATGGATGTAGTCGCGCAGGCACGTTCCGTCCGGAGTGTCGTAGTCGCCGCCGAACACCATGAGCTTCTCGCGGCGGCCCACGGCCACCTGGGCAATGAACGGGACCAGGTTGTTGGGGATGCCCTGGGGGTCTTCGCCGATGCGCCCTGACGGGTGCGCGCCCACGGGGTTGAAGTAGCGCAGCAGTGCTATGTGCCAGCGGGAGTCGGCGGCGCCGAGGTCGGAGAGGATGTCCTCGATCTGTTCCTTGGTGCGCCCGTAGGGGTTGTTGGCGCCGATCTCCATCTTTTCCACGTAGGGGATGGGATTGTGCTCCCCATAGACGGTGGCCGAGGAGCTGAAGACGATGGACCGGACATCGTGCCTGTCCATGACGCGGATCAGGTTCAGGGTGCCCACCAGGTTGTTGTAGTAGTACTTCAGCGGCTCCTGCACTGACTCCCCGACGGCTTTGAGGCCTGCGAAGTGGATGACGGCGTCGATGCCGCTGCCGGCGAAGACTTTCTCGACGGCGGCCTCGTCCACCAGGTCAACGTGGTGGAACTCGGCGGGCTTGCCGCTGAGTTCTGCCACCCGCCGCAGCGATTCCTCGCTGGAATTGACCAGGTTGTCGATGACGACCACGTCGTGGCCGGCTTCCTGCAGGGAAAGAACAGTGTGGGAACCGATGTAGCCGGTGCCCCCGGTAACCAAGATTTTCATGCCTCAACGCTATCCCACGCGGACCGTTCGCCGCCGCAGCGTTCCGGATGCCGGGCGGCCGGGTGCCTTGATGGAAGCACATCTGTGCTAATAAGGATGGTGCCCAAAATAGTTGACGCCGACGCCAGGCGGCAGGATGTTGTCCAGGCGGTTCTCCGCATTATCGCCGTCGACGGGCTGGAGCGTGCTTCGCTGCGGGAGGTGGCGGATGAAGCCGGGCTGGCGGTTGGTTCGGTCCGGCACTACTTCCAGGGGAGCGAGGAGCTGCTGGCCTTCTCCTTCGGCACGGTGGTTGACCGGGTCGTTTCCCGGTTGGAGGGACTCCTGCCGCCGGTGCGGGACGCGGCCGCCGGCAGCCCTGAGCAGCGCGGCGCTGTTTTAACCCTCCTGGGCGGCGTCCTTCCCCTGGACGAGGAAACAGCCATGGACGCCTGCGCCTGGCTGGCTTTCAAGAACGCCGCTCGGATCAGGCCCTTCCTTGCGGCCGAAGCCGACCGGAGCCACCGTGAAGTGGCGGCCATCGTGGGCGGCGTGGTGGCCTCGCTGCTCCCGCATGACGAACCGCAGGAGAACCTGGTGGTCGAGGCCGAACGGCTCCTGGCCACACTGGACGGTCTGTGCATGCATGCCCTGCTGCAACCCGCGTGGATGACCGCGCAGATGTGCCGCGACGTCCTGGAGCGGCACCTGGACGGGCTGGTCCGTTAAATGGCCTGCACTTCCGTGAATTGGCTGCGGGAATAGACTGATAGCCGGGTGCGCGGGAGCTGTCATGGCGCCCCGGCAGAAGCAGGCCAGGGAAGGACTTCGGATGCAGCACGCAAGCGGTTCAGGGTGGCAGATCACTACGGACACGTCCGGGCCGATGATGATTGCGCTCTACGTCCGGGACGCGGCCGGCCTGAACGGCGTGGGCCGCCCCATGCTGTCCCATGCAACGCCCAAAATCCGCCCGGCCGACCACAGGCACCTGACTTCAGACGTGGGCGGCCTCAGCGCACTGAAGACAGAATGGGAGGCCTGGTGGGAACAGCTGCTCAAGGCCTATCCGCAGGCGTCGCCCGAACTATCGCCGCCGAGCTTCGAAGCCTTCGGCAACTCTCCGGCCCTGCAGCGGGTACTGCAGGCACATTTTGGTTCCGCGCTCACCTGGGCCAGGGAGCGCAGAAGCGAATATGCCGAGCTTGAAGCCGAACGCGTTGCCACGGGAACCGACCAGCTGCTCCAGGACATGGTGGACGACAGGCTGATGGAAGTGGGGCGGGATTCGCGGGACTTCAAGCTGACCATTATCGAACTGCCGCTGGATGAGCAGCGGGCCTGGTACCTGGAGCCCGACAAGATCATCATGAGCCAGGAACTGATGAGCCAGCCTGAACTGTTCCGCAGCTACGTCCAACCGGTGCTGGAAATCCTGGTCTAGCCCCCAGGCGGGAGGCCGACGGCGGCACTCAGCTGCCGCCGTCGGCCGTCCGCACCGTGATGCGCACCTGGCCGTCGGGGGAACCCGTGACCTGCCAGCCGTCGCCACTGGCGCGCTGCCAGGTGTGCCCCTCCGCTTCGACCCGCACCACGGACAAGTCCTTGGCGTTGGCAACTGCCCACTGGGCCACGGACCAGGCCAGCGTCCCCTGGGAGTCCACCACCAGGGTGGAACCATCCACCCGGCTGTCAACGCCACCGTAGGCCTGGTCAAGTTCGGTGGCCACCGATGCGGAATTTCCGCCCGCGGTGGGGGAGCGGAGTGTGCACTGGACTCCGGCCGGAGTCTGTCCGGTGAGCCCCGACGCGAACGCCCGTCCCATCTCTTCATGCTGCGCGTACGCCTTGGGGTAGGCGGACCGCTGGACCTGCTGGGCTGCGTCGGTGATGTCCAGCGTCTCGTAGCCGGGAATCTTCACCAGGGCGTCGTAGAACGCATTGACGGCGTAGTAAGGGTCCATGATTTGCGCCTCCGTGCCCCAGCCCTGGGACGGCCGCTGCTGGAAGAGCCCGCGTGAGTCCGGTCCGGCTTGGTCACCGTGGCCGATGTTGCGCAGCTTCGACTCCTGCATGGCCGTGGCCAGGGCGATGGTGGCGGCACGCGGGGGAAGGCCCCGCCGGACAGCTGCTGCGGTGATTAAAGCCGCATTGGCCGCCTGGTCAGGCGCTAGCTCCCCGCTCCGGCCCGCGGCCTTGGCTGTGCAGCGTTCCGAAACGAGGGTCTCGGAACGCTGCACAAAGTACACCGCCGTATAAATGCCTCCCGCTACCAGCGCGAGGGTGAGGAGCAGCACCGCCAGGCGGCGCAGGCCGCGCCTGCGCGCCACAGACAGAGGTGCCATGAAGGAACTAGTTGGCGTGCAGGGCGTCGTTCAGTTCAACTGTCTGGCCCTTGCGGGGCAGGGCTTCAACCGCACCGGTGGTGGAGTTGCGGCGGAACAGAAGGTTGGGAACGCCGGAGAGTTCGGCAGCCTTGACGATCTTGGTGGTGTCCTCGCCCACCTCGTCCTTGGGCCCGGGAACGCGGACCCGGGTGCCTGCCGTGACGTAGAGGCCTGCCTCCACCACCGAATCGTCACCGATGCTGATGCCCACGCCGGAGTTCGCGCCGAG
Organism: Arthrobacter sp. FW306-07-I; assembly: GCF_021800405.1. Lineage (NCBI taxonomy): Bacteria > Bacillati > Actinomycetota > Actinomycetes > Micrococcales > Micrococcaceae > Arthrobacter > Arthrobacter sp. FW306-07-I. Next base: position 2,980,327 of record NZ_CP084550.1, on the reverse strand, counting down.
CAGGACGCGCTCGCCGATGGTGATTTTTTCCTTGCCCCCGCCGGAGAGGGTGCCCATGATGGAGGCGCCCCCGCCCACGTCGCTGCCGTCGCCGGCCACTACTCCTGCGGAAATGCGTCCCTCCACCATGGAGGTGCCCAGCGTGCCGGCGTTGAAGTTCACGAAGCCCTCGTGCATGACGGTGGTGCCGGCGGCGAGGTGCGCACCAAGGCGGACCCGGTCGGCGTCGGCAATGCGAACACCGCTGGGTACCACGTAATCCACCATGCGCGGGAACTTGTCGATGCCGTAGACGGTGACGGCACCACGGCGGCGCAGCTTTGCGCGCGTCAGTTCGAAGCCTTCCACGGCGGCCGGCCCGAAGTTGGTCCACACGACATTGGGGAGCTTGCCGAAGATGCCGTCCAGGTTGATGGTGTTGGGCTGGACCAGGCGGTGTGACAGCAGGTGCAGCCGCAGGTAGGCGTCAGCGGTGTCTGCGGGGGCCTCATCCAGGTTGATCTGGACGAAGACCACCTTCTGTTCCGTGCCGCGGTCCTCGTCGACGCCGTTCTCCGCGATGCGGGTCAGTGCTTCGTCGGCGTTCTCCACCGAGCGGAGGTCTTCCGCCGCAACACCAAGCGCCGGTGCCGGGAACCAGACGTCCAGGACGGTGGCGTCACCGCCGGCGGTGGCAATGGTGGCCACGCCAAAGCCATAGGCGGAACGGTCATCAGCGGTTGAGGTCAAGGTTTCGGGCACGGCGGAGGAAGCGGTCTCAGTCATGTGCCCCAGTCTATCGAGGGCCGGGCGGGCGGTTCGAACTAGACTGGCTTCGTGACTGCTGAAACCGCCCCTGAACCTGCCGTGTCCGTCCTTGACCTCCGCCAGGATGTGGCGTTGCTGACCGCAGCCCTGATGGACATCAACAGTGTGTCCGGTAATGAAACCCAGCTGGCGGACGCCGTCGAAACCGCTTTGCTGGAGATTCCCCAGCTCAGCGTCGTGCGCGACGGGGACGCGATCATCGCGCGGACGGAACTGGGCCGCCCTGAGCGCGTCATCCTCGCCGGACACCTGGACACCGTCCCGCTGCCGCTCACCGAAGGCTCCAAGGGCACCGTCCCTTCCAGCTGGGAGTCCGGGGTTCCCGGCGAGGGCATCCTGTATGGCCGCGGCGCCACGGACATGAAAGGCGGCGTGGCGGTCCAGCTGGCTTTGGCCGCAGGGATGTTCGACGGCGGCGCGCAGCCCAAGCGGGACGTCACCTTTGTGTTCTACGACCACGAGGAAGTGGAAGCGGTGAAGAGCGGCCTGGGGCGCCTGGTCCGCAACCACGGAGACCTGCTGCAGGGAGACTTCGCCATCCTGCTGGAGCCAACCGACGGCACCGTGGAGGGCGGCTGCAATGGCACCAGTCGGTTCGAGGCCACCACGGCGGGGGAGGCTGCGCATTCGGCCCGCGCCTGGATGGGCAGCAACGCCATCCACGCGGCAGCGCCCATCCTGGCCCGCCTGGCAGCCTACGAACCCCGGACCATCAACGTTGACGGCCTTGACTACCGGGAAAGCCTCAACGCGGTGAAGATCAACGGCGGCACAGCGGGCAATGTGATTCCGGACCGCTGCGTTGTGGAGATCAACTACCGGTTCGCCCCGGACAAGACGCCTGATGAGGCCGAGGCCCACGTCCGGGAACTGTTGGCGGGCTTCGACGTGGTCCGCACCGACGCCGCCGCCGGCGCCCGGCCCGGGCTGCAGCACCCGGCCGCCGCCTCCTTCGTTGCCGCCGTGGGAGCCGCGCCCAAGCCCAAATACGGCTGGACCGACGTCGCGCGTTTCAGCGAACTGGGCATCCCGGCGGTCAACTTCGGCCCAGGAGATGCGCTGCTGGCGCACAAGGATAACGAGCACGTGGACGCCGACGCCGTCCGCAAATGCCTTGCCGCCCTGCAGAGCTGGCTGGCGGCCTGAGGGAGCTTAAAGACAAAAGAGGGCCGGAACTCCCGCGGGAGTTCCGGCCCTCTTTTGTCGAAGGCTTCGCGGACTAGGGAGCCGCAGCCTCCAGGACGTCCGGTTCGGCCTTGGCCACACCGCCGGCAGCCTTCTTGGAGCCGCGGCGCTCGATCCACACAGCCAGCCGCGATACGGAAATGTTGATGGCGATGTAGATGGCGGCGGCCACGAAGAAGACGGGGAACAGGTACTGCGGCCCCAGGAAGTCTGCCATGACCTGCACCGCGCGCAGCAGTTCACCGTAGGCCACGATGTAGCCCAGCGAGGTGTCCTTCAGGAGCACCACCATCTGCGCCACGAGCGACGGCATCATGCGGCGGATAGCCTGCGGCAGTTCGATGAGCATGCGGGACTTGTAGCTGGTCAGGCCGATGGCCAGCCCCGCCTCGCGCTGTCCCTTGGGCAGTGACTGGATGCCGGCGCGGATGATCTCCGCGAACACGGCGCCGTTGTAGAGCACCAGGCCGGCGATAACGGCAATGAACGCGGAGGTGCGGAATCCCAGCAGGATGAAGAGCATCATCAGGACCACTGGCATGCCGCGCAGGAATTCCAGAATGATCCGGGTGGGGATCCGGATGACAGCAGCATCCGAGATCCGCAGCAGGCACAGCAGCAGCCCCAGCGGGAAGGCGATGACTGCTGCGATGGCGGCTGCGGAAAGAGTGGCACCCAACCCGTTGCCGAGCAGCCGCCACACGTCGGCGCGGGTGAAGATCTGCCAGCGGCGCGCCTCGAAGATTCCCTGCTGCGCGAGGGTCATGACGACCCACGCCAGCAGGCCGAGAATCAACAGGCCGCCGATGATTGAGGCAATCAGGGAGATCCGGCGTGCTTTGGGGCCGGGAACGTCGTACAGAACGGAGCTCATCGGGCAATCGCCACCTTTCGTTCCACCGTGTTGGCGAGGATTCCCAGCGGAACGGTGAGGAGCAGATAGAAGAACGCAGTGCCCAGCAGGACGGTGATGACGGCGTCACCATTGGCGTTGGCCAGTTGCCGGCCGTAGCCGAACAGTTCCAGGACGAAGAAGGCACCGGCCACGGAGGAGTTCTTGACCAGGGCGATCAGGATGTTGATCAGCGGCGGGATCACTGTCCGCAGGGCCTGGGGGAGGATGATGAGCGTGAGTACCTGGCCGAACTTCATGCCGATACTGCGCGCGGCCTCCGCCTGGCCCACGGGCACGCTGTTGACACCTGAGCGGACAGCTTCGGCGATGAACGCTGCGGTGTAGGTGCTGAGGGCGATGATCGCGGCGACCTCGAACTGCTCGAACTTGACCCCAAGCCGGGGGAGCACAATGGCTGCGAAGAAGAAGGCGATGGTCAGCGGGGTGTTGCGGAGGATCTCCACGTAGACGGTGCTGAAACCGCGCAGCGCCGCAACCGGGGAAACGCGCGCTGCCGCCAGCAGGGTTCCGAGGATCAACGCGAAGATGCCGGAGACGACGGAGAGGAAAAGTGTGCGGAGAAAACCAGTCCAGTAAAGGGGCAGGTTTTCAATGATGACGTCCATAGGATCCTTCGGCTGTAAGCGTGGACGGATTAAAAGCTGTGCTGCCGGGGCCGCTGTGCAGCCCCGGCAGCTGGACGCTGGTTAGTAGCGGTCGATGGGCGGGAGGCTGGGTGCGGTCTTGATGACCGAACCTGCGGTGGCTTCCCAGGCCTTCTTGTAGGAGCCGTCCTTTTCGAAGGATTCCAGCTGGTCGTTGATCCAGCTGCGGAATTCCTTGTCGCCCTTCTTCAGGCCGATGCCGTAGGGCTCCTTGGTGAAGGTTTCATCGGAGGCCAGCTTGAAGGCGTCCGGTTCCTTGTCAACGAAGCCGGCGAGGATCACGTTGTCAGTGGTGACCGCTTCAACCTGCTTGTTGCGCAGCGGTTCCAGGCACGCGGAGTAGGTGGCGGCCGGAACCAGTTCCGCGCCGTACTTGTCCACGATGGTGGCAGCCGGGGTGGAGCCGGTGACGGAGCAGACCTTCTTGCCCTTGACGTCTTCAGGCTTCTTGATGGTGTCGTTGTCCTTGTTCACCATGAGCGCCTGGCCGGCCTGGTAGTACGGGCCGGCGAAGTCCACAACCTGCTTGCGCTTGTCGCTGATGGTGTACGTGGCGATGACCAGGTCCACCTTGCCCTGCTCGATGAAGGGCTCGCGGTTGGCCGAAACGGTCTCCGACCACTCGATCTTGTCTGCGGGAATGCCCAGCTTGGCGGCGATCAGCTTGCCGATTTCAACGTCGAAACCGACCGGCTTGCCGTCCAGGCCCACCTGGCCGAACAGCGGCTGGTCGAACTTGGTGCCGATCTTGATGGTGCCGGCGGAGGACAGCTTCTCCATGGTGGTGCCGGCAGCGAAGGAAGGCTTTTCGACCGGGCTGGGGTTGCTGGACCCGCCGGAGTCGCCGCCGCCGCAGGCGCTGAGGGACAAGGCGAGGGCAGCGGTAGCCGCCACGACGAAGGACTTCCGCCGGGACATAAATGTCTTCATGACATTCCTTTCATTGATGGCCGTGGGTTTCCGGCCTGGATGCGAACTGAAGTGTGTTGGTTCGGTTGAATCAGTGGGTGAGCAGCTTGGACAGGAAGTCCTTGGCGCGGTCACTCTTCGGGTTGGTGAAGAATTCCTCCGGGGTGTCGTCTTCAACAATCTGGCCGTCTGCCATGAAAACCACGCGGTCGGCGGCCTTGCGGGCGAACCCCATCTCGTGGGTGACCACGATCATGGTCATGCCTTCCTTGGCGAGCTGGACCATGACGTCCAGAACCTCGTTGATCATTTCGGGGTCCAGGGCGGACGTGGGCTCGTCGAACAGCATGACCTTCGGCTTCATTGCCAAAGCGCGGGCAATTGCGACGCGCTGCTGCTGGCCGCCGGAGAGCTGGGCCGGGAGCTTGGGAGCCTGGTGCCCCACGCCTACCCGTTCCAGGAGTGCCATGGCGTCCTTTTCAGCCGCCGCCTTGGAAACGCCCTTGACCTTGATGGGCCCAAGGGTCACGTTTTCAAGGATGGTCTTGTGCGCGAACAGGTTGAACGACTGGAAAACCATTCCGACGTCGGCGCGGAGCTGGGCGAGTTCCTTGCCTTCCTCGGGGAGGACTTTCCCGTCGATGCTGATGGTTCCGCCCTCAATGGTTTCCAGGCGGTTGATGGCCCGGCAGAGGGTGGACTTACCGGAACCGGAGGGCCCGATGACCACAACAACCTCGCCCTTGCGGACCTGGAGGTTGATGTCCTTCAGAACGTGCAGCTGGCCGTAATGCTTATTAACGGCGTTCAGGGAGACGAGAGCATCGCCGGGCACATGAGTAGTCATAGGAAAGAATCTAGCGAACAACGGTGGGTTATGACGCCAATCACCCCAACTTCATGCTGATCGTGATTCAAGAGATACCTGTGGTTGGAGGTTAGCCTAGGTGAATGAGCATCAACGCAGATCCGGCCAAGAATTCCCAGCCGCGCCGTAAGGGGCCCCTTGAGCTGCGCCGCAAGCAGGCGGCAGTGGAAATGTCGGACCAGCATCTGCTTGATACCAAGGGCCCCGGCCAGTTCGTCCACACCGATCCCTGGCGCGTCCTGCGCATCCAGAGCGAGTTCGTGGAAGGCTTCGGGGCGCTCGCGGATATTGGAAAAGCCGTCAGCGTCTTCGGTTCAGCCCGCACCAAACCCGGCAGCATTTACTACGAGATGGGCGTCGAAGTGGGCCGCAAGCTCGCCGAGGCCGGAGTAGCAGTGATCACCGGCGGTGGCCCGGGCTCCATGGAGGCGGCCAACCGGGGGACGGTGGAGGGCAATGGCGTGTCCGTTGGCCTCGGTATCGAGTTGCCGTTCGAGCAGGGCCTGAACCAGTGGGTGGACCTCGGCATTAACTTCCGCTATTTCTTCGCCCGCAAGACCATGTTCGTCAAATACGCACAGGGCTTCATCGTGCTGCCCGGCGGCCTGGGGACATTGGATGAGCTGTTCGAGGCAATGGTCCTGGTGCAGACCCGGAAGGTGACATCCTTCCCCATCGTGCTCCTGGGCGTCGATTTCTGGGGACCGATGATCGACTGGATCCGGGGCACGCTGGTGGCCGAGGGAATGGTTTCCGAAAAGGACTTGGACCTCATCCAGCTGGTGGACGACCCCGCGGAAGCCGTGGACCGCGTCCTGCATGGCGCGGTGACTCCTTCCATGAACGGCGAGCAGCGGCCGGAGTAACGTGGCGCAACGGTTCCAGCCGGCGGTCTGGCACGATGGAGCCGTGAGCTTCTTCCTCGTTTTCCTCGCCGTCGTGCTGGTGGTGGCGGTCCTTTGGGCCGCCCTGGGCGGGCGTTCCCGCACACCGGGCGGCGCCGGGCTGCCTGCACTCCTGGACGGTGGTTTCGAAGAACCGCCCGCGAACCTTCCGCCGGTGCTCCTTCCCGAGCACGCCGTTCCGGAGGACGTGACGCGGCTGCGTTTCTCGCTGGGCCTGCGCGGCTACCGGATGGACCAGGTGGACCAGGTCCTGGACGAGCTGCGGGACCAGCTCGCCGCAAAGGATGCCGAAATAGCTGAGCTGCGCGGCCGGCTGGAGGCCCCTGAGGAACCTTCTGAGCAGACTTCCGACGGCGGAACCGCCGCTGCTGATGCGGCAGGGCAAGAGCCGGGCACAGGAAGCGCCGGAGAGGCTGGCCTCCGGGGCGGCTCCACTCCCGTCCATGAGGATGCAGCCCCGGGGAAGGGCGGCCTGTGAGCACGGTGGACCGCCGCAACCCGCTGGCATCCGCCGGCAACGCAGCCCACCGCGTGGCTTCCGCCGTCCGCAGCTGGCCCTCCTGGCTCCAGGTGACGGCCCTGTACGCGGCGGCGAGGGTGGTCACCGCGTGCATCTTCATGGCCGCGGCACTCCATCAGGGCCCCAACCCCTGGTTCCCCCCAAAGCCGGACTACTGGAACTTCATCAACATCTGGGATGCCCGCTGGTACGGCCAGGTCATCGCCAACGGCTACCCGTCGGTCCTTCCTACGGACAGTGCCGGCAATGTGCAGGAAAATACGTGGGCCTTCTACCCGCTCTTCCCAGCCCTGGCCGGTGGCCTCAGCCGTATCACCGGCCTCAGCCCCGCCGCCTCGCTCACGCTGATCGCCATGCTGGCGGGCTGGGGCGCAGCGCTGGTGGTGTACAAACTTTTCCGGCAGAAGGCCAGCCATGCCACCGCCATGTGGGGTGTTGCGTTCTTCGCGGCCTTCCCCGTTTCCGCCGTCCTCCAGGTCCCCTACGCCGAACCCCTGTCGCTCATGCTGCTCGCGTGGGCCCTGCTGCTGGTGGTGCGCCGGCAGTACCTGTCGGCCATGCCCGTGGTGGTCCTGCTCTGCCTCTCCCGGCCCGTGGGTGTCCCCTTTGCCGCCATGGTGGGGCTGCTCCTGGTCTTCCGGGCCATCGCATTCGTCCGTGCCAGCCCGCAGCGGGGCAGCAATGAAGCAGCCCATTCCGGCCGGGACCTGGCCGCACTGACGGGGCTAACCGCCGTCGCGGGCGTTTCCGCCCTCGCCTGGCCCGCCGTCGCATGGGTGGCCACCGGTGACCCGCAGGCCTATACCAAAACAGAAACCGTGTGGCGTGGCCAGGATCTGGTGCCTTTCAAACCGTGGTTCGACACCGGCGTGGAGCTTTTTGGCCCCGTCCTGGGCGTCCTTGCCCCCGTAGTTTTCGTGGCGCTGTTCGCCGCGATGCTGTTCCTCCGCCCGGTGGTGCGGCTCGGCGTCGAACTGCGGCTGTGGTGCGCCTGCTACATGGGATACCTTCTGGCCTTCCTCCACCCGCAGACCAGTACCTTCAGGATGCTGCTGCCGCTGTTTCCGCTGGCCCTGGGCGCGGCTTTCCTCTCCCGGTCAAGGGCGTACCGGGGGACCGTGGTGGTGATGTTCCTGCTGCTCCAGGTCGTGTGGATCGTGTGGCTGTGGGCGTGGGCGCCGCTGCCCGGCGGAGGGGATTATCCGCCCTAGCAAAACGTGCTTCTGTGCAGGTCAGGACGGGAATAACACGCGCAGGAAAATGTCCATCGATTAGCTACGGGCGGGTAATTCCGCGATAATGATAGGTAAGCAAGGACAAAAGCATTCAGAAAACGCGCAGCCTTGGCGGTGGAACCACCAGCCCGCCATGGCCGCCTGATCGACATGCGGACACAGCCCGCCCGGGCTGATCAGTCCTGGGACAAAATGGAGGGGAATTCCTCATGGCGGCTATGAAACCACGCACCGGCGACGGCCCAATGGAAGTCACCAAGGAGGGCCGCAGCCTGATCATGCGCGTCCCGCTCGAAGGCGGCGGACGCCTGGTGGTCGAACTGAACGCTGCCGAAGCAGCCAACCTCAAGGAATGCCTCGTCGGCGTTACCGAATAATTGTGCCGGACGGGGTCCGCAGCCTGCGGGCTGCGGACCCTGTCTGTCTTCGGGGGATACCTACTTCTTAACGGCCACCAGCAGGCCGTCCCCGGTGGGAAGCATTGCGGAAGCCAGCCTGTCGTCGTCGCGGATTGCCTTGCCCACCTGGCGCAGGGTCACTGTGTTGGGCTCCCGCCCGGCGGGGTTCGCCACCTTGTCCTTGTCCAGGGCGTCGTTGATGACCAGCAGCCCGGAACGCTTGAGCAGCCGGACGGCCTGTTCCACATATCCGGGGAGGCCTGGCTTGTCCGCGTCGATGAACACCAGGTCGTAGGCCCCGTCAGTCAGCCGCGGCAGGACATCGCCGGCGCGGCCAGAAATGGTGCGCGTACGGTTGGCCGGACTGCCGGCTTCGGCGAACGCCTCGCGGGCCGCCCTCAAGTGTTCGACGTCCACGTCGATGGTGGTCAGGACCGCATGCGGGCTCAAGCCGCGCAGGAGGCACACGCCGGAGACCCCGGCGCCCGTGCCGATCTCCACCGCGGTCTGGGCCTTGGAGGCAGCGGCCAGCACCGTAAGGACGGCGCCTACGCCGGGGCTGATCGCGTTGACGCCCAATTCATACGAACGCTCCCGGGCCCGAAGCATTACCTCATCCTCAGCGGGCAGATCTTCTGCATAGGACCAGCTGCTGGACTTGTCGGCGCTCATGGATTTCGCTTTCTGGGCGTAAGGGGGAATGTCTCCCCAAGCCTACTGTGTTTGGCCGGGCAGGCCGGGGAAGCACCCGTTGCGCCCAAGGCTGAAGTTCGCCTGCAGTCAGGAAATTCCCAGCGAAGTTTGACATGATTGGTATCCGCTCATCCAAAAGGTGACCGGCGCCGAATCAGAGATGTCAACAGTATCCGGGCGTTAGCATTCCATGAGGGGAGTGGACGATGTCATCTTCAGTTGTGGCACCTGTCCCTGCAGTCAACCATCCCGATGATGGGTGGGTCCGTCCCACTTGGGAAGAAGTGGTCACCAACCATTCGGCGAAGGTCTACCGGCTGGCTTACCGCTTGACCGGCAACAAGTTCGACGCCGAGGACCTCACCCAGGAGGTCTTCGTCCGCGTCTTCCGTTCGCTGGACAACTTCAAACCGGGGACGCTCGACGGCTGGCTGCACCGCATCACCACCAACCTGTTCCTTGACCAGGCCCGCCGGAAGACCCGCATCCGTTTCGACGCGCTGGCGGAGGACGCAGAGTCCCGGCTGCCGGGCCGTGAGCCGGGCCCCGAGCAAAGCTTCGAACTGAACAACCTGGACCTGGATGTGCAGGCCGCGCTGGAGGAACTTCCGCCGGACTTCCGCGCCGCCGTGGTCCTGTGCGACCTCGAGGGGCTGTCCTACGACGAAGTCGCGGAGGCTCTGGGCGTGAAGCTGGGTACCGTCCGCTCGCGCATCCACCGCGGCAGGACCATGCTCCGGGAGAAGCTCGCCCACCGCGATCCGCGCCCGCAGCAGTCCCGCCGCAAGCTATCGATGCCCCGCATCGCCGGCATCCTCTGAACGGCGCATGAGGTCCCAGTTTCCTTTCGGCGGCAGGCATCAGCGCAACGGCAGCCACCTTGAGGCCTGCCAGGAGTGTGCCGCCACCGTGCGCCGGGAACAGCAGTACCTTGAGCGCCTCCGGGATGCTCCCATTCCACCCGCCAGCGGTGACCTGACGGCACGCCTGCTGGCGCGCACGAGTGAACTGGCGGCCCAGCCGCCTGCGCCTGTACACCAAAGCGGGACCTCGCTGGCCGCCCGGGCCCTGGCGCTGACGGCCGGCGGAACGGTGGCGGCTGCCGGAGTGCTGGCCGTCGGGGCGTTCACGGCGGCAGGAGACCCCGCGGCCGGCGGGGCGGGGGCCACCGAGGCGGCCTTTTCGCATGTCTCCTCGCAGACACCGGCGGACGGCAGGACGTTGACCGCAGCACAGCTCGCCACGCTGCGCTCCGAGGGCTGGGCCTGCCCTGAACTGCAGGCCATGGGATTCCACGTGGAATCGGCCAAGGCGCTGGTTGTTGACGGCCAGCCTGCGGTGGAGCTCCGGCTTACCGACGGCGCTCATCACGCCACCGTTACTGAACAGCATCCCGTCACCGGGCAACCCGCAGCCCAGGCCGCGGCTGCCGGAAGTGTGCCGGTGAAAGCCACCGGAGCCGGCGGCAAAGCGGGTCCGTCGCAGGATTGGGCCACATCGCCATGGGCCGCCACTTACCGCGCGGAAGGCCTCACCATCACCTACCGCTCCGACCTGCCCGCGGCGCAGGCCAACGAAGCCCTGCCCATCCTCAAACGCCTCGCCGACAGTGCCGCAGAAGGGGTGGCGGCCGCCGTTCCGGAGACTTCCGAGGGGCAGGCCGCCGAGCCACTGGAGACCCGGCTGGAGCGCGGGTTCAGCAAGATCGCGGCCCTGTTCAACCAGTGACGCGAACTGTTGCTCCGTCCCGCGGACGGGAATCGTCACTCGCAGCCCGGAAAGGGTAATCTTCCTAAAGTGTTTGGAATCAACGGCCCGGAGTTCATTCTTCTGCTGATCATTGGCGTACTGGTGATCGGCCCCCAGCGGCTGCCCGAATATACCCAGAAGCTGGCGAACCTGGTCAAGGAAGTCCGCCGCATGGCCAACGGTGCCCGCGAGCAGATCAAGGAAGAAGTGGGCATCGACATCGACGATGTCGACTGGAAGAAGTACGATCCGCGCCAGTACGATCCCCGACGCATCATCAAGGAAGCACTCCTCGACGACGACACCAAGCCGGTGAGCGCCAACGCCCCGGCCGCCGTCGCTGCAGTTTCCGGCGCGGCGGCAGCCGCGGAGTCGGCTCCTGCGCGGCCCGAAAGGGTCGTGGAGCGGCTGGCGCCGGGCGAGACAGCGCCGTTCGACACCGAAGCCACCTAGGCCTGCCGCCCCACGGGGCTCACCGCCCGGCGGCAATTAGTGGTCAACGGGGCTTACTGATTACCGGGGCTGCAGCCCCAGTTTCATCCCGGCCAGCCCACGGGGTTTGGCCGCCAACTGCCCTGCGATTGCCGCCAGCGCCATCGCGCCCGCCGAGCCCGGCTGGCCCAGGACGATCGGCACCCCCGAGTCCCCGCCTTCCCGCAACTGGATGTCCAGGGGAATCTGGCCCAGCAACGGAACGTCCGCCCCTACCGTGGCGCTGAGGCGTTCGGTGAGGACTGCCCCGCCACCGCTTCCGAACAGCTCCATCCGGCCGCCGTCGGGCATCTCCAGGTAGGACATGTTCTCAATGACGCCTGCGATTTTCTGGCCGGTCTGTGTGGCAATGGCACCGGCCCGTTCTGCGACGTCCGCTGCCGCGGCCTGGGGTGTGGTGACCACCAGGATCTCGGCCTTGGGCAGCAGCTGCGCAACGGAGATGGCAATGTCACCCGTGCCCGGCGGAAGGTCCAGGAACAGGGCATCCAGATCGCCGAAGTAGACGTCGGTGAGGAACTGTTCCAGGGCCCGGTGCAGCATGGGTCCGCGCCAGGCGACCGGCTTATTGCCGCTGACGAACATGCCGATGGAGATCACCTTCACCCCGTACGCAACCGGGGGAAGGATCATATCGTCCACTTGGGTGGGTTTCTGCGTGATCCCCATCAGCGCGGGGACGGAGAAGCCGTACACATCCGCGTCCACGATGCCCACGCGGAGGCCTTGGGCGGCCAGGGCGCTGGCCAGGTTGACGGTGACGGAGGACTTGCCCACTCCGCCCTTGCCGCTGGCCACGGCGTAGACCCTGGTGAGCGAGCCGGGTTCATTGAACGGGATGCTGCGCTGCCCGCCCGCGCCGCGCAGCTTCTCCTTGAGCGCGTCGCGCTGCGCCTGGTCCATCACCTTCAGTTCGACGTCTACGGCGGTGACGCCCGGAACAGCGAAAAGGGCCTTTTGGGAATCGGCGGTAATGGTGTCCCGCAGCGGGCAGCCGGCGATGGTGAGCAGGACCGCTACGGTGACCTTGCCGTCGTCGGACACCTGGACGGAATCCACCATGCCCAGCTCAGTGATGGGGCGGCGCAGTTCAGGGTCGATGACCGTGGCCAGGGCCTCGTTGACGGCGGGGTGCAGCGGGGACTTGCCTGCTGTTGCGGGATCGATGGGGGCGCTCATGGGAGGAGCCTCGGCTTTCATGCGGTTGCGGACCGCCGGTCAGTGGACGGCCTGGCGGTCATTGGGCAGAGTGGCCGGGTTTGACCCGGGGGATCTGCTGGGTACGCGGGCTGCGCTGCCGGTCCCGTTGTTCGCGCAGTTTGTCCTTGACCTTGTCCCGCGGTGGTTCGTGGGAACCCGGGCCGGTGTCGTCGTGGGTGCGCAGCTCCTCCTGGGCTTCGAGCAGGTCCTCAAGGAGGGAGCGCAGTTCGGCGCGGACGTAGTCGCGGGTGGCCACTTCGCGCAGGGCGATCCGAAGGGAGGCAAGCTCCCGGGTGAGGTACTCGGTGTCGGACAGGTTGCGCTCGGCACGCTGGCGGTCCTGCTGCAGCGAGACGCGGTCGCGGTCATCCTGCCGGTTCTGCGCCAGCAGCAGCAGGGGTGCGGCGTAGGAGGCCTGCAGTGACAGCATCAGGGTCAGCAGGGTGAAACCAAGGTCCCGCGAGTCGAACTGCCATTCCACGGGAGCCCACGTGTTCCAGCCGAGCCAGAAGATGCAGAACACCGTCATGTAGACCAGGAACTGGGGCGTACCCATGAAGCGGGCAAAGGCCTCGGTGGCGTGCCCGAATGCATCGGGGTCCGGGCGGAACGTGGGCAGGATCCGCTGCCTGCCGCTCAGGGGTGTGTCGAGGCTGCCTTTTGATTCCGCTTTGGCCAGGTTCCGCTGGTTGGGGTTCTTCGGAGCACTGATATCAGCCAATGCGGCCACCGAGCCTTCTTATCGGGGCTTCGCCATCATGGGCGCGCCAGTCGTCGGGCAACAAATGATCCAATACGTCATCAACAGTCACCGCCCCCACAAGCCGGCCGGCGTCATTGATCACCGGGAGGGAGTTCAAGTTATAGGTAGCCAGGGTCCGCGCCACTTCGCTGATGTGCGCTTGGTCGGACAACGGCTCGAGGTTCTTGTCCACCAGGTTTCCCAGTGCCTCGAACGGCGGGAAGCGCAGCAGCTGCTGGATGTGCACCACGCCCAGGAAGCGGCCCGTGGGCGTTTCCAGCGGCGGCCGGGCAATGAAGATCGACGACGCCAGTGCCGGGGAGAGCTCCTCGCGCCGGACGTGGGCCAGGGCTTCGGCCACGGTGGCTTCCGGGGGGAGGATGACCGGCACGGGGGTCATGAGGCCACCGGCCGTGTCCTCGTCGTATTCGAGCAGGCGGCGCACGTCCTCGGCGCCTTCGGGCTCCATCAGCTGGAGTAGTTCCTCGGCCTGCGCGGAGGGGAGCTCACCGAGGAGGTCGGCGGCGTCGTCCGGGTCCATCTCCTCCAGGACGTCGGCTGCGCGCTGGACATCCAGGGCGGAGAGGATCTCCACCTGGTCGTCCTCCGGGAGTTCCTGGAGGACGTCCGCCAGGCGTTCGTCCTGCAGTTCGCTGGCCACCTCGAAGCGGCGCTTGTCGCTCATCTCTTGGAGCGCCTCGGCGAAGTCGGCGGGTTTGAGGTCCTCGTGGTTGGCCACGAACTGGGTGGCGGCCTGCGGCTCGGTCTTCTGGCCCTGCTGGGCATCCGCCCAGTCGATGATCAGGGTCTCGTTGCGGCGCAGCCGGCTCAGGGGTGACAGCGAGTGTCCGCGCCGGACGAAGAGCTTGCTCACGAACCAGTCACGGGACCTGTGCTGGTCAATGGCGATGTCTTCGATGGTGGCGTCGCCGCTGCCGTCACGGAGGGTGACGCGCCGGTCGAACATCTCGGCCACCACCAGGGTTTCCGCGCCGCGCTGCTCAAACCGGCGCAGGTTGACCAGGCCGGTGCAGATGACCTGGGTCTGGTCGATCGAGGTGATGCGGGTCATGGGCACGAAGACGCGCTTCTTGCCCGGAACTTCCACCACGATGCCCACCACGTGCGGGGCGCCCTGGGTTCCCCGGGACAGCACAACAACATCGCGCAGCCGGCCCAGCCGGTCGCCCAGCGGGTCGAAGACATCGAGGCCCAGAAGGCGCGCCACGAAGACGCGTGTAGGTGTTGTGCTCACCACTACAGGCTACCGAGTCTGCTCTCTTTTAGCTGAATTTACAGGCAGTACCCACCTTGATGGGCAAGAATGGGACTATGTCGAACTTATTTGGTGCACCCAAGGCCGGCGCCCCGAGCGGACCGGACGATGCCCGGGCCGTTCCCACCGGTGACACCGTTGGCTCCTACACCTCCTACCTCGACGCCCAAAAAGCGGTGGACTACCTGGCAGACCAGCAGTTCCCGGTCCAGATGGTCTCCATCGTCGGCAATGAGTTGAAGATGGTGGAGCGGGTGACGGGGCGGCTGAGCTACCCCCGGGTGGCGCTTTCGGGGGCACTGAGCGGCATGTGGTTTGGCCTGTTCGTGGGAGTCATGCTGTCGTTTTTCGCGCCTTCCCCCGGATACTTTTCGATCATGACGTCGGTGCTGATGGGTGCCGCCTTCTTCATGCTCTTCGGCATCGTCACCTACGCCATGCAGCGCGGCAAGCGTGACTTCACGTCCACCAGCCAGGTGGTGGCAACTAGCTACGACGTCATCGTGGCCCCCGAAGCAGCCCATGAGGCCCGGCGCCTGCTGCAGCAGCTGCCGATGTCCCGTTCCGACGCTGCCTCGGCCCATGGCCCCTACACGCAGAACGACTACTACAACCAGCCCTATCAGCAGCAGCATCCGCAGCAGCAGGGGCCTGCGCGTCCGGCCGGTTGGAACGATCCCTACGGCCAGCGGCAAGGCGCGGTCAACGATACGTCCCCGTCCCGCGAGGGATCAGAGCACGGCTCATCGGCCCAGGACGGACAGGCTCACCCGCACGACGGCGGCCAGCAGTATGGGGGCGGTCAGCAGCAGCAGCCCGTCCGTTCGGCCCGCTATCCGGACCTGCCGGACGGACGCCCGCAGTACGGTGTCCGGCTCCCGCAGGGACCTGCCGCAGATGCCGGGCAGCAAAGTCCGGGTCAGAGCCCGGAACATGGTGCGGAACAGCACGGTGGAGAACATCGTGCGGAAGAACGTCACGTGTCCGACGGCGACCAGCACCAGGGCGAAAACCGGCAGTAACAGCCAACAGATTTACAGGGCCTGACAGCAGGGCATACAAAAAGCGGGACCGCCGGAAAGAATCCGGCGGTCCCGCCTCTTTGTAATTTCTGCCGCGTCAGGCTTCTTCGGTCCGGTAGATGCCGGCCATCCAGTCCTCCACGTCCTCCGCATTGCGTGGCAGGGCGGCGCTGAGGTTTACCGGGCCATCGGCAGTCATCAGGATGTCGTCCTCGATCCGGATGCCGATGCCGCGGTACTCCTCCGGGATCGCCAGGTCTTCCTTCTTGAAGTACAGGCCCGGCTCAATGGTGAACACCATGCCTTCGGTGAGGACGCCGTCGAGGTAGAGCTCCCGCTTGGCCTGCGCGCAGTCATGCACGTCCAGTCCAAGGTGGTGGCTGGTGCCGTGCGGCATCCAGCGCCGGTGCTGCTGGCCTTCGGGGCTGATCGCTTCCTCCACAGTGACGGGCAGGATTCCCCACTCGGCCAAACGCTCGGCCAGGACCGTGGTGGCGGCAGTATGGATGTCCCGGAACTTGGTTCCCGGCTGGGCAGCGGCGAAACCGGCGTCGGCGGCATCCAGGACCGCTTGGTACACCTTGCGCTGGATGTCGCTGAAGGAGCCGCTGGCCGGAAGTGTCCGGGTGATGTCTGCGGTGTAGAGGGAGTCGGCCTCGACGCCCGCGTCCAGGAGCAGGAGTTCGCCGGCATGGATGCGGCCGGTGTTGCGGGTCCAGTGCAGCACGGTGGCGTTGTTGCCGGACGCCGCGATGGTGTCGTAGCCGAGTTCGTTCCCCACCTCGCGGGCCCGGGCAAAGAACGCTCCCTCCACCACGCGCTCGCCGCGGGCGTGGGTGAGGGCGCGCGGCAAAGCCTTAACAACCTCTTCAAAGCCTTCCACGGTGGCGGACACCGCGATCTTCATCTGCTCGATTTCCCACTCGTCCTTGAGCAGGCGCAGTTCGGAGAGGGCCTCGCTGAGCTTCTCGTCCAGGGCATCCAGGACGCCCAGGTCCAGGTTCTCGGGGTCCCTGGCAGTGTTGTACCGTGCGGTGTCCACCAGGGCGTCGATGTTCTCGTCGACTTTGCGGACCAAGCGGATGGAGATGCCGCCGATTTCCGGGGCGCCCACGTCCTTGGTGACGGCTGTTTCCAGTTGGTCGATGTGCGCGGTGGCCAGCCCCAGGCGGGCCTCGAACTCTTCGAGGGTGGGGCGCGCACCAATCCAGAATTCGCCGGAGCGGGAATCCGCGTAGAACTGTTCCGTGTCCCGGCCGGCCAGTGGCCGGAAATAAAGCGTGGCGCGGTGGTTCCCGCCGTCGTCGCCCGTTCCCTCCTTGACCGGTTCCAGGATCAGGACAGCGTCGGGCTCGTGGTCCAGCCCGAGCCCGGTGAGGTGTGCGAAGCCGGAGTGCGGGCGGAAACGGTAGTCGCAGTCATTCGACCGCACCTTCAACGGCCCCGCGGGGATGACCAGGCGTTCGCCCTTGAACAGGGAGGAGATCGCCTTGCGCCGGTTTGCGGCATAGGGGGCGACGGCGTCCAGTTGCGGAAGCTCCTGGCTGGAAGGTGCCCAGTTGCTGGCCATGAAGGCCTTGAACGCGTTGGAACTGGGCCGCTGGGAGCGGTTGTTGACGCGCTCTTCCAACGGCTGGGAAGCAGAGTTTTGGGTGTTTTCGGCATCGTTCACGGCACCATCGTCTCACCAGCTTCGCGGCTAAGCGAACAGGCCTCCCCGGTCTCTAGTCCCCGGTCCACTACGCTGGATAAGTGAGGATTGACCTGCATGCCCACTCCAACGTCTCCGATGGCACCGAGACCCCTGCCGATGTCATGGCCTCTGCTGCCCGCGCGGGATTGGACGTGGTGGCGCTGACCGACCATGATTCGACGGCAGGTTGGGCGGAGGCTTCCGCGGCCGCTGCAAGGTACGGCGTGGCCCTGGTTCCTGGCATGGAGGTGTCGTGCCGGACCGAGGAGGGCATCAGCGTCCACCTTTTGAGCTACCTGCACGATCCCACCCATCCCGGCCTCCTGGAAGAGATCACCAAAGCCAAGGATTCCCGGCAGACCCGGGCTGAGCGGATGGTGACCATCCTGGCGGAGGATTACCCGCTTACCTGGGACGACGTGATCCACCATGTCGCGCCCGGTGCCACCCTTGGCCGTCCGCATATCGCGGATGCCCTCGTCGCCGCAGGGGTGGTGGAGGACCGTTCGGAGGCTTTCGCCTCCATTCTGACCTCCCGCTCGCGGTACTTCATCCCGCACTACGCTCCAGACCCTGCCACCGCCGTCGAACTTGTCCGTGCCGCCGGCGGCGTGCCGGTGTTCGCCCACCCCGTGGCTTCTGCCCGGGGGAGGATCGTGGGGGAGCGCACGTACCGCGAGATGATCGACGCCGGCCTGGCAGGCCTGGAGATCGATCACCGGGACAATCCGGAAGAGGGCCGGGACTTCCTCCGCAGGCTCGCGGCGAAGCATGACCTGCTGGTCACCGGTTCCTCCGACTACCACGGAACCGGCAAACCCAACCTGCTCGGGGAGAACCTCACTGCCGCCGGCATGCTGGCGCGGATCGAGGAACTCGGCACGGGAACTGCCGTCGTCCGCCCCTGACGTTACCTAGCTGGGCTGGCGGGTTACCAGGGTGGCGTGCGCACCGAGCCGCTTGGCCATGATGTCGATGGCCGGCTGGTTCTGGTCCACGCACACGAACTTCCGGCCCAGCTTCGCGGCCACTGCCCCCAGGGTGCCGGAGCCGGCGAAGAAGTCCAGGCACCAGTCCCCGGGGCGGGACGATGCGGCGACCACCCTGCGGACCAGGCCCTCCGGCTTCTGCGTGGGGTAGCCGGTCTTTTCCTTGCCGGTGGGGGAGACAATCGTGTGCCACCAGACGTCGGTGGGCAGCTTTCCCAGCTCCCGTTTGGCAGGGGTCACCAGGCCGGGCGCCATGTAGGGTTCACGGTCCACCTCGGCGCTGTTGAAGTGGTACTTGGCCGGGTTCTTGACGTACACCAGGATGTTGTCGTGCTTGGTGGGCCACCGGTTTTTCGCACGCGCGCCGTAGTCGTAGGCCCAGATGATCTCGTTCAGGAAGCATTCCCGGCCAAAGATGGCGTCCAGCATGACCTTGGCGTAGTGCACCTCGCGGTAGTCCAGGTG
Source organism: Arthrobacter sp. FW306-07-I (assembly GCF_021800405.1). Taxonomy (NCBI): domain Bacteria; kingdom Bacillati; phylum Actinomycetota; class Actinomycetes; order Micrococcales; family Micrococcaceae; genus Arthrobacter; species Arthrobacter sp. FW306-07-I. The sequence goes on along the minus strand of NZ_CP084550.1, from coordinate 2,961,619 downwards.
CAGGTACAGGGTTCCGTCGTCGGCCAGGAGCCGCCAGGCCTCCACGAGCCTGGGTTCCAGGAAGGACCAGTAGTCGCTGAACGCGTCGTCGTAGCGGTGCAGGGCGCCCTTGATGGTGTCGTAGGAGCGGCCCTTGAAACCCACCCGGTCCCCGCCGCCGTCAGCGTTGACCACCATACGGGTTTGCTGGCGCTGCTGCGGCCTGCCCGTGTTAAAGGGCGGGTCCACGTAAATCAGTGTGAAGGCGCCGTCCGGCAGCGTGGGGAGGTACTCCGCGTTGTCCGCGTGCACCACCAGGCTGCCGCCGTCCGGCGCCCAAACAGTGTCAGTCATCGGGGCAGTTAGCCCTCGGAGTTGCCAGGCTGCGTGCCCTTGTCGGCGCCGGCCACCACTTCGCCGTTGCGTCGGCGGGTGCGGGTCCGGCTGCGGCGGGCGCGGTTCGGCTTTTCGGCGTCCGCTGCGGGTGCTGCAGCTTCGGCGGCAGGAGCTGCTGCAGAGTCCGGCGTACGACGGCGGCGCTCACCTGAGCGGCCAGCGGAGTCACTGCTGCGGGCACCTTCGCGGTTGCCGCTTCGGCTTTCCCGTCCACGGCCGTCCCGGTCGCGTGAGCGGCCTGCGTCACGGCCGCCGCGGCTGTTCTTCTTGCCGGTTTCGCCCAGGTCCTCAAGCACCTCGGCATCGACGCCGGCCAGGGTGCGCTTGTCGCGCGGCAGGCGGCCCTTGGTGCCCTCGGGGATGTCAAGATCCGTGTACAGGTGCGGCGAGGATGAGTAGGTTTCCACGGGCTCCGGAACGCTCAGGCCCAGGGCCTTGTTGATCAGCGCCCAGCGCGGCATGTCGTCCCAGTCAACGAATGTGACGGCGGTGCCCTTGTTGCCGGCGCGTCCGGTGCGGCCCACCCGGTGCAGGTAGATCTTCTCGTCTTCCACGCACTGGTAGTTGATCACGTGGGTCACGTCGTCAACGTCGATGCCGCGGGCAGCCACGTCCGTGGCCACCAGGACGTCCACCTTGTTGTTGCGGAACGCGCGCAGAGCCTGTTCGCGGGCGCCCTGGCCCAGGTCTCCGTGGATGGCGGCGGCCGCGAAGCCGCGGTCCACCAGTTCCTCGGCCACTTTGGCGGCGGTGCGCTTGGTCTTGGTGAAGATGATGGTCCGTCCGCGGCCGCGGGCCTGCAGGATGCGGGCCACCACCTCGGTCTTGTCCATGCTGTGGGCACGGTAAATGAGCTGGCGGATGTCCCGCTTGGTCAGGCCCTCGTCCTCGGGATCCGCTGCGCGGATATGGGTGGGCTGGGTCATGTAGCGGCGCGCCATGGCAATGACCGGGCCGGGCATGGTAGCCGAGAACAGGAGCGTCTGGCGGACCGCAGGGGTGCCGGCGATGAGGGTCTCAACGTCCGGCAGGAAGCCGAGGTCCAGCATTTCGTCGGCCTCGTCGAGGACCACGAGCTTCACATTCTTCAGGCTCAGGTGCTTCTGCTTGTACAGGTCGATCAGGCGCCCGGGGGTGCCCACCACTACCTCGACACCCTGCTTGAGCGCCTCAACCTGGGGCTCGTAGGCGCGGCCACCATAGATGGTGGTGATCCTGGCGTTGCGTTTGCGGGATGCCGTCTGCAGGTCGCTGGCCACCTGCACGGCGAGCTCACGGGTGGGGACGATCACGAGGGCCTGCGGGGCTCCGGGAACGGCGAGCTTGGCGTACCCGGGGTCGTCCTGGCCGATGACCCGTTGCAGTGCGGGAATACCGAAGCCGAGGGTCTTGCCGGTGCCGGTCTTGGCCTGGCCGATGATGTCATGGCCGGCAAGAGCCACCGGCAGGGTCATGGCCTGGATGGGGAACGGGTGGGTAATCCCGGCGTCCGCCAGGGACTCAACGATGTCCGCGCGCACGTTGTAGTCGGCAAAGGACTTCTCCGCGATCTCGTGGGGCGTCTCGTCGGAGATGATGGTTTCTTCCGGCTCGATAGTTTCCGTGCCGGACTCATCGCTGAGGAGCTGGTGGGTATGCAATTCACTCACAGGGGAGTTTCCTTATTCATTTGGGCAATGGCGCTGCCTGCTCAACGGGCCGGCCAAAGCTGGCCGCTCCGGAGCACGCTCAGGCGCGCAAGCGATTCCAGTGGAAGCCGATCGCGGGCTATCTAAATGCTGGCACTGGTGACCAACGGGTAAATCTCAAGATCGCGTAGGGGCGGGCTTGTTGGTTTCAAATCGAGGAAATCAACGACCGGGCATCCAGTTCTACCCTTCAAGTCTAGCCGCATGGGCGTGGAAACACGGTTTCCTCCCGCCCGGGGCGTTCCGCCGGCCCTTTAGGAGACGAGTTCGAAGTGGATCTCCCGCGTGGTGATGTCTGAGGACACCAGCCGGACCCGGACCTTGGTGCCGGACTCCAGCTCGCCGGCGCAGCGCGCCGTCACTGCGGGTTCGGCAATCTGGATGATCCCGGAGCTGCCGTTGCCGTACTTGCCGTTTTTCCCGTTGCCGTTACTGTTCCCGTTCTGCGGCTTGGACCCGGAGATCACGATCGCGTCGAACTCCTGCCCGATGTGGTTCAGCAGCAGGGCCGCCTCCACGGTATCCAGGGCCAGGCGTTCCATCCGTGACGCCAGTTGGTCCGAGCCTGCCATGATGCCCGGCAGCAGCGGCAGGGCCTCCCGCGCCCAGCCGGGAACATCGCCGCCGTTGCTCAGGGCCTCGCAGATGACCAGCACGAAGCGGTCCACTAACCGGCGCAGCGGCGCGGTGGTGTGGGCATAGGCAGCGCCGATGGCGGACTGGATCCCATCCTCGGGGACGGTCCCGTCGAAGGCGGTGTAGGAGGCTCCGCGGAACAGCATGCCTGCCGAATGCATGATGGCCAGCTGCCGCGGATCGGTGGGGTCCAGGGACCGCAGATACTCGCCATAGCTGACTTCGCCGTCCCATGGCCTGCCCAGCACCCCGGTCTGCAGGCGAAAATGCTTCAGGGACCGTTCGTCCGGGGCCGGCATGGTGCGCAGGATGCCCACCTTGCCCTCCAGCATGAGCTGCGCCGCCGCCATCCCGGTCATCAGCGAAATCTGCGCGTTCCAGTCCTCCACCGGAAGCTGTGGAACAGCGTCAATCCGGTAGCCGCCGTCGGGCAGCTGGACAATCTCCTGCTCAGGCATGTTCAGGCTTGCACCTTCACGCGCCCGTTCCAGTGCCACCCGCTTCAGGCCCACCTCACGGAGCAGCTGGAGCACGGGCGGGGCGGTCCCGGCGTCGAGGGCTGCCTGGGCGCCCCGGTAGCTGAGCTTGTCGCGGCTGCGGACCCGCGCGCGACGGACGCTGACCGTCAGTACGGTTGCTTCGCCGTCGAGCGTGAAATCCCAGACGAAGGCCGAACACTCCTGGCCGGGCAGCAGGCTCCCGGCCCCTTCGCTGATGATCTCCGGGTGAAGCGGGATCCGGCCGTCAGGAGCGTAGAACGTCTGTCCGCGCCGCCGCGTCTCCGCGTCCAGGGGGCCTCCCGGCGCAACGAAGGCTGGAACATCGGCGATCGCGTACATCACGCGGTAGCCATCCCCGTCCAATTCAATGAACACTGCCTGGTCCAGGTCCGTGGAGGACGCCGGGTCGATGGTGACAAACTCGACGGCGGTCAGGTCGTAGGACGGCAGCTGCAGCGCCGCAACGGCAGCCAGGGCGTCTTCCACGGCTTCGGCGGGATAAGGACCCGGAAGCTCAAGCTCCGTCCGCAGCAGGCCCAACGCCTCTTCCAAGGCGTTCTTATGGTCGTGGACGTTGGGAGCCAGCCGATGATGTGACACAAAATTCAGCGTAGCCCCAAGTTCCGCGATTAAGCAGGCTCAGGAACCGGCAGCGTCCAGCGCGTCGAGGAGGGAGGCAGCAGCGGCGGCGGGATCAGGGGCTTCGGTGATGGCCCGGACCACCACGATCCTGCGCGCACCCGCCTCCGCCACATGGCGGACGTTGCCGTGGTCGATGCCGCCGATGGCAAACCAGGGCACCGGGTCCGCAGCCTGCCGTGACGCCTCGGCCGCGTACTTGACCAGTTCGGGACCGACGGCGGCCCTGCCGGGTTTGGTGGGCGTAGCCCAGACGGGGCCCACGCAGAAGTAGTCCAGCCCGGACGGTGCGGCAGTTGCGGCAAGGGCGGCATCCACCTGTTCGGGTGTATGGCTGGAGAGTCCGATGGCGGCGTTGCCGTCGACCAGCGTGCGTGCGGCCGCCAGCGGCAGGTCCTTCTGGCCGATATGGAACACCGGGGCCCCGGAAAGCACAGCGATGTCGGCGCGGTCGTTGACCGCCCACAGCTTGCCGTGCCGCACCGCCACTTCCTTCAGCACAGCCAAAAGGTCCAGTTCCTCGGCTGCCTCGATGGTCTTGTCGCGCAGCTGAATGATGTCCACGCCGCCGGCAAATGCCGCGTCCACGAACTCCGCAAAATCGCCGCGGTCCCGCCGTGCATCGGTGCAGAGATACAGGCGGGCAGCCTTGAGGGCCTCGCTGTCGCGGGCGTTGACAACCTCGGCATTGGCAACTCCGCCGGCCGGAGCGTGGGAACCTGCGGGAAGGGAAGGGGTGGTCGCATTCATGCCTGCAAGCCTAATTCCTCTAAACTGGGGAGGTACTGCGGGAGCCCGCGGCAGCTGTCACAAAGCGCCGGGCTGAGAGGGCGTCAGAGCCGACCGCTTGACCTGATCCGGTTAATGCCGGCGTAGGGAAGGAACCCAGATGCGTACCCCCGGCACCACCCAGCCCTCGTCCGTTGATGCGTCCATTCCCTCCACCCTTCGTGCCGACGTCGCCGTCATTGGCGGGGGAGTGGTGGGACACGGTATCGCCTGGGAAGTGCAGCGTTCCGGACGCTCCGTCGTCCTCATTGACGACGCGCCAGGTTCCGGCGCGAGCTGGGCTGCCGCCGGCATGCTGGCCCCCGTGAGCGAACTGCACTACCAGGAGGAGGACCTCCTGGAACTCATGCTGGAGGCATCGTCACGGTGGCCGGCATTCGCGGCCGCCGTCGCCGATGCATCGGGCACGGATTCCGGATACCTCACGACGCCGACACTCGCCGTGGGTGCCGACGCCGCCGACCGCCGCGCCCTGATGGACCTGCGCACAGTTCAACAGGCGAGCGGGCTGTCCGTGGAACCCTTGACCGTCCGGGAGGCCCGCAAACGCGAACCCCTCCTCAGCCCCGCCATCGCCTGCGCCCTCGATACCCCGGGGGACCACCAGGTGGATCCCCGCCGGCTGGTGGCGGCCCTGCGGCTGGCACTGGCCGGCGGCGTCCGCGAAACGCACCACCTGGCCGTGGCAGGGGCAGTGGACGGTTACGCAGTGCCGGAGCGGGCAAGCGGGCTGTTGTGGGAGGACGGCATCGTTACGGGGGTTCGGCTCGCCGGTGGCGGCACCGTCCTGGCAGCGGAAACCGTGGTGGCCAACGGGCTGCAGGCGGGGGCGCTCGCGGACCTCCCCCATGGCCTCGAGCTGCCCCTGCGTCCCGTCCACGGGGACATCCTCCGGCTTGCAGTGCCCGGCCACCTCCAGCCCCTGGTGACCGCAACGGTGCGGGGACTGGTGCACGGAGTTCCGGTGTACATCGTTCCGCGCCGGGACGGGACCGTGGTGATCGGAGCCACCCAGCGCGAGGACGCCCTGTCCGACGCCGTCAGTGCCGGCGGCGTCTACCAGCTGCTGCGCGATGCCCAGGCGCTGGTGCCCGCGGTCGCCGAGCTCGAACTTCTGGAGTGCACGGCCCGGGCCCGCCCGGGAACCCCGGACAATGCGCCGCTGCTGGGAAGGGTGCCGGTGGACCTGGCCTTAAGAAGCGAAGGGTCCGCAACGGAAGCCGGTTACGTTCCGGGGCTCATCATCGCCACCGGTTTTTTCCGGCACGGCGTCCTGCTCACACCCGCTGCAGCAGCGATCTGCACGGATCTGCTCGACGGAAAAGCCGACCCCCGCTGGGTCCCCTTCCGCCCGGGCCGGTTCTCCGGCCTGGGAACGGCCACCCACGGCCTCCACGACAATGGCACCCACACCAAGGAAACAGCGTGAACATCACCCTCAACGGAAACCCGCACACGGTGGCCGACGGCGCCTCCATCACCACACTCGTCAGCCAGGTCACCGGACGCCCGCTGGCTGACAACGGGCAGGCGACGGACGGCGGGAAGCTGGGCGTCGCCGTCGCCCATAACGCCCAGGTGGTGCCGCGCAGCCAATGGTTCGCCACGGCGCTCGCCGAGGGCGACGACATCGAACTCGTTACAGCAGTACAGGGAGGCTGACGCCATGACCGAAACCAGCACCATCAACCCCGCCGGAAACCCCGGTGCCGGCGACGCCCTGGTGATTGACGGCGTCGCCCTGGAATCCCGCCTCATTATGGGCACCGGCGGGGCGCCCAGCCTGGATGGCCTGGGCGCAGCACTCCTGGCCTCCGGCACCGCCCTGACCACCGTGGCCATGCGGCGCTACTCACCCGCCGAAACCGGCTCGCTGTTCCAGCTGCTGGTGGACCACGGGATCCGGGTGCTGCCCAACACCGCCGGCTGCTTCACCGCCAGGGATGCTGTGCTCACAGCGGAACTCGCGCGGGAAGCCCTGGAAACGGACTGGGTGAAGCTCGAGGTCATCGCCGACGAGCAGACCCTCCTGCCGGACGCCGTGGAGCTCGTGGAAGCCACGGAGCAGCTGGTGAACCGAGGCTTCAAGGTGTTCGCCTACACCAACGATGACCCCGTACTTGCGCTGCGGCTCGAAAACCTCGGCGCCGCCGCCGTGATGCCCCTGGGCGCCCCTATCGGCACCGGCCTGGGGATCCTGAACCCGCACAACATCGAGCTCATCGTTTCGCGTGCGTCGGTTCCGGTGGTCCTGGATGCAGGCATCGGTACGGCGTCGGACGCCGCCCTTGCCATGGAGCTGGGCTGTGACGCCGTACTGCTGGCCACTGCCGTGACGCGGGCGCAGAACCCCGCCCTTATGGGCGAGGCGTTCAAACACGCCGTGATCGCCGGCAGGATGGCCCGGGCGGCCGGGCGCATCCCCCGCAGGGAGCATGCCCTCGCCTCGTCGGCAATGGAGGGCCGGGCGGAGTTCCTCTGACCGCGGACCTTAAACAGCTGTGGCCACCACCCGGATGGGTGGTGGCCACAGGCCGTTTACGGATGCCTTAGCGCCGCAGGATGGCGGTCAGCCGCTCCATGTCGTGGCGGGTGCGGGTGCGGCCCAAATAGACCACAGCACCGATGGCGGCAGCAATGCCAAGGACCATGGGCAGGACCCAGGGGAGCCAGGTCAAGCCGGGCAGATAGCCGAAGCCGGCCGCCATGAGGATGATCCATGCCAGCGCCGCGACAGCCACGGCGATCCCCGCCGGCAGCACGGCGCCGTACTTGGCATGGCGCTTGTCATTGGCCCAGACAATGACACCGCCGGCGGCTGCAACCAGCACCACGATGGTCAACGAAAGCATGGATGCTCCCTTTCAGGCGCAGGCTAGAACTGGCCGAAGCCCACGCGGCGGACCTCTTCTGCCCCGATTTCCACGTACGCCAGGGCATTCCCCGGAACGATGATCAGGCGTCCCTTGTCATCCTTGAGGCGCAGCTCATTGCCTTCGCTGATGGCCTCGCCGACAACCTTGGCCACCGTCTCGGCATCCTGGGTCGATTCCAGTACGATTTCGCGGCCAACGTTCTGAACGCCGATCTTAATTTCCAAGGGGGCCTCCCAGCCTGTGAAGTTCTCGTACTTCTCTACGAGGTGTTGTCTTATTTGTAGTCTAGGACTCTTTGGGGAAGCGAGAGATTCCGCGCCAAGCTAAACGGTAGATGAGGTCGCTGGCCACATCGAGGTCCAGGTTGCCGTCGGTTTCCAGCCAGTACCGGGCGCTGACCTGCGCCATTCCGGCCAGACCGCGGCCCAGCAGTTCCGCCTCGAGATGGGGGAGTTTGGTGTCTTCCGCGATGACCCGTGCAATGGCATCGGCGAAGGTGCGGTTGAAGGTTTCCAGCCGGGAGCTGACGTCGGGGTCGTTGATCAGGTCCGATTCGAAGACCAGCCGGTGGGCCTGGTCGTCGCTGGCGATGAAGTGGAAGTACGCACGCATGACGGCCTGGACGCGTTCGTCATTGTCCGTGGTGGAGTTCAGTGCCCCCAGCATCAGTTCGGTCAGGGACGCCAGGTGGCTTTCCAGCAGGGCGAGGTACAGGTCGCGCTTGGAAGGGAAGTGCTGGTACAGCACCGGTTTGCTCACATGGGCGGTTTCCGCGATCTCGTCCATGGCAGCGCCGTGGTAACCGTTGGCAACGAACACTTCCTGGGCCGCAGCAAGGAGCTGGGCACGGCGCTCATCCCGGGGCAGCCGGGCGGACCGTTGGCCTGCGGGGCGGGAGGGAGTTTGCGGTTCGGCTGCGGGCGGGCGGTCGGCCCGTGCTTCAGGGACCACAGTTATCCTTCTTTCCATTGCAGTTACCTTCACTTTACTGCGGGGTAATATGACCTGGCGGTATCCCGGGGCATACATTGAAGTATGGCTTCGTCTTTCACCGCAAATGTTTCAACTATTTCCCTCGATCCACTGGTGGAACCGGCTGCGGACCTGACTCCTGACGAGGTGGAACGGTATTCCCGGCACCTGATCATTCCCGAGATTGGTGCCCTGGGGCAGCGGAGGCTCAAGAACGCCAAGGTGCTGGTGATCGGCGCCGGCGGCCTGGGCGCCCCGGCACTGCTGTACCTTGCCGCAGCGGGTGTGGGCACCATTGGAATCATTGACGACGACGTGGTGGACCTGAGCAACCTGCAGCGCCAGGTGATCCATGGTGTGAGCGACGTCGGACGGCCCAAAATCGAATCGGCGCGGGATACCATTGCGGAGCTGAACCCGCTGGTGGACGTCCGGCTGCACAACGTGCGCCTGGACTCGTCCAACGCCCTAGGGCTGTTCAGCGGCTACGACCTCATCCTCGACGGTGCCGACAACTTCGCCACGCGCTACCTGGTCAATGACGCCGCCGCCATCCTGGGCAAGCCCTACGTGTGGGGTTCCATCTTCCGATTCGACGGCCAGGTCAGCGTCTTCTGGGAAAAGCACGGCCCCACGTACCGCGACCTGTATCCGGAGGCGCCGCCGGCGGGCTCCGTCCCTTCCTGCGGTGAGGGAGGTGTGTTCGGCATGCTGTGCGCTGCCGTGGGATCGCTGATGGTGACCGAAGCCGTAAAGCTGATTACCGGCGTCGGACGTTCCCTGCTTGGACGCGTGGCACTGTTCGACGCCTTGGGCGGCAGCTGGCGCGAGATCCGCGTGGCCAAGGACCCCGCCGCGGAACCCATCACCGAACTTACGGACTACGAGGCGTTCTGCGGCATTGCCCCGGCAGCGCAGGCCGATATCGAACACACCGTCACTGCCACCCAGTTGGCCACCATGCTGGCGTCCCGGAAGGCCGGGCTCAAGGACTTCGAGCTGGTGGACGTCCGGGAATCGGGAGAGTACGACATTGTCCGGATCGATGGGGCCAGGCTCATCCCGCAGGGACGCATCCTGGCCGGTGAGGCCTGGGACGAACTTCCGCAGGACCGGGACATCGTGTTCCACTGCAAGGCCGGGACCCGGTCCGCCAACGTGCTGGCGGCGGCACGGCAGGCCGGCTACCAGCGGGTCAGCCATCTCGACGGCGGGATCCTGGCCTGGGTGCGCGACGTGGAACCCGAAAAGCCCGTCTACTGACCGGCATGCTCTATCAGATATGGCTCCCAAACCGGTGGTTTGGGAGCCATATCTGATAGAGCAACTTGGGTCTTGAAGGGACCTCAGGCGGTTTCGCGGCCCTTGTGGTCCACCGGGCACTCGGCCTGGGCCAGTGCAGCGGAAGCGGTGGGGGAGGCGGCGGGCTGTTCGACCGTGATGCCGTACAGCGCCTCCAGCGCAGCCACGTAGTCGTCCTGCTGGCCGTTGGCGGCGAGTTCGCGGGCGCGAACCGTGGGAACGTGCAGCAACTGCTTGACCATGCGGCGGAGGGCGAACTCCACTTCTTCGGCGGCGGCGGTGCAGCCGTGCCGGGCCCGGACCTTTTCCATCTCCGCGTCCAGCACGTTCATCGTGTGGCGCCGAAGGGCAACGATGGCCGAGTCGACAGAGCGGGCCTCGCGTTCCTGCTCAAAGGCCTTGGCCGCACCTTTCACGATGCCGCTGGCCTGGGCGAGTGATTCTGCCTGTTCCTGCGGTGCCGCGAGCCGCACCGACTCAAGGGTGAGCAGTTCAACGCCCTCCAGCTCGCCGACGGCGGGGTCGAAGTCATGGGTGAGGGCCAGGTCGATGGCGATCAGGGGCTGCGCGGAGTCGGCGCGTACCTGGGACAGTTCATCAGCCTCAACGCGGGTGTCCGAGCCGCTGCAGCCGATCATGACGTCGGCAGCAGCCACGGCGGGACGCAGGGAGTCCGCGTCCAGGGCCACGCCGCCGCGCGAGGCCACGAACCCTTCGGCCCGGCCGGATGAGGAGAAGACGGAAATGTCCGTGCAGCCGCGCTCGCGCAGCAGTGCCATGGTGGCGCCGGCGTAGGCGCCGGTCCCGAAGAGCACCACCTTCTTGGTGGACCAGTCGGGGTTTTCGGAAAGATCGGTGGCCAGGTCCAGCGCCACGGAGACGATGGAAAGCCCGCGGGAACCAAGGGCGGTCTGCGCGCCCACGTCCTTGGCGGTCTTCGAGGCCGCCTGGAACAGCCGGACCAGGCCGGCGCTGGCGGTGCCGTCGTGCTGGGCGTTGATCAGCGCCCGCCGCACCTGGCCGGCGATTTCACGTTCACCCACGACGGCGGAGTCCAGTCCCGCGCTGACGGCGAACAGGTGCTGGGTGACTTCCGGTCCGGTACGGGTGCTGAAGGACCGCGAAACGAGGGGTTCGGCCAGGCCGCTGGCCTCGCTGATCCGGGATACGAGGGCCGCCCGGGCCGCTTCGACGTCGTTGGGGTTGGGGGCTTCGCCGTAGATTTCGTAGCGGTTGCAGGTGGCAAGGACCACCGCCCCGGCCACGGCAGGGGATTCGGTCAGCGCGGATGCGGCAATCCCGGAGGAACCGTTGCTCAACTGAGCAACGGTTTCGAGATCGATGTCGGCGTGTGTAGCCACCAATGAGAAAAGAACCACAGCAGACCAATCATAGCTTTTTCGTTGTCCGGTAGAACAACCTCCGGAAAGGATAGTCGCCACACTCTGCAGTGATTCGCGCCACCTTGCCGAAGCGGGCCCGGACAGCGACAGGTTGTCGTTATCTTTTGCTGCTCTTTTTGGGCACAATCAAAAGCATGACTCCTAGCCCCGCCGTCTCAGCTGCCGGCGCCCTCGCCGCAGACCATCCATTGATGGACGGCCGCACCGCCGACTCCCCGCTGATCACGGCGTACCGCGGGGGCAAGCCGTCCCGCCGTCCCGTGTGGTTCATGCGCCAGGCTGGCCGGTCGCTGCCGGAATACCTGAAGGTACGCGAGGGCATCGCGATGCTGGACTCCTGCCTCCGCCCTGAACTGGCGTCCGAGATCACGCTCCAGCCCGTGCGCCGCCATGACGTGGATGCCGGTATCTTCTTCTCCGACATCGTGATCCCGCTGAAGCTGGCCGGCGTCGGAGTGGACATCGTTCCCGGGGTGGGGCCCGTCCTGGAGAAGCCCGTGCGCACAGCGGCCGACGTTGCCGCCCTGCCGCAGCTCACCTGGGAAGCGCTGGAGCCTATCCGCGAAGCCGTTCGGCTCACGGTGGCGGAACTGGGCAAGACGCCCCTCATCGGCTTTGCCGGTGCACCGTTTACCCTTGCTGCCTACATGGTGGAGGGAAAGCCGTCCCGCGACCACCTTGGCCCCCGGACCATGATGCATGCGGATCCCGAGACCTGGGCCGCCCTCGCCAACTGGGCTGCTGACGCCTCCGGCATGTTCCTCCAGGCCCAGCTCGAGGCAGGTGCCTCGGCCGCCCAGCTCTTCGACTCCTGGGCGGGTTCGCTGGGACTGGCCGACTACACGAAATATGTTGCGCCGGCGTCGGCCCGTGCCCTGGACCATGTCCGCCACCTCGGCGCCCCGCTGATCCACTTCGGCACCGGCACCTCCGAGCTCCTCGTTGCAATGCGCGATGTCGGTGTGGACGTCGTGGGCGTTGACTACCGGCTGCCGCTCGATGAGGCAAACCGCCGCCTGGGCGGAACCGTCCCGCTGCAGGGAAACATCGACCCCGCGCTGCTGTCGGCCCCCTGGGAAATCCTCGAGGCCCACGTCCGCGAGGTCATAGCCGCGGGATCGGCAGCTCCTGGCCACGTCCTGAACCTCGGCCACGGGGTTCCCCCGGAAACGGACCCCGACGTCCTGACCCGGGTCGTGAAACTCATCCACTCCATCTCGCCGGAGTAAACCCATGGGCAGCTCTCCGGCGGCGCCCGGCCCGGCACTGGTGGTGGGCGGCGGAATCTCCGGGCTCCTGTCGGCCCGGGAACTTGCCGCGGCCGGTTATGAGGTGACCGTCCTTGAAGCGGGGACGGCGTGGGGCGGCTGCGTGGGCAGCCACACGGTTGCCGGGCTCACGCTGGACAGCGGCGCCGAGTCGTTCGCCACAAGGTCCGACGCCGTTGCCCGGCTCTGTGTAGAGCTCGGCCTGGGCGAAAAGATCGTTCCTCCAAGGCCAGGCGGTGCGTGGGTGCAGCTTCCGGACGGGCCCCGCGAACTGCCCAGGACAGGAGTCCTGGGCATCCCGGCGAACCCCTGGGATCCTGAGGTTCGCCGCACCCTGGGCATGCTTGGCTCGTTGCGCGCCTCCCTGGACCGCTTCCTGCCTGCCTCCGTAGGCGCCGGTGCGGGTGTTACCAGCGTGGCCGCCCTGGTCCGGGCCCGGATGGGCTCGCGGGTGCTGGAGCGGCTCGTCTCGCCGGTGGTGGGCGGCGTGCACTCGGCCGACCCCGGGCTGCTCGACGTCGACATGGTGGCTCCGGGCCTGCGTGCAGGCCTGCGGAAACACGGTTCGCTCGCTGCCGCGGTGTTGGCGCAACGCCGCCGCGCCGGTGCTCCGGCCGCCCAGCAGGCACAGCAAGGACAGTCACCGCAGCCTGGTAAGCCGGCCAAGGCAGGTTCCGCCGTGGCCGGCCTCGAAGGCGGCATGCACACCCTGGTGGATGCCCTGGTATCGGATCTCCAGCGCCTGGGCGTGACGCTGCTGCCGGGCACTGCCGCCACGGCTGTCGCCCGCACCCGGGACGGCTGGCGCGTCGAAGCGCCCGGAACTTCCTATAGCGCCGCCTTGCTGGTCATGGCCGTGGACGGACCCGCCGCCGTCGAACTCCTGGAAGGTGCGGTTCCTGCCATCGCAGGGAAAAAGCCCGCCTCCGGGCCGGACGTCAAGCTCGTGACGCTGGTCCTGGATAAACCGGACCTGGACGCAAGGCCGCGTGGAACCGGAATCCTGGTGGCCCCGCAAACGCCTGGGGTCCAGGCTAAGGCCCTGACGCATGCCACCGGCAAATGGGACTGGCTCGCTGCTGCCGCCGGTCCGGGGAGGCACGTGGTGCGCCTCTCCTACGGCCGGATGGACGGCGAACCTGCCCCGGCAGCGGCATCGCCATCCGAAACAACGGTGCAGCCGGGCGGCCCCGAAACTGATGATGAGCTTTTTGCGGCTGCCCTCCGTGACGCCTCCGGGCTCCTCACTGTCCGGATCGCGGAGGAGGACGTGCAGGGCTGGGACGTGGTCCGCTGGCGCGGAGCCCTGCCGTTCGCGGCCGTGGGCCACCGCGCGCGGGCAGCGGAAATCCGCAAGGCCTGCACGGCTGCCGGCGGGCTGGCCGTCGTTGGCGGCTGGGTGGCCGGGAACGGACTGGCTGCCGTGGTCGCCGACACACGTGAGCAAATTGGCCAACTGGCCGCCGCCTGAGCATCGCTGCTGGTCAACCGGCCACCCCGGGATTCTGGAGCTGTCCAGCGCACACCCCGGTGGGCCTTCCGGTTTTCAAACGGCCCACCATTCTGGTTAGGGTCGATGACTATGGTTTCAAACAGGTCCGAGCTTTCACTGTCCCGGACCGGTATCCATGGGGGACTTCGACGCGGCACCGCAGCAGCGGCCGTCGGAGCGGTACTGGTTCTTTCCGCCGGCGTCCAGGCAGCATTGGCTGACGATGCAGTTTCCACTCCCCAGGACCCGCCGGTGCAGGCGTCCCCGGTGGCAACTGCTGATGCGGGTGTCGCCCCACACCAGGAGGCCATGACGGTTCAGCGCGGTTCAGAGGGGGATGGGAAGATGCCTGCCGCCGACGCCCAGCGTCCGACGGCTCCCGCCCTCCCCGCAGTGCCTGGGGTGTTGCGTCCAGCCGTGACGGTGTCCCTGTCCACCGCCATACCCACGGCAACGGCTCGGGCCACAGCCGCCGCCTCCATGACGGCACTTCCACTTCCCGACCTTCCGCTCCCGATCGTCTCAGGCACGCCGCTGGTTACGGGCGGGCAGGCCAGCGCGCCTACGGCCACATCTTCTCCGGCACCGTCTTCTCCAGTGCCGGCCTCGCCCGGATCGCCAACTGAGGCCGGGCCTTCCGCGGCCTCCGTGCCAGGCACTGCCCCTGCACCCGGCAGGTCGCCTGCATCCGGCACCGCCCCTGCTGTGGGCGCCCCGGTTGGAGCAGGCGCGCAGGCCCCAGCACCGGTTCCTCCATCGGGCGCATCGGGAACCGACCCACTGGCTGTAGCACACGCCGGCGGAGCACAGGCATCCGGGACTGGTACGGCGGGGGCGGCAGGAATGCCAGGGGCAGCCGCTTCCGGCATTGCGGGATCTACCGCGGCCGACGCGAGCCAAGCATCTTCGGATCCTGTGACCGCATCGGCTCCGGTGCTGCCGACTGATCTCCCCGCCGCCCTGTCCATCAACGCCCGCCAGTCCCTGCCCACCCGTGCCCCGCAGGCTGCCGGTGAGCCCGCGGAGCCGGGCCGGGCCGTTTCATCCACCGGACCGCTGCCGGACGTGCCCGGTGCCATGGTGTGGCTGGGGGCTGGACTGGTCGGCGTGGGGGCCGCGGCAGGGCTGGTATTCCTGCGCATGCGCCGCCTCTAGCAGTCCTCCTGGAGACTGCCTGCTGCACTGCCAAATGTGACTTTGCTCACTTCTACGTGCTGTAGAAGTCTTCGGTTTCGTCTTGGAGGCGGGGAGGGGGCAAACTTGTAACCATGAGCCACACTTCTGCCGAATCTGTCACTAAAACCGAAGAATCAGCCGAGCAGTTCTTTACCCTTTGGACGGTCTTCAAGCGGTCGGAATCAGTGGTCCGCAGCGCCGACGCCGCCGCCGACTTTGAAGCACTGCTGGAGCGGCTCGCCGCTGCCGGCGTGACGCACCGGGGCAGCTACGACGTCTCAGCCATGCGCGCCGACGCCGACGTCATGGTGTGGCTCCACGGTTCCAAGCCGGAAGCGCTGCAGCAGGCCATCCGCGACATCCGCCGCAGCACCCTCTTTGCCGGCACTGAGATTGTCTGGTCCGCCATGGGCGTGCACCGCGAGGCCGAGTTCGCCAAGAACCACACCCCCGCCTACTCCCGGGGCGTAGCTCCCGCCGAGTGGCTCTGTGTCTACCCGTTCGTGCGCTCCTATGAGTGGTACATCCTGCCGGAGGCCGAGCGCGGCAAGATGCTCCGCGACCACGGCCTGCTGGGACGTGACTTCCCGCAGGTCATCTCCAACACCGTGTCTTCCTTCGCGCTGGGTGACTGGGAATGGATCCTGGGCCTGGAGGCGCCGGAGTTGGTGGACCTGGTGGACCTGATGCGCCACCTGCGTGCCACGGAGGCCCGCAACCACGTCCGTGAAGAAGTCCCGTTCTACACCGGACGCCGGATCTCCGCCGACGAGGTTGCCGAGGTGCTGGCATGAGCCCGGAGCAGCAGGCAACCGCCGTCAACCCGGTGACCGAGGCCGGCCGCATGGCGCCCAAGAATTACGACGCCGTCCTGCTCGCCTCCTTCGGCGGTCCGGAAGGGCAGGAGGACGTCATTCCTTTCCTCCGCAACGTCACCCGCGGCCGGGGGATTCCGGACGAGCGGCTTGAGGAAGTCTCGCACCATTACCGCGCCAACGGCGGCGTCAGCCCCATCAACCAGCAGAACCGCGAGCTCAAGGCAGCGCTGGAAGCCGAACTCGCTGCCCGCGGCATCGACCTGCCGGTCCTGTGGGGCAACCGCAACTGGGCGCCCTACATCCCGGAAACCCTGCAGGAAGCGTACGACGCCGGCCACCGCCGGGTGCTGATGCTCACCACCAGTGCCTACTCCTGCTACTCCAGCTGCCGCCAATACCGCGAGGACATCGGCATGGCGCTGACGGAGACTGGCCTGGACGGCCGCCTGGAAGTGGACAAGGTCCGCCAGTACTTCGACCACCCCGGCTTCGTGGAGCCGTTCGTGGAAGGCACCGCCGCCGGCCTGGCCGACGTCCGCGCCAAGCTCGCGGAAGCGGGTACGCCGGACGCCCCGATCCACGTCCTGTTCGCCACCCACTCCATCCCCACCCGGGACGCCGAGGCCGCGGGCCGGTCCGAGGGGGAGCCGCGCGAGTTCGAGGAAGGGTCCGCCTACGTGGCCCAGCACCTCGCCAACGCAGGCGCCGTCATGGACAAGGTCAAGGACGAATCCGGGCAGAGCGCACCGTGGTCCCTGGTGTACCAGTCACGTTCCGGTGCCCCGCACGTGCCGTGGCTGGAACCGGACATCAACGACGCCATCGAGGAGCTTGCCGGTCAGGGCGTCAAGGGCATCGTCATTGTTCCCCTCGGCTTCGTCAGCGACCACATGGAAGTTGTCTGGGATCTGGACACCGAGGCGATGGAAACCTGCGCCAACCTGGGCCTGGCCGCCACCCGCGTCCCCACGCCCGGGACGCACCGGAAATTCGTCGACGGCCTGGTGGACCTGATCTGTGAACGCACCGTTGCCAACAACATCGCCGACCGGCCGGCCGTCACGGACCTTGGCCCCTGGTACGACGTCTGCCGGCCGGGATGCTGCGCCAACTTCCGCGGCGAAAAGCCCACCATCGCAGGGGCAGACACCACCGTCGGCACCGGCCACGATCCGTACCCTGCCGACGCAGCCGGGAAAACGGACCAGCTGTGACGGTCCGGATCGGAACCCGCGCCAGCAAGCTGGCGCTCACCCAGACCCAGCAGACCGCAGACCAGCTGGCCGCCGTCGGAGGTTTCCCGGTGGAACTGGTGCACGTCCGCACCGACGGCGACGTCCTCACGGGGTCGCTGTCCCAGATGGGCGGCACGGGCGTGTTTGTTGCTGCCCTGCGCGACGCGCTGCTGCGCGATGAGTGCGACGTGGCCGTTCACTCGCTCAAGGACCTGCCCACCGGGGCAGCGGTAGGGTTGGCTCTCGCCGCCACCCCGCGCCGGGTGGATGTCCGCGACGTCCTGTGCGCCCGCGACGGGTTCAAGCTGGCAGACCTGCCGACCGGTGCCCGCGTCGGCACAGGTTCGCCCCGCCGCGCAGCCCAGTTGCGCGCCGCCCGTGCGGACCTGGACATCGTGGATATCCGCGGCAACGTCGATACCCGCCTGGGCCGTGTCCCCGGGTTGCCCGGCAACTCCACCGACCAGGTGGTGCCCGGCAAGTCCTGCGACCTGGATGCTGTGGTCCTCGCCGCCGCCGGCCTGGAGCGGATCGGCAGGCTGGACGCCGTCACTGAGTACCTCGAAACCGACGTCATGCTGCCCGCCGCCGGCCAGGGATCCCTGGCCATCGAGTGCCGCACGGCCGACGCCCCGCCAAAGCCGGGATCAAGCGAGGGCTCCCGGGCCGTCCTGGCCCAGGCCCTGGCCGCGCTGGATGACCCCGACACCCGTCTCGCCGTCACCGCCGAACGCGCGCTGCTGGCCCGGCTCGAGGCAGGGTGTGCAGCCCCCGTCGGCGCCTACGCCTACCGGAAGGGCAGCATGCTGCATCTGGAGGCCGTGGTGTGCGCCGTCGACGGAACGGACATGGTGCGGGACAGGCGCGCCACGGACGGGCTGACAGAAGTCGGTGCCACCCTGCTGGGAATCGAACTGGCCGAAGCCCTCCTCGCCGCCGGAGCCGCCGACATCGCAGACCTGCAGGCGTCCTGACCTGGCAATGACGCAGCCTTCCAGTAGATCCGGACAGAACCACCCGAACGGCGGCAAGCTGCCCGGCGGAGTCCGGGTCCTGGTCACGCGCAGCCCCGAACGCTCCGCAGACCTGGTCGCGGCACTGCAGGAAGCCGGTGCCTCGCCGGTTCTGCTTCCGCTCATCGACTTCGAACGGGCCCCGGACCAGCACGCGCTGGATGTCGCCTGCGACGCCCTGGCAGCGGGTGCCTTCGACTGGCTGGTGGTCAGCAGTGCCACCACCGTGCACGTCCTGATGGAAAAGGCGGCCGAACGTGGCCTGCGCATGGACCAGATGGTTTCTTCCGGTACGCAGGTCGCCGCCATCGGTCCGGCAACACGCCGCCTGCTGGACTCGGGCGGAGTTCAGGTAACCCTCACGCCGGACGCCGAGCAGTCTGCTGCCGGCCTGCTTGCTGTGTGGCCCGGCGGCGGCACAGTGTTCCTGCCCCAGGCGGACATTGCCGCACCCACCCTGGCGGAAGGCCTGACAGCGGCGGGCAGTGCCGTTGAGGCGGTAACCGCCTACCGCACCGTTGACTACCCGGCGGCAGCGGAGCGAAGGCTCGGCGTGCATCCGGAGGACGGCGACGCCGGCCCGCAACCGCCGTCGTACTCCCTCCTGACGCCTGAAGCCGCCTCGGCAGAGATCGCGGCCGGAAAGATCGCCGCCGTGATCGCGGCCTCCCCGAGCGCCGTCCGGCGGATCGCTGTGCTGGGGCCGCTGGCGGCTTGCAGGCTGGTGGCCATAGGACGCTCGACGGCGGACCAGGCCGCCGCCCTGGGCCTGGACGTGGCGGCGGTGGCGGCTGAGCCGACGCCGGACGGGCTGGTGGCGGCCGTGGCCAAAGCACTCAACCCGCCCTGACCGGGACCGGCACGTTTACCTCCAAAAAGGCTTCACCACCAATGCGAAGGACAGGATCCATGACTTTCCCCAACCAACGCCCCCGCCGCCTGCGCACTACCCCCGCGATGCGCCGGATGACCGCCGAAACCCGCCTTGCACCGGCCGAACTCATCCTTCCGGCCTTCATTCGGGAAGGCCTCACCGAACCCAACCCCATCACGTCGATGCCCGGGGTGGTCCAGCACACCACCGACACCCTGAAGCGCGCCGCGGCGGAAGCCGTTGGGCTCGGCCTCGGCGGCATCATGCTCTTCGGTATCCCGGAAACCCGCGACCCGGAAGGCTCGGCTGCGCTGGACCCGGACGGGGTGCTGAACAAGGCCATCCGGGACGTCCGTGCCGAGGTGGGCGACGACCTGGTGATCATGAGCGACGTGTGCCTGGACGAATTCACCGACCACGGCCACTGCGGAGTGCTCGACGCCGACGGGTACGTCGACAATGACCGCACCGTGGAGATCTACGCCCGGATGGCCGTTGCACAAGCGGAGGCCGGGGCGCACATGCTTGGCCCTTCGGGCATGATGGACGGCCAGATCGCCGCGATCCGCTCGGCCCTGGACGAGGCCGGCCACGTCAACACCTCCCTCATCGCCTACGCCGCAAAGTACGCCTCGGCGTTTTACGGTCCCTTCCGCGAAGCCGTGGACTCCCAGCTCAAGGGCGACCGGCGGACCTACCAGATGGACGCCGGCAACCGCACCGAAGCCCTGCGCGAGGTCGAACTCGACCTCGCTGAAGGTGCGGACATCATCATGGTCAAGCCGGCCATGAGCTACCTGGACATCGTGGCGGATGTGGCCGCGATGAGCCCCGTGCCCGTGTCCGCGTACCAGATCTCCGGTGAGTACGCGATGATCGAAGCCGCCGCCGCCAACGGCTGGATCGACCGCCGGGCCGCCATCACCGAATCCGTGCTGGGCATCCGGCGCGCGGGCGCCCACACCGTCCTCACCTACTGGGCAGCCGAACTGGCCGGCTGGCTCAAGGAATCCCGATGACGGACGGGCCTGCTGCTGGGCGCACCGCACCGGGACCCACCGCACCGGTGGGGGAGGAGCGGATCCTCCTGGGCCTGAACACCTTTGGCGACGTTGGCGAAAATCCCGACGGCAGTCCTCAAAGGCACGCTGAGGTCCTGCGCCAGCTGCTGGAGCAGGCGGAACTGGCCGACGCCGTCGGGCTTCATGCCTTTAGCGTGGGGGAGCACCACCGCAAGGACTACGCTGTGTCCGCGCCGGAGGTCTTCATGGCTGCCGCTGCGGCGCGGACGTCCCGCATCCGGCTGGGCTCCGCCGTAACGGTCCTGAGTTCCGACGATCCCATCCGGGTTTTCCAACGGTTCGCCACGGTGGACGCCATCTCCAACGGCCGCGCCGAAGTGATGCTGGGCCGCGGATCGTTCGTGGAGTCCTTTCCGCTGTTCGGGCTGGACCTGGCGGACTACGAGGTCCTGTTCGAGGAGAAACTCGAGCTGTTCGACAAAGTGCGGGCGCAAAAGCCCGTGCACTGGGAAGGCCGCACCCGGCCCGCACTCGCCGGCCTGAGCGTCTACCCGCCGCTGGAGCACCACCTGCTCCCAACGTGGATCGGGGTGGGCGGAACGCCCGAATCCGTGCTCCGCTGTGCCCAGTACGGCTACCCGATCATCTTCGCCATCATTGGCGGCCAGCCGCGGGCCTTCAGGCCCCTGGCGGATCTCTACCGCGAGGCGATGGCCAAGTACGGGCACCCGATGCAGCAGATTGCCACCCACTCGCCGGGGCATGTGGCCGAAACCGACGAACAGGCCCGGGAAGAGCTGTTCCCGCACTGGCTGAAGCTGCGCAACAAGCTGGGAGCCGAGCGCGGTTGGGGGCCGGCGGGGCGGGGCGAGTTTGACGCCCTCTGCTCCACGGAAGGTGCCCTCTACGTTGGATCGCCGGAAACGGTGGCCCAAAAGATCGTCCGGCTCAAACGGAACCTCGGCGTGGACCGCTTCGACCTCAAGTACAGCAATGGGCCGCTTCCGCACGCGGCCATGATGCGCTCCATCGAACTGATGGGTACCGCGGTGGCGCCGCGGGTGGCGGAGCTGCTCGCCGGCTGACCGGGCCTTCCGATTGACTTCGCTGCCCTGCCAACTCCGCTTTTCGGCAAACTGAGAGAATAGGAACCATGACTTCCAGCAATCCTCGCAATGAGGCACTCTTCGACCGCGCCCGCCAGCTGATGCCGGGCGGCGTCAACTCCCCGGTCCGGGCTTTCGGTTCCGTCGGCGGAACGCCGCGCTTCATGGTCTCCGCCAAGGGACCATACCTGACGGACGCCGACGGCAAGGAATACGTGGACCTCGTCTGCTCCTGGGGCCCGGCGCTCCTGGGCCACGCCCACCCGGCCGTCCTGGATGCCGTGCACGCCGCTGTCGACCGCGGGCTGTCCTTCGGTGCTTCCACCCCCGACGAGGCCAACCTCGCCGAGATCGTCAAGGAGCGCGTTCCCGCCGTCGAACGCCTCCGCATGGTGTCCACCGGCACCGAGGCCACCATGACGGCCGTCCGGCTGGCCCGCGGGTTCACCGGCCGCAACCTCATCATCAAGTTCGCCGGCTGCTACCACGGCCACCTGGACGGCCTCCTGGCCGCGGCCGGTTCGGGCGTGGCCACCCTGGCCCTGCCCGGCTCCGCAGGTGTCACCGAGGCCACCGCCGCTGAGACCCTGGTGCTGCCCTACAACGACCTCACGGCTGTCAAGGAAGCCTTCGCCGCCCACGGCCAGAACATTGCGGCCGTCATCACCGAGGCAGCCCCTGCGAACATGGGTGTCGTCACCCCTGCCGAAGGATTCAATGCAGGGCTCTCCCGGATCACCCGCGAGCACGGCGCACTCCTCATCGTTGATGAGGTCCTGACCGGCTTCCGCACCGGCTACTCCGGCTACTGGGGCCTCACCGGCGGCGCGCCCGACGCCGAGGACCCTTGGACGCCCGACCTGCTCACCTTCGGCAAGGTCATCGGCGGAGGAATGCCGACGGCGGCACTGGGCGGCCGTGCAGACGTCATGGACTACCTGGCCCCCACAGGCCCGGTGTACCAGGCCGGAACGCTGTCAGGAAACCCGGTGGCCATGGCGGCAGGCGTTGCCACGCTGACCCATGCCACCCGCGACGTCTACTCCTTCATCGACGTCCGGTCGCTGGAACTGTCATCCGCCCTCTCCAACGCCCTGGATGCCGCGGGCGTGGACCACTCCATCCAGTTCGCCGGGAACCTCTTCTCGGTGGCCTTCGGAACCTCGGCCACCGGCGTGCACAACTACGCCGACGCCCAGGCGCAGGAGGCGTTCCGCTACGCGCCGTTCTTCCACTCCATGCTGGAATCCGGGGTCTACCTGCCGCCGTCGGTCTTCGAGGCCTGGTTCCTTTCGGCCGCCCACGACGACGACGCCATGAACCGTATCTACGACGCCCTTCCCGCGGCAGCGAAGGCAGCCGCCGCTGCACAGGGCTGAGCCCCCGGCGATAGGTGCCTCCCGCCGTCGTCCTCCAATCGCGAGATGGCATTTAACGGCAGTTCCCGGGCATGGGACTGCCGTTAAATGCCATCTCGCGGAAGGCAAAAGGAACCCCCGCCTGCAGGCCGCAGGCGGGGGTTCCTTGTGTGCTTCAGCTGCTACAGGACGTCCGAGAGGAAGCTCTTGAGCCGGTCGGTCCGCGGCTCGGTGAAAAGCTGTTCCGGAGGGCCGGATTCCACCACCACTCCGGCGTCCATGAACGTTACCGAGTCCGAGACGTTGCGGGAGAAACCCATTTCATGGGTCACCACCACCATGGTCATGCCGCCCGTGGCGAGGTCCGCCATCAGCGCCAGCACGCCCTTGACCAGCTCAGGGTCGAGGGCGGACGTGGCCTCGTCGAAGAACATGACCTCCGGCTTCATGGCCAGGGCGCGTGCAATGGCCACACGCTGCTGCTGGCCCCCGGAAAGGTTGGCCGGACGGGAATCGGCCTTGTGCTTCAAGCCCACCAGGTCCAGCTGCTCCAACGCTTCGGCTCGGGCCTGCTCCTTGGAAAGCTTGCGCAGTTTCCGCAGGGCCAGCGAGACGTTTTCCTCCACGGTCTTGTGAGGGAACAGGTTGAACTGCTGGAACACCATGCCGATCCGGCGCCGGAGCTCGTCCGGATTGTCCTTCAGCACGGACCGTCCGTCCAGCAGGATGTCGCCCTGGTCAGGTTCGATCAGTCGGTTCATGACCCGCAGCAAGGTGGACTTGCCCGAGCCTGATGGCCCGATGACCGATGCCGTGGTGCCCTGCGGAACGTGCAGGTCAATGCCCCGCAGGACGTGATTGCTGCCGAAGGAAAGGTGGATGTTCTTGGCGCTCAGTGTTCCCGATGCGAATTCGCTCATGCCTGGGCTCCCTTTCCAACGACGGCTGCTGCCTCGTCCGGTTCTTTCTTTTCCGGCCGGCCTGTCCGCAGGCGGGTATCGATGTAGTTGACCAGGTGGGTGAGCGGAATGGTCATAGCCAGGTAGAAGATGGCAGCTGCCACATACGGGGACAGGTTACCGCTGCGGGCGGCAGCGTCCTGGCCGATCTGGAACAGTTCCCGTTCCGTGGCCAGCAAGCCCAAGGTGAAGACCAAGGAGGAATCCTTGATCAGGGCAATGAACTGATTCATGAGGGCAGGAAGTACCCTGCGGATACCTTGTGGCACCACCACAAGACGCATCGAGGGACCGTAGCCGAATCCCAGGGCGCGCGATGCCTCAAGCTGCCCCTTGTCCACGCTCTGAATGCCGGAGCGGAAGATCTCACCCGTGTAGGCGGCAGCCATGAGTGACAGCGCCGCGACGCCCATGGGGTACGGGCTGTTGCTGCCTGTCAGTTCGCGGAAGATCGGTCCGAATCCAAGACCGATGACCAAGATGGTGAGGACCGCCGGGAGCCCACGAAACACGTCCGTGTACACCCGGGCAGTCCACCGCGCCACAGGATTCCTTGAGATTCCCATGAGAGCCAGGAGCAGGCCGACGACGGCCCCGATCAGTCCCGAGGTGATCGCCAGGACCAGCGTATTGGGCAGGCCCACCGCGAACATGCTTGGCAGAACCTCGGCGATCTGCTTCCAGTCAAGGAAGGTCTCTCCGAGTCGTGTCAGGAAATCCATATGGCGTCGCTATCTTTTGTGGTTGGCAGGTTTCTACTTTGCTGGGACCGTGACGGCCTTGCTGCCCGGCTTCCAACCCTCGGGGGTCTGCTCGGCAGCGGTCGGACGGTCCTTGTACCACTCGGCGGTCAGCTTGGACCAGGTACCGTCGGCAACTACGGCATCAAGGGCAGAGTTCAGCGCTTCCAGCAAGGCAGGGTTGTCCTTGGCAACGGCGTAGGCAGTGAAGTTCTGCGTGTTGAGCTTCTTCTCGGCAATCTTCGTGCCGTCACCGGGCTTTACCTGGCCGGTTGCCTGCTGCGACGGTGCCACCCAGGCATCCACCTGCCCGCTCTTCAAGCTGGCGAAAACGGTGTTGTAGTCAGGGAAGGACACAGGCTCAAGGTTCAGGGTGTTCTTGACGTAATCTTCCTGGACGCTGCCGCTGACAACGCCAATGCGCAGGCCGCTCTTCAGTTCACCGAACGTCTGGACCTTGGCGTCTTCCTTGGTCACCAGGGCCATGTAACCGAAGTCGTAACCATTGGTGAACGCAACTGTTTCACGGCGGGCGTCCGTGGTGGAGATCGAGGAGGATCCGACGTCGAACTGCTTGTTCTTGACCTGGCTGAGAAGCGCCTGGAATTTGGTGGAAGCAAACTCGACCTTGAGCCCCAGCTTGTCGGCCATAGCCCGCAGAAGCTCGTTGTCGTAGCCAGTGAACTTGCCGGACGAATCAACGAAGATATTCGGCGGGGCGTCTGACAGGGTTCCGACGCGCAGGGTGCCCTCATTAACGAGGCCCAGCTTGCTCTTGTCGATTTTGTCGAGGGGGGTGACATCGGCAGTGGTGTACTTGTCCAGCGTCTGCTGGTCGCTGCCCTTCAGGGCGTCCGTGGGGGTGCCGCTGGGCTGGGAAGACCCGCCGCCGCAGGCTGCAAGGGAAACCGCGAGGGCAAGTGCAACGGGAGCGGTAGTGAGCCACTTCATCGCTTTGATTTTCATCTGGTTGTCACTTTCATGAGAGTCGTAAGTCGACCGGGCCGCAAGGCAGCGCTGGGGCGCCTGGCACCTGCCCGGCGCTCATCCAACTCTCCGGGACAGGGGTGACTGCAAAACTTTATTGTCTCACCAGGGCAGAACCGGGCTGGCGCCGAAGAAAAAGAGTAGCTTTCCGTCTAGAGGCGAATTTAATGCGCTCCACGACGGTTTCAGGCGTCAAGGGAAGTGCTAGTGGTCCCTGCAGGCGAACGCTGCTCAGCGAGGGGCAGGCTTTATGTTTCCCGGCGTGACTGTGAGATGCCTCCCACTTGGAGGCACGGCGATGGTTCTAGAAGCCGCCTGCCGTGGCATCCTGCGGCGGAAGTACGGGCCAGTCTCCCTCAATGACGGCCGCGGGCTTCGTCTTCCGAAGATACCCCTGGAAGTCGGCGGCCTGGCTGACGGCCCAATCCACCTGGAGCTGGTGGAGCTGGCTGGCGGGCATCATCAGCTTTGGGAACTTCCCTGCCATCGCATCAAGGACCCGGAGGGTTGCCAAGGCATCAGCCGCCGACGTGTGGGCGTTGTCCAGCACCACTCCGTACTCCTCGCAGAGCGCGGTGAGTGTGCGTTTGCCCTTGCGGTACCGGTCAACCTGCTTGTTCATGATGTACGGGTCCAGGACCGGGAAGCGGGTGAGCTGCGGGATTCCGTAGCGGGCCGACTCGGCGGCAAGGACCGTGAAATCGTAGCTGGCGTTGAATGCAATCACCGGGGTCCCGGAATCGAAGAGCTCCTGCAGCGCCGCCGCCACTTCGCGTGTGACCTCGTGGGCGGGCCGGCCCTCCCGCCTGGCCTGTTCTGTGGTGATGCCGTGCACGTCGCTTGCCTCGGTGGGGATCTCGACGCCTGGATCGGCCAACCACTCGTGTTCCTTGATGACCTGGCCTTCGTGGTCCACCACGGTGATCGACGCCGTGACGATTCGTGCCGCCCGTGAATTACGGCCGGTGGTCTCAAGGTCGAAGGCTGCGCGGGGGAGTGTGTTCCAGGAGCTCATGCTTCAACGCTAAGGGGACCCGCCGACAATTCCCGGGAGCGCCACTGCGGCTACATTGGATCAATGCGGAATGAGTACGTCCAAGCGGTCCTGGCCGTCGTGAGGCTGGTGCCCGCAGGGTCCGCAGTGTCGTACGGGGACGTCGCCGAGCTCCTGGGGTCAGGAGGCCCGCGCCAGGTCGGTTCCGTCATGAGCCACCATGGCGGAGGTGTTCCATGGTGGCGTGTCCTGAAAGCCAGTGGCCATGCACCCGAGGGCCACGAAGCCGAGGCGCTGCTCCTTTACCTTGAGGAAGGAACCCCGCTTCTGGGGGATTACAGTTTGTACTTGCGCAGCGGGGAGGGGCGGTGGCGGGTGGATCTGGCCGCGGCGCGCTGGGCGCCGACAGAAAGTGATTTTGACACCATCGATGAAGTTGCCGAGGCCCTGGAGCGCCGCCTCCACCGATTGTCGGTGGCTGATGATGGAATGAGTTTGTGACCGTAACTATTCCTTTGACCGGCCCCTGGGACCCCCACCGGCAAGAGCCCGGGACTGGCCAGGAACCGGCAGCACCGGGTGCAGGAGGCACTGGAACCAGCAGTGCCCTGCCGGGGTCGCCGGCCCTTCGGCTGCTTCCGCCACGTCGGTTGCATGTGGAAGTGCCCCGGCTCACACCCGATCAGCAGGCAGCGGTCGACGTCGTGCAGGGTTCGGGACCCGTACTGGTGGCTGGCGCCCCGGGTACCGGGAAGACCACCGTCCTCGTCGAGGCCGCCGCCCAGCGCGTTTTTCGCGACGGCGTCGACCCCGAACGCATGCTGATCCTTGCACCCACCCGCCTGGCAGCGGACTTCCTGCGCGACCGTTTCACTGCCCGGCTGGACAGGAGCCTGAGCACCACCCCGGCCAGGACATGGGCTTCATATGCGTTCGACGTCATCCGGCGGGCAAAGGCCGAAGGCGTCATCCCGCTGTCCAGGCCGCCGCGCCTGCTGTCGGGTCCGGAACAGGACCTCATCATCAAGGAACTCCTAGGGGGCCACCAGCTGCCAGGACTGGAATTGCCCTGGCCTGCCGACCTGGAAGGCGCCATGGAGACACGCGGCTTCCGCCAGGAAGTGCGCCAGCTCTTTGACCGCATCATTGAATCAGGCCGTACAGCCGAAGACCTTGCACAGCTGGCGGATGACTGCGACCGGCCGGACTGGAAGGCCGCAGCGGCCCTCTATGCCGAATACCGGGACGTCCTGGACCTGCGGATGCCGGAGGCCTTCGACCCCGCTGGGATCATCACGGCGGCCAGGCAGATCTTCCAGGACTCACCCGATTTCCTCGCGGCGGAGCGCGCCCGGCTGCAGGTGGTCCTGGTGGACGATATCCAGGAGGCCAACCCAGCCATCTTCGAGTTACTGGCGGACATCACCGGCGGCAAGGACTGCTACGTGACGTCATCCCCGGACACGGTGGTCCAGGGCTTCCGGGGTGCCCGGCCCGATCTGGTGGCTGAACTGCCCCGTCTGCTCTCGGCTACGGGGGCCGTCATCGAGCGCCCGCTTTGGAATGCCCACGGCCTCGCGCCTGCCGTGGCGCAGGCCTGGCTGAACGTCGCAGGCCGCATCTCCCAGCGCGCGGGCGGGCAGCTGGCCCGCCGCCTCGAGCAACCCACGTGGCCTGCGCAGGTTGAAGACCCGGGCAAGCATGAAAATTCCGGACATACCGCCCGTGAGGCGGCGGAGGGCAGCGTGGAGGCCCACTTGGTCCCCACTCCCGTGCATGAGCTGCGGTATGTTGCCCAGCGGATCCTGGACCAGCACATCAACCACGACCGCGACCTGGCGGACATTGCCGTCATCGTGCGCAACGGCGGCCAGGTCAGCGAGCTGCAGCGGTACCTTGCCGGACAGGGCATTGCCGTACGGGTACCGGTGGCGGAGTCCGCAGTCCGGGACGAGGTAGCTGTACGTCCCCTCCTTGATGCGTTTGCCGTCGCCCTGGATCCGGCGCTGTTGACGCCGGAGGCCGCGGTTTCATTGCTTACCTCCCGCATCGGCGGGGCCACCTCCATTGAGCTGCGCAGGCTGCGGCAATCGCTGCGGCGGGAGGAACTCCTGGGCGGGGGTGGGCGGGCAAGTGACGCCCTGTTGGTCGAAGCACTGCTCGAACCGGGCGCGCTGGGTGCGTTGGGTATCGAGGGCCGCGCCGCCCGCCGCACTGCCCGCATGATCCATGCTGGGAGGGAGGCAGCAGTCCTGTCCGGAGCCAACGCGGAGTCAGTGCTGTGGGCACTGTGGGACTCCACCGGGCTCTCGCGGGTGTGGACAGCCGCGGCACTGGAGGGCGGACCCCATGGCGCCCGCGCCGACCGTGACCTTGACGCGATGATGGCGCTCTTCCACACGGCGGAGCGCTATGTGGACCAGATGCCCGGCGCCGGGCCCGAACAATTCCTCGAATACCTCCTGAACCAGGAGCTTCCCATGGACACCCTCGCAGCCCGCGCCCAGCTCGACGATGCTGTGGAACTGATGACTCCTGCCAGTGCGGCAGGCCGGGAATGGCCGGTTGTGATCATCGCCGGGCTGCAGGAGGGAGTATGGCCCAATACAAGGCTCAGGGGTGAACTTCTCGGAAGCACGCTGTACGCGGACGCTGTGGAGCACGGTCCCGCCTACGCCCTCCAGCGCGATCCCTTGAGCCGGCTGCGGGACATCCGCTACGACGAACTCCGAAGCTTCTCCACCGCGGTCTCGCGGGCACGCGAACTGCTGGTGTGTACCGCGGTGTCTTCGGAAGACGACCAGCCATCGTCCTTCCTGGATTTCGTTGCGCCCTTGGTGCCCGGCCAGGAGGCAAGGCCGTTCACCCAAGTGGAACGGCCCATGACTCTGCGCGCCCTGGTCGCTGAACTTCGGCAGCATGCCCAGCTGGATGGAGATTCGGCCCAGGCGCAGGAAGCAGCCAAGGTCCTGGCACACCTTGCCGCCGCGCAACCGGCCGTTGCCGGCGCGCACCCGGACAGCTGGTGGGGATTGGCCCCCCTGACATCCTCCGAGGCAGTGGTTCCGCCCGGCGGGACCGTTTCTGTATCCCCATCGAAGGTGGAGACGGTGCAAAAGTCGCCCTTGGACTGGTTTGTCCAGGCAGCAGGAGGCGAACCGGCCACCGACTTCGCCCGGAGCCTGGGAACCCTGGTGCATGCAATCGCCCAGGACATGCCAGACGCATCCGGATCCGAATACGTGGCTGAACTCGTTCGCCGCTGGCCGGCGCTGGGCATGAAGGACAACTGGGAGGGAAGGCTGGACTTCCAGCGCGCCGAGGCCATGGTGCGGAAGCTGGCGCAGTATGTGCTGTCCATGAGGAGCGAAGGCCGCAGCCTTCTGGGCGTGGAGCAGGACTTCGAAGTGGCCCTTGGCGAGGTGGCGGTGGATGAAGCGACGCCGCGGGAAGCGGTTCTCCGTGGGCAAGTGGACAGGCTGGAGATCGACGGCGAAGGCCGCCTGGTGGTGGTGGACCTCAAGACCGGGAAGCGGCAGCCGGGCAAGGGCGAGCTGTCCCGCCATCCGCAGCTTGGTGCATACCAGGCCGCAGTACTGGCCGGCGGCTTCGACGCCGGACCCGCCGGAGCCCGGCAGCCCGGGGGAGCGGTGCTGGCACAGCTGGGGACCACAGCCAAGAGTCCCGCCATCCAGCAGCAGGAACCACTAAACCCGGAGGAGAACTGGGCCTTGGACATGGTCAAGGACGCCGCCACCGTCATGGGCGGCAGCGAGTTCATTGCCCGGCACGACCCCTCAAAGGGCAGCCATGGGGGCCATGGTTGCCGGCTCCCC
Source organism: Arthrobacter sp. FW306-07-I (assembly GCF_021800405.1). NCBI lineage: Bacteria > Bacillati > Actinomycetota > Actinomycetes > Micrococcales > Micrococcaceae > Arthrobacter > Arthrobacter sp. FW306-07-I. The sequence goes on along the minus strand of NZ_CP084550.1, from coordinate 2,931,561 downwards.
GAGGTATGCCCCTTGTGTGTGCGCGGAAGGCAGGTGACCGAATGAGCGAGGCACTTTCCACGCTGCCTGCGGCACAGGATGTACTGCCCGTACGCTTCAGCCCGGAAGAACTTTCCGTGCTGCTCGGCGAAAAGAACACCCCTACACCTGAGCAGTCGGCCATCATTTCCTCGCCCCTGGCACCCCGTCTGGTGATCGCCGGAGCAGGATCGGGAAAGACCGCCACCATGGCGGACCGGGTGGTTTGGCTGGTGGCCAATGGCTGGGTCACCCCGGAGGAGGTCCTGGGGGTGACCTTCACCCGCAAGGCTGCAGGCGAGCTGGCCAGCCGCATCAGGTCAAAGCTCCTGGCCTTGCAGCGCCTCGCCGCCAAGGACACCAGGATGTTCTCGGAGGGCCTGCTGAGCACCGACGCCCTGGAGCCCAAGGTGTCCACGTACCATTCGTTCGCGAGTGGCGTCGTGTCGGACTATGGGTTGCGGCTTGGCGTGGAGCGTGACGTGGTACTGCTGGGCGGAGCGCAGGCCTGGCAGTTGGCAAGCGAAGTGGTGGAGGCGTACGACGGCGAATACGCCCACTTCCGGGCCGCCAAATCCACCTTGGTCAAAGCCGTCATCCAGTTGGCGGGAGAGTGTGCCGAGCACCTCCAGGAACCCGAGGACGTCGAAGCGTGGCTCATGGCGCGCCTTTCGGAGTTTGAGTCACTGCCCTACCTGGCCGGCAAGATGAAGAACCCGCCCAAAGCGGCCGCGGACCTTGCGGGTATGCTGCGGACCCGCGCAAGCGTCGCGGACATGGTAGGCCGTTACGCCGCGGCCAAGCGTGCCCGGGGCGCACTCGATTTCGGCGACCTGGTGGCGCTCGCCGCCAAGGTGGCACAGGATGTCCCGTTGGCGGCCCAAATGGAGCGGCAGCGGTACAAGGTGGTTCTGCTGGACGAGTTCCAGGACACGTCCTACGCGCAGCTGGTCCTCTTTTCCCGTCTCTTCGGCGGCGGCCATGCGGTTACAGCGGTGGGTGACCCCAACCAATCAATTTATGGGTTCCGTGGCGCGTCGGCCGGACAGTTGTTCCACTTCGTCCGCGAGTTTCCGGTCCGTACCCGCGCGGCGGAACCTGGAGCGGGTTGGGCGCCCGCTCCAACTTCCTACCTGACGACAGCGTGGCGGAACGGCCGGTCCATCCTCTCGGCCGCCAATGTCATGTCGCAGTCCCTCGGCAGGGCAGCTGTACAAAATGGACCTGCCGGGGGCAAGGCCGCCGCCGCTGAGGTCCCTCCATTGCAGCCGAGTCCATTTGCCGTGGAGGGGACTGTGGTGCTTGGCCGCTTTGCCAGCGACGTGGAGGAGGCCGCCGCCTTGGCCGACGACGTCCTGAAATACCGGGTCACCGACTTTGAGCTGAAACCCGACGGCACCGCCGAACCTCCGGCCATCGCAGTGCTGTGCCGCAGGCGCGCCCAGATGGAGACCGTCCGGCGGCAGTTTGAAGCCCGGGCAATCCCTTACGAAATCGTGGGTCTTGGCGGTCTGCTGGACACCCCGGAGATCGTCGACCTTGTTGCCACCCTGCGGGTGCTTGCCGATCCTGGCCGCTCCGATGCCCTGATGCGGCTGCTTGCCGGTGCCCGGTGGCGGATAGGTCCCGCCGACCTCATGGCATTGCGCGACTGGTCAAGCCAGCTGGCGCGGAGCCGTGGAACGGCTGCACAGGGATTCGACGACCACAGCCTTGACACCGACAGCGACGAGACGGATGCGCCAATCCTCGAAGGTGACCTGACTGACGGCGCCAGCCTGGTGGAAGCTTTGGACTTCCTTCCCCGGGACGGGTGGACGTCGCCGACTGGACGTACCCTCAGCATGGGGGCGCGCAGCCGGTTGTCGCGCTTGTCGATTGAGCTGCGGCAGCTGCGGGCCTATCTGGGTGACGACCTGACCACACTTCTGGGTGAGGTAGAGAGGGCCATGCTGCTGGATATCGAGGTGGCGGCCCGCCCAGGGATCAGCATCCACCAGGCCCGCCGCAACCTCGACGCCTTCCAGGATGCAGCTGCCGGCTTCCTCCGCACCTCCCAGCGGGTGGACATCCTCGCCTTCCTGTCCTGGCTGGAGGCTGCATCGGCGGAAGAAAACGGGTTGGAAGCGCCGGCCAGCGACGTAAACCGGGAAGCGGTGCAGCTGCTGACCGTGCACGCGTCCAAGGGCCTGGAATGGGATGTGGTGTTTGTCCCCGGAATGAATGCGGGCGCCTTCCCCAGCGACAGGGACTCCCGCTGGAGCAGCGGCGCCGCCGCGCTGCCCTGGCCCCTGCGCGGGGACCGCGCGGACCTCCCCCAGTGGGACCTTGACCAGCCGGACCAGAAAGGCTGGCTGGATGCCGAGAAGGACTACAAGGCCGGCGTACAGGCACATGGCGAGTCGGAGGAACGGCGCCTGGCCTATGTTGCCTACACCAGGGCCAAGCACGTGCTGTGGGTGTCCAGCGCCGCCTGGGTTGGTTCACGGGCCGGGCGGGCGGAGATGTCACCCTTCCTTGCCGAGCTTGAAGCCTTGACCCAGCCGGCGGACGGCGTCCCGTCTCCGAATGCGGTGGTCCACCCGCTGTCGCTCGCGGAAGCCGACCTTCCTGACCAGAGCCCGCTGACCCTCGAAACAGAAGAAGCAGGCTGGCCGTACGATCCACTGGAAGGACCGGTGGATCCGCGGAGCGGTGAACGCCTTCGCTTGGCCCGCGGACGGCGTACAGCCATGGAAGCAGCCGCCCAGCGCGTGCGGGGGATCCTGGAGGCAGGCGCCGGCAGGCCGGTTCCCGGAGAGGTGGCAGGGAACCACAGCGCTCCCGGGAAGGGGAACAGCCCACTGTCCGGGGCCCGGCCCGAGCTTGCGGGTGTGGCGGCAGGCTGGGCCCGTGAAGCAGCCTTGCTGCTGGAGCGCAGGGCAAAGAGGTCCGGTGGCCGGGATATTCATCTGCCCACCCACATTTCCGCTTCAACCCTGGTTGACCTCGGCGACGACCCCAGCGCCGTATTGGGACGGCTGCGCCGGCCCGTGCCGCGTGAACCTGGTATGTCGGCGCGAAAGGGCACCGCTTTCCACGCCTGGGTTGAGGAGTACTTTGGAACGGCAGGGATGCTGGACCTCGGTGAAGCGCCGGGTTCAGACGACCACATCGATGCCGCTTACAACCTCGACGAGATGGTGGCCACCTTCAAGGCCTCCCCGTGGGCCGACAGGTCACCCGCGTTCGTTGAGGTCCCGGTGGAAACCAGGGTGGGCGAGGTTGTGGTCCGCGGACGGGTGGATGCCGTCTTCCAGGACGCCGATGGCCGCTGGGACCTGGTGGACTGGAAAACCGGACGCCGCCCGTCCGGGGAACAGCTGAAGACCCGTTCAATCCAACTCGCGGTGTACCGGCTCGCGTGGGCGCGGCTGAAGGATGTGCCGCTGGAGGATGTGCGGGCAGCATTCTTTTACGTTGGCGATAACGCCGTCGTCCGGCCGCACGACCTGGGAACGGCGGCTGAGCTGGAAGGAATCGTTGCTGCGGCGCTCAGCCGCCCCTAGGACCGGCGGGCCAGGACCGCCGCGCCTGGGGGCACCGGCACCAACGCGTCGCGGCCTACTCTCCAGCCGACACGGGCCGCTCCCTGCGAAGCTCAGCCCTGTTTGACGTTGATGACGGAAATAGCGGCAGTTGAGGTGTCGTCCGGACCCTTTTCTTCCTTACCCGGCCCCGCCTGGGCCTCGCCTTCGGCCGCGGGTGGTTCCACCGGAATGGGGGCTACATGCACGGCAGGACGGGGGCGTCCTGCCAGCTCTGCCTGGGCTGCCGGCTGGGCGCCTACGGCAGGCCGTGCCTGTCCGGAAGGTGTGGCCGGACCAGGCTGAACGGTCGCAGGTTGGGCGCCCGCAGGGCTGCCGGGATCGGCGTGGGTGCCCTCAGGGCTGGCAGGGCCAGGTTGGCCAGGGCCGGTTTGCGCGGGGACGGGGATGACAGTAACGGCGGGAGTGACGGCTGAACTGCCACTCCCCGTTACATGGGCTGTTGCGGAAGCTCCGGCAGCGGCAGGTGCTGCTGCTCCGGACGTATCCGGCCCGTTCTTGGCCGGCAGCGGCTCGACGCTGATGGGCTGCCCGCCGTACTCGGCGATGTCGCTGGCGAGGCTTTCCAGCATTCCCTCCGCTTCGCTGACCATTTCAGGATCACCCGCGGCCAGGCCTTTGACCAGGTACTGCGCCAGGGCGAACTCCGCGGACAGGGCGGCCCGGCGCAGCAGGTGCTGGTCCGGGACGTCGCGCCGGCTGGACGTGTAGGCGGCCAGCACCGTGTCGATGAAGTCCTGCTCGTTGGATGCCACCAACCAGGCAAAGTCGTCGGCAGGGTCGCCGATGCGCAGATCCGTCCAGCCGGTGACTGCGGTAACACGTCCGGACTCCACCAGCAGGTTGTCCTCGTGCAGGTCGCCGTGCACCACACAGGGGTTGAACCGCCACAGCGAAACATCCTCCATGGCGTGTTCCCACCGGCGCAGCAGGGTGGCGGGTATCTTCCCGGTGGTTGCAGCCTGGTCCAGTTCGTTCAGCCTCCGTTGGCGGAACTCGTTGGGGGTGTAGCTGGGAAGATCGGCGTTGCTGACCAGTGACCGCGGCAGGTCATGGATTGCAGCCAGGGCGGAACCGATTTCGCGGCCCAGCGCGGCGGGGCCCGACGTCAATTCCTCGACGCTGCGCGTGCTGCCGGACAGGTGCGAGTATACGAAAGTGGTTAGGGCCCCCAACCGGACGCTGCCCGCCACGGTCGGCATGAGGAACGGCAGTTCCGCCCGGACCCCCGGCGCGAAAGCACGCAGCACGAGGAACTCCGTTTCGAGCCGGGCGCTGGCTTCGGCGTGCCGCGGCGACCGTACCCGCCAGCGCTTTCCCTCGGAGTCAAGGAGCAGGGCTGAGTCGAAGTCCGCTGGGTCATCCGGCGCAGAGCTAACGGCCGTCGGGGTCAGTCCGGGGACTGCCGCGGTTGCAATCGCCGCCAGTTCAATCGGTTTTCTTCTCACCGTTCCACGGTAAGTTGCGCGCCGTCCCAGAAGGCGGTCCGGCCGCGGCGAGTCTTGAGATAGCTGCAAATCCCGGAAACCAACCCGGACGGACGCCCGGGAAATGTGAAATGTCGGTGGCAGTCAGTACGGTGGAACCATGAGCCACGCGGAGTCCGTAACACCCGTCCATCAGGCCGTGCCCGCACCACTGCCGGCAAACCACCTTGTGGACACCCTTCTTCCGGTGAGGCCGGCCCTGGTGGACCGCGGATCTGCCGTGCGCGGCAGGCCCGGCATGGTGGATGAGCTGCTGGCCGGTCCGGAGGCTGTGGCCGCAGTCCTGTCCCGGCGCCAGGGGCTGGTGCGGGGGAGCAGCCTGGTCCTGACTGGGGCCAGGGACCTCCTTGCGGAACTCAATGCGGCAGGATTCGCGCCGGAGCTCGTCGTATACCTGGGGTCGGCCCTGCCCCCCGCCGATCTCCCAGCCGGGACCGAGCTGTTGCTGTTCGTGCTGCCTGAACCCCCGGAACCTGGCACCGCCGGGATTCCTGCCGACGCAGCCTGGGCCGGGTTCCGGGAGGTCGCGGCAGGATTGACCGCCACCTCCACTGCCCTTTTCGTCGAGTCCAGCGCCATCGCCAACTGGCACGCAGCCCACATGCACTGCCCCCGTTGCGGGACACCCACAGAGGTGGAAGCCGGCGGCTGGGTGCGCCGGTGCCCGGCAGACAATTCAGAGCATTTTCCCCGGACTGATCCCGCCATCATTGTCACGGTGGTAGGACCGGACGGCCGGCTGCTCCTGGGCGGCGGCGGCCCTCCGGAAGCCCGGAACTACTCCACGCTGGCCGGCTTCGTCGAGCCAGGGGAGTCGCTCGAGGAAGCCGTAGTCCGCGAGATCCAGGAAGAGGTGGGGGTGCGAGTCACCGCCTGCCAGTACCTGGGCTCCCAGTCGTGGCCGTTCCCGGCCTCCCTTATGCTTGGATTTACCGCCGTTACCGAGGACGCCGAAGCAACGCCCGACGGCGTGGAGGTCACCAGGGCCCGCTGGTTCAGCCGCGGGGAACTCCAGGATGCGGTGCTCAGTGGGGAGATCACCATTTCCACCAGGCTTTCCATCGCCCGTTCCCTGATCGAGCACTGGTACGGCGGCCGGATCCAGGACCTGGCCGACGCCTAAGTTATTCCATTCACCAGACACCAGCACGCGGTAGTCGAGAAACAAAGCAGCAGAAGTGACTACAGAGAATTTTGATGGATCCGGTTCCCTTGAGGACCGGATCCTTGGAGGGCTGGACGACGAACAGCGTGAGGTGGCCAGCACCCTGAACGGTCCGTTGTGCGTGCTGGCCGGGGCGGGAACCGGGAAGACCCGCGCCATCACCCACCGCATCGCCTACGGCGTGCACTCCGGGGTTTACACACCGCAGCGCGTTCTCGCAGTCACCTTCACCGCCCGCGCGGCCGCTGAGATGCGGAGCCGCCTGCGGGACCTCGGCGCGGGAAATGTGCAGGCAAGGACGTTCCATGCTGCCGCCCTGCGCCAGCTGCAGTTCTTTTGGCCGCAGGCTGTGGGCGGCACACTGCCCAACCTGCTGGACCACAAGGCCCAGCTTCTTGCGGAGGCGGCCCGCCGGCTCAGGCTCAGCACCGACAGGGCGTCCATCCGCGACCTTGCCTCGGAAATCGAGTGGGCCAAGGTATCGATGCTGACGCCTGCCAACTACCTGGAAAACGCCCAGGGGAGGGGCGCACCCGGCGGGTTCGACCTCACAGCGGTGGCGCGTGTCTTCCAGTCCTACGAGGATGTCAAGACCGACCGCAACGTGATTGACTTCGAGGACGTCCTGCTGATCACGGTGGGCATCCTGCAGGAGGACGAAAGGGTAGCCGCCACCGTTCGCGAACAGTACCGGCACTTCGTGGTTGACGAATACCAGGACGTGTCACCGCTGCAGCAGCGGCTCCTGGAGCTCTGGCTCGGCGGGCGGGACGAACTCTGCGTGGTGGGCGACGCCAGCCAGACCATCTACTCCTTTACCGGCGCATCGCCCCGGCACCTCCTGGACTTCAAGGCCCGCTACCCGCAGGCCAACGTGGTCAAACTCATCAGGGACTACCGTTCAACGCCTCAGGTGGTGAAGCTGGCCAATGACCTGCTGGCGGGCCGCCCCAGCGGAGGGCCCACCGCTGACGCCGCCTGGGCCGCGCCCCTGCAGCTTGTGGCCCAGCGTCCAGCCGGGCCTGCACCGCAGTTCACGGAGTGCACGGATGATGAAGCGGAAGCCGCCACCGTGGCGCAGAAGATCAAGGCACTGCTCGACGCCGGCACTCCGGCCAGCCAGGTGGCCGTCCTTTTCCGCACCAACGGGCAGTCTGAGGCGTACGAGCAGGCATTGGCAGCGGCGGGCATCGGCTACCAGCTCCGCGGCGGTGAGCGCTTCTTTGCCCGCAAGGAAGTCCGGGACGCCATCCTCCAGCTGCGCGCGGCCACCAGGGCTGTGTCCCCAACGGATGCCCCGGAACCTCTCGGGCAGCTGGTGCGCGACATCGTTTCCTCCTTGGGTTACACAGATTCCGCGCCGCACAGCGGCGGGGCCCTGCGCGAACGCTGGGAGTCGTTGGCGGCACTGGTGGCGCTGGCCGATGAACTCGTGCAGAACCGCGGAGCCCAGTTCGGCCTGGGGGACTTCGTCAACGAACTCCAGGAACGCTCCCTCGCCCAGCACGCGCCCACCGTGCAGGGCGTTACGCTCGCTTCCCTCCATGCTGCCAAGGGCCTGGAATGGGATGCCGTCTTCCTGGTGGGCCTCAGCGAAGGGCTGATGCCCATCTCCTTCGCCGATTCGCCTGAATCGGTGGATGAAGAGCGGCGGCTGCTGTACGTCGGCATCACCCGTGCACGGGAACACCTGTCCCTCTCGTGGAGCACGGCAAGGACACCAGGGGGCCGGGCCAACCGCAAGCCGTCCCGGTTCCTTGACGGCCTGCGGCCTGACTCGGTGGCAAGTTCAAGCACCCGCGCAAAGGGAACCGTACCGCGCCGCAAGGCTGCCGCCCCCGCCGTCTGCCGGGTCTGCGGCAGCATGCTTGCCACGGGAGCTGAACGGAAGGTGGGCCGCTGCAACGCGTGTCCGCCCACCTATGAGGAACAGACCTTCGACGCCCTGCGCAGCTGGCGCCGGGAAGTGGCGCAGTCAGCGGACGTTCCGGCGTTCGTGGTCTTCACCGATGCCACCCTTACTGCCATCGCCGAAGCCAGGCCCGCGTCGATGGAGGAACTGTCGGGCCTCGCCGGCGTGGGTCCCTCCAAGCTGGAAAAGTACGGGGAAGACGTCCTCCGGGTCCTGGCCGAAAGCTCGGTCCTGTGAGGCCCAGCCCCAACAGCAGCTCGCGGCAGGCAGCACCCCAGCCGGCCGCGGCCCTGACCACAGCGGACGGTTCCCCCGTGGAGGTGCGGCGGTCTGTCCGGCGCACCCGCACGGTTGCTGCGTTTTGGGAGGACGGGACGGCGGTGGTTGCCATCCCGGCCCGGTTCACGGCAGCCCAGGAGCGCGAGTGGGTTCACCGCATGCTGGCCAAACTGCACAAACAAGGGGAGCGGCACGCTGCATCCGGCCGGCGGCGTCCTGCCACTGATGAGGCCCTTGCAGCCCATGCGGCACAGCTGTCCGCCCAGTATCTTGGCGGCCGGTCACGTCCTGCTGCCGTCCGATGGGTGGGCAACCAGAACTCCCGGTGGGGGTCCGCCACCCCGGCCGACGGAACCATCCGACTGTCGGACAAGCTACAGCCCATGCCGCAGTGGGTCATCGACTATGTCCTGCTCCACGAGCTTGCCCACCTCCTGGTGGCCTCGCACAACGCGGCTTTCTGGAAGCTGCTGGAGGCCTATCCGGAAACCCAGCGGGCCAAGGCGTTCCTTGAGGGCGTCTCGTTTGCCACGTCCCGCGGCCTGGCGCCCCGGGGTCTGGACAAGGACGGGGCGGAGAGCCAGGCAGGCACTGGGCAGCTGCCCGGCGAGTGGTCCGACGACGCCGACTAGGACTTTTCCGGGCACTCCGCCCCTGCTCCCGGTCCTTGAACACGGCTCCCGGACCTTCAACACGGTTCCTGGTCCTTAAACACGCTGGCGGGCCAGGAAATCCTGGCCCGCCAGCAAAGTGTCAGCCCCTTGGCTGGTCTGTACCGCCGTCGTCGTCCTGGCCTGGGGAGTCCTCGCCTCCGGAGTCCCCACCCCCGGCGCTGTCGTCAGTATCGTTGGTGTCCTCGAAGCCGCCGCTGAGCAGCTTCTGCAGCGCATCGTCCACCTCGCTGTCGCTGGCCTCGGCGAGCTTACGGCGGGAGCTGAAGCCCTTGGGGTCATCCAGGTCCTCGGCAGTGGGCAGCAGGTCGGGGTGGTGCCAGATGGCGTCACGGCCCTCGATGCCCCGCTCCTCCTTCAGGGTGGCCCACAGGGTGGCGGCGTCGCGGAGCCTGCGCGGGCGCAACTCAAGTCCCACCAGGGAAGCGAAGGCGTGTTCGGCGGGGCCGCCGGTTGCGCGCCGGCGCCGCACTGTTTCGCGCAGCGCGCCGGCGGACGGCAGGACCTTCTCGGTGGCAGCAGCGGTCAGTTCATCCACCCAGCCCTCCACGAGGGCCAGCGCGGTCTCGAGCTTCTCCAGCGCCTGCTCTTGGGCGGGGGTCCGCTGTGGCATGAAGACGCCCTGGGACAGGGCCTCCTGGATGCCCTCGGGATTGCTGGGGTCCAGGTCGCGGGCAAGCTCCTCAATGCGTGAGGTGTCGATGTGGATGCCACGGGCGTAGGCCTCGATGGCGCCCAGCAGGTGTCCGCGCAGCCACGGGACCTGCACGAAGAGGCGCGCGTGCGCGGCTTCGCGCACGGCAAGGAACAGCCGGATGTCGTTCTCGGGCAGGGACAGGCCTGCACCGAATGCGGCGACATTTGTTGGCAGGAGCGCCATTTCAAGGTCGGCGAGCGGCACACCGATGTCGGTGGAGCTCACCACGTCCTGGGACAACGCGCCGATGGCCTGCCCCAGCTGCATGCCGAAGATCGCGCCGCCCATGTTCTGCAGCATGGACGAGGCGCCGCCCATCATGGCCTTCATTTCCTCGGGCATCTGCTCCGTCATGGCGGAGGAGAGGGCGTTGGCGATGCTGTTGGCCACGGGCTCCGTGAGCCGCTTCCAGGTCCCCAGTGTGGCTTCCACCCATTCGGCGCGCGACCACGCCTTGCCGATCAGGCCGGTGGAGGGCAAATCGGTGACGGGGTCCAGCCACAGCTCAGCGAGGCGTAGGGCTTCGTCCACATCCCGCGACTGCTGCGCCGTGACCGACGGATCAGAGCTGCTTGCGGCCACACGGCGGGCATTGTCGTGGGCCAGGGTCCAGTTGACGGGGCCCTCCGACGGGGCGCTCATCATCGCCTGCACCTGTGAGAACATCTGTGCCAGCAGGTTGGGGTCATCCGGCAGCCCGGCCGCCTTGGCCAGTTCGGCGGGGTCGAAGTTCTCCATCCCCTTGCCGCCCATCAGGTTCTGCAGCATTTCGGTCAACGGATCCTTCGGATTGTCGTCGCCGTTGGACGGATTGAGTGGGTTGGAGGTCATGTTCCCGCCGATCGCTGGTGTGACTGTTGATCAACCTTCACGGTACCCCGGCGCGGGTCGGCTGTCTGCCGCCCGCCGCCGTCGTTCGCTGTAGGCAAAGCGCCCCCGGCGAGCCGTCACCGCGTAGTGTTGGTAGGGTGACTACAACCCGTGGCGGACATCCCTCCGAGGACCACGTTCCCGACGTTTCCCCCTTCTCCGCTCCCGGCCCCTTTGGCCCTGGCAGCACGCCGGAAAGCGCCGGCAGCGGCGACGCCGTGGAGGCGGACCGCGGGGTTGAAGCGGCCGACGGCGGACGTCCCGGCAGGCGGCTGTCCACCATGATGATCGCCGGGCTGGCTGCGCTGGGGTTGGGAATTGCGGTGGGTACACTGCCGGTGCCTTACGTCATCGAGTCGCCCGGCCCCACCTACAACACGCTGGGGGAGAGCCAGGGCCACCCCGTGATTAATGTGAGCGGCCATGAAACGTATCCCGCTGCCGGGAGCCTGGACCTGACCACCGTCTACGTTGACGGCGGCCCCACCGGCTCCGTCAGCATCCTCAGTGCCTTCTCCGCCTGGCTGGACGGCTCCAAGTCCGTCTATCCGGTGGAACTGATCTATCCGACCGGCACCACGAAGGAAGAGGCGCAGGAACAGAGCGCGGTGGCCATGGCCACGTCGCAGGAGAATGCCGTGGCCTCCGCACTGAACGAACTGAAGATCCCGTTCGGACAGCAGCTGCAGGCCGCGGGTCTGTCCAAGGATTCGGCGTCGGCAGGCAAGATCCAGCAAGGGGACATCCTCAAGGCCATCAACGGCAAGGACATCACCTCGCTCTCCGTTGTCCAGGATGAACTGGCCGAGGGCAAGGGGGCCCCGGCAACGGTGACAGTTGAGCGTGCAGGCCAGCCGGTCACTGTCCAAATCACTCCCAAGGACAATGGCCAGGGCCGCTTCATCCTGGGTGTCATGCTGAAATATCTCTTCACTTTCCCTTTCCAGGTGCAGATCTCCCTGGACAAGGTGGGCGGCCCCAGCGCAGGGCTTATGTTCTCGCTGGGCATCATCGATACGGTCACGCCCGGTGACCTCACGGGCGGCAAGCACATTGCCGGCACCGGCACCATCTCCCCGGAAGGAACGGTGGGCCCGATCGGTGGCATCGGCCAGAAGATGCGGGGTGCGCGCTCCGCCGGTGCCACCCTTTTCCTGGCGCCCGCCGGCAACTGTGACGAGGTTACCGGCCACGTTCCCGACGGACTCCAAGTAGTCAGGGTGCAGAACCTGGCCGAGGCCCGGCACGCAGTGGAGCTGGCCGGAAGCGGGCAGGATACCTCCGCACTTCCTGCCTGCACCGGCAAATAGCACCTGCGCCAGCACTAGACTGAGCCCAACTAGACTCGACAGGAACTAAGCTCCACCGCCACTCGTGGCACAGATGACGGACGAAACCAGCCGTTTGACCGGTACCGTACGTCGCTCGCACGCTTCGAATCTCGACGACCAGCTATGAGGTACCCAGTTTGTCCCGTCCCGCCAGCACCATGTCCACAGGCAGACCCCCTTCACGACGCGGCGCCCTGACGCCCACGTTGATCGTTGTCGCCCTGGTGGTAGTGGGCTTCATTTTCTTCGCCAACGTCTGGACCGATGTCCTCTGGTACCGGCAGCTGGGCTTCGTCGAGGTCTTCGTCACCGAGAACCTCGCCAAGATCGCAACCTTCGTGGCCGGCTTCGCCATCATGTTCGCGGCCGTCTTCTTCTCGATCCGCATTGCCTACAACGCCAGGCCGGTCTACGCGCCTGACTCGGAGGTCCGGGACAACCTCAACCGGTACCAGGCACAGCTGGAGCCTGTCCGCAGGATTGTCATGATTGGCCTGCCCGTCCTCTTTGGCTTGTTTGCCGGCAGCGCAGCCGCCAGCCAGTGGCAGAAAGTCCTGCTGTTCTTCAACCAGGTGGGCTTTGGCCAGGCCGATCCGCAGTTCAACATGGACATCAGCTTCTACCTGATGACCTTGCCGTTCCTCGGGTTTGTAACCGGATTCCTGATCAGCGTGGTGGTGATTGCGGGCATCGCCGGCATCCTCACCCACTACCTCTACGGCAGCATCCGCCTAATGGAGCGCGGCGTGTTCACCAGCCGCGCCGCGCAGATCCACATCGCAGTGACCGGCGCCGCGTTCCTGGTGCTCCTGGGCGTCAACTTCTGGCTGGACCGTTACTCTTCCGTGCAGAACAACGGCGGCCGCTGGGCCGGTGCCCTCTACACGGATGTCAACGCCGTCATCCCCACCAAGGCCATTCTCGCCGTGGCCGCCGTGCTGGTGGCCATCCTGTTCATCGTGGCGGCCGTAATCGGCCGTTGGCGCCTGCCGGTGATCGGCACGGCAATGCTGATCATCACGTCCATCCTGGCCGGCGGTGTTTATCCCTGGGTCATCCAGCAGTTCCAGGTCCGCCCCTCGGAGCAGACGCTGGAAAGCGAATACATCAAGCGCAACATCGAGAACACGCGCAAGGCCTACGGCCTGGACGGCATCGAGGAAACCCGGTACGAGGCCACCAACACCGCCAACACCGGCGCCCTGGCCCCCGATGCGCAGACCACGGCCAACATCCGCCTCCTGGACCCGAACCTCATTTCAGACGCCTTTGCGCAGCTGGAACAGTACCGCCCGTACTACCAGTTCCCCAAGGCCCTCAACGTGGACCGTTACGAGGTGGACGGCAAGATCCAGGACACCGTCATCGCGGTGCGTGAACTGAACCCCACGAACGTGGCCACCAACCAGCAGGGCTGGCTGAACCAGCACGTGGTGTACACGCACGGCTATGGGGTTGTGGCTGCCAAGGGCAACAAGTTCACGGCTGACGGCAAACCCGAATTCCTTCAGTCCGGTATCCCGTCGACAGGCGTGCTGGGCAATGACAACACTTACGAACCCCGCATCTACTTCGGCGAGTCCTCCCCTGAGTACTCAATCGTGGGCGCCCCCGACGGCGCTACGCCCCGCGAGCAGGACCGGCCTTCCGGCAAGGAAGGGGAGGGGGAGACCCAGTACACCTTCAAGGGCAACGGTGGCCCCAACGTTGGCTCGTTCTTCAACAAAATCCTCTACGCCATCAAATTCCAGTCCTCGGATCTGCTGCTGTCCGACGGCGTGAACCCGGAGTCGCAGATCCTCTACGACCGCAACCCGCGCGAGCGGGTCCAGAAGGTGGCCCCCTACCTGACCGTTGACGGCGGTGCGTATCCGGCAGTCGTGGACGGCCGGGTCAAGTGGATCGTGGACGGCTACACCACCAGCCAGTACTTCCCGTATTCACAGCAGAAGTCATTGTCCGATGCCACCGCTGATTCGCAGACTACTTCCGGCCGCGCCGTGGCCCTGCCCAACAGCACCGTGAACTACATCCGCAATTCGGTGAAGGCAACGGTGGATGCCTATGACGGTTCGGTCACCCTGTATGCCTGGGACGACACCGATCCTGTCCTGAAGGCCTGGCAGAAGGTCTTCCCGTCGACGCTGAAGCCGTACTCCGAGATGTCCGGCGCCCTCATGAGCCACGTCCGGTACCCGGAGGACCTGTTCAAGGTCCAGCGTGAGCTGCTGGGGCAATACCACGTGACGGATCCCACGAGCTTCTACAAGAACAACGATGCCTGGAGCACCCCGGCTGACCCGACCGTGAGTACGGATGTGAAGCAGCCGCCGTTCTACATGTCGCTGCAGATGCCTGACCAGGAGAAGCCGGCCTTCCAGCTGACGTCCTCATTCATCCCGCAGATCGTCAACGGAAATGCCCGCAACGTGCTGTACGGCTTCCTCGCCGCCGACTCCGATGCAGGCAACCAGGCCGGCGTGAAGGCGGACGGCTACGGCAAGCTGCGGCTGCTGCAGATCCCGCCGGAGACCCAGGTTCCCGGTCCCGGCCAGGCGCAGAACAAGTTCAACTCCGATCCCACCGTGTCGCAGGCGCTCAACCTGCTGCGGCAGGGAGCATCGGACGTCCTGAACGGCAACCTGCTCACCCTGCCCGTGGGCGGCGGCATCCTCTATGTCCAGCCGGTTTACCTCAAGTCGACGGGTGAGACATCCTACCCAACGTTGCAGCGCGTCCTGGTGGCGTTCGGCGACAAGGTGGGCTTCGCGCCTACCCTGGACGCTGCGCTCAAGCAGCTCTTCGGTGGGGATTCGGGTGCGGCAGCGGGTGACTCCGCCAACAACGGACAGACTCCGGCAGGTCCGGCAGCGCCTGCCACCCCCGCCGAGGCGGATGCCAAGGCCCAGTTGAAGGCGGCGCTGGATGAGGCGAACTCGGCCATCCAGGCCGGCCAGAGCGCGCTTGCAGCCGGCGACTTCGCTGCCTACGGCGACGCGCAGAAGAAGATTGCCGCGGCGCTGAAGAAGGCCATGGACGCGGAGGCCAAGATCCCGGCGACTGCCCCGCAGGCCAGCCCGGCCCCCGCAGCCTCCGCCGCGCCTTCGGCCACGCCTTCACCGTCCGCGTCAGCGGGTCGGTAGTACGACGTCGCCAGCCCGGTATCTGCGCCCACGGGAGCAGATGCCGGGCTGGCGTAACGGACGTCACGCCGCTCTGATTTGGCCTGCGGTTCACCTCCCGGTAGAGTAGTTCTTGCGACGCGGGGTGGAGCAGTTCGGTAGCTCGCTGGGCTCATAACCCAGAGGTCACAGGTTCAAATCCTGTCCCCGCAACTGAGGAAAGGCCCGGACATTGGAAACAGTGTCCGGGCCTTTTTGCTGTCCCCCGCAGCCGCGGCAGCACCGCCGTCGAACTTTGCCATAGCGGCGGACGGGACCAGGGTGCCCGGTCAGGAGTTGGAACCCGAGTGGCCGCGCTGGGTGGTCAGTCCGCCGGCAAAAGTAGGGTAGTGTTGATCAAGCGACGCGGGGTGGAGCAGTTCGGTAGCTCGCTGGGCTCATAACCCAGAGGTCACAGGTTCAAATCCTGTCCCCGCAACTTATGAAGGCCCCGACCGGCAGTTACGCCGGTCGGGGTTTTCCGTTTCCTTGGATGGGCCCAGTTCCTAGTATTCTCTTTCGAAGGGCCCCGCGATCTGTGGGCAGCCCCAGTCATTCCTGAGAGGTATGTTGTTCGATGGCCACACCCACGAAGAAGCCCGGCACCGCTACGGGCAAGCGGTCCCGGCTTTACTGGATGGTTCCCGCCGTCCTCGTGGCCGTGGTCCTGGTGGTGTTGGTCGCCAAGCTGCTCATGGGGCTTCCGGCCGTGGCTTCCTTCGTCAGCGACTACCCGGGCCAGTCGAAGCTGCCGGCCAATGCCCCGGTGGGATTTCCCGCGTGGCTGGCCTGGCAGCACTTCCTCAACGCTTTCTTCCTGCTCCTGATCATCCGAACCGGCTGGCAGGTGCGGACCACCACGCGGCCCAGCGGCCACTGGACCAGGAACAACAAGGGTTTGATCCGCACCAGGAACGCGCCCGCCAAGATCAGCCTTGAGCTCTGGTTCCACCTGACACTGGATGCCCTCTGGATCCTGAACGGGCTCATCTTCGCCGTCCTGCTGTTTGCCACCGGGCAGTGGACGCGCATCGTCCCCACCAGCTGGGACGTCTTCCCGAACGCGCTCTCGGCGGCGCTGCAGTACGCCTCGCTTGACTGGCCCACGGAGGACGGCTGGATCAACTACAACGCGCTGCAGCTGCTGGCATACTTCGTGACCGTCTTCATCGCCGCGCCACTGGCGTTTATCACCGGCCTCCGGATGTCCGGGGCCTGGCCCAAGAAGGCCGCCGGCCTCAACAAGGCGTTCCCGATTGAGTGGGCCCGCGCCGTCCACTTCCCGGTGATGATCTACTTCGTGGCCTTCATCGTGGTCCACGTCTTCCTGGTGCTTACCACCGGTGCCCTGCGGAACCTGAACCACATGTACGGGGTCCGCGACGACGACGGCTGGTTCGGTTTCTGGGTGTTTCTCGCCTCCGTCGCCGTGATGGTGGCTGCCTGGTTCCTGGCCCGTCCCATCTTCCTGCGGCCCATTGCTTCCCTGATGGGCAAGGTCAGCCGCTAAGCCTGGCGCCGCCAGCAGTGGTCAGGCGTTCTTGATCTGCTGGTAGGCCTCAAGCGCGCGTTCCCGCGACTCTGCCAGGTCCACAAGCGGTGCGGGGTAGCGGTCAACGTCGGCCGTCCAAGGCTCGTGGATCTTCTTGCCCTGGACGTCCCGGAGCTCCGGAATGAAGGTCCGCAGGTAGCTGCCGTCGGCGTCGAATTTCTTGCTCTGCGTGACGGGATTGAAGATCCGGTAGTAGGGCGAGGCGTCCGCCCCGGACCCTGCAACCCACTGCCAGTTGGCCGGGTTGTTGGCAGCGTCCGCATCCACCAGCGTGTCCCAGAACCATTCCTCCCCGATCCGCCAGTCGGTGAGGAGGTTTTTGACCAGGAAGGATGCAGCGGCCATCCGCACCCGGTTGTGCATCCAGCCTGTCTGCCACAGTTGCCGCATCCCGGCATCCACCAGCGGGTAGCCCGTGTTTCCCTGCTGCCAGGCGGCAAGCTCTTCACGGTTGGTGGGGGCCCAGCGGAAGTTGTCGAAGGCCGGCCGGAAATTGCGGGTGGCCAAATCCGGGTTGTGGTACAGCAGGTGCCAGTTGAATTCGCGCCAGCCCAGTTCAGCCCGGTAAATACCGACGTCGGAAGGGACCGTGCCCGGATGCCGGCGCCGGATCTCGCGCCACACGCGGAACGGACTGACCTCCCCGAACCGGAGGTGCGGCGACAGCCGGCTGGTGCCCTCGGTGCCGGGCAGGTTGCGGCCGGTTCCGTACTCCTCGATGGGCCCATCCAGGAAGTCTTCCAGGCGCTGCTGGGCGCCCATTTGGCCTGGCCGCCACGTGGCAGCCAGTCCGCCGCTCCAGTCGGGGGAGGAGGGCAGGAGATTCCAACTGGCCAGGCTGTCACTGGCCGGCAGCCCGCGTCCGGCAGGAGCGGGGTGGGGCGGCGTCTCCGGCGCCTCGAAGGGATCCCGGATGTCCTGTGACGCGAGGCAGGCGCGCCAGAATGGGGAATAGACCTTGTAGGGGCCGCCCGCCCCGGTCCTGACGGTCCAGGGCTCGAAGAGCAGGTTCGCCTGGAAGCTGGACGCCTGCATCCCGTTGCCGCCGGCCCACTCCTTGAGGTCGGCGTCGATGCTCCGTTCCGGCTGCCCGTACCTGCGGTTCCAGAACAGGTGGCTTGCCTTCGTCTGGGAGGCCAGCGTCCTGATGGCCTCTCCGGCAGGGCCTCGACGAAGGACCAGGCGTGATCCGCGGTTTTCGAGATCCGCGGAGAGTGCGGCGAGGGAGTGGTGCAGCCACCAGCGGGCGGCGCCGCCGAGGGGCCGGACGCCGCGGGACTCCTCATCCAGGACGTACACCACCGTGAGCGGCATGCCCCGGTGCACCGCTTCGGACAGGGCCGGGTTATCGTCCAGCCGCAAATCGTCGCGAAGCCAGACCAGGGACGTTCCTTCAGAAGAAGCCATGGCCCCACGCTACACAGCGGATACAACTATGGCCGGGACCGCGGTCCCGGCCATGGCCGTGTATCATCCGCCGACGTGATGGCGGGCCTTACAGCTTGTCGAAGTCTGCCTCCTCGACCGTTGATTCAGACGAAGCCGGGCTCGCCGCACCCAGGGCAGGCTTGGAGTTGCCGCCGGCCTTGAGCGCCGCCAGGCGGGCTTCGATCTCGGTCTGCTCACCCAAGTCCTCCAGCTGGTTGAACTGTGCGTCCAAGCTGGATGCCGCGAGCTCCTGCTGTCCGCGGACCTTGGCCTCTTCGCGGCGGATCTTCTCCTCGAAGCGGCCCACCTCGCTGGTCGGGTCCATGATGTCGATGCTCTTGATCGCGTCGTGGACCTGGGACTGAGCGGCTGCTGTCTTGGACCTGGCCACCAGCTCGTTGCGCTTGCTGGTCAGCTGGTTGAGCTTGTTCTTCATCTGGTCCAGGCCGGTCTTCAGCTTGTCCACCACTTCCCGCTGGGAGGCGATGGCAGGCTCTGCGCCCTTGGCTTCGTTCTCGGCAGCCATTTGGCGCTGCAGGGCGACCTTTGCCAGGTTGTCGAACTTCTCTGCGTCGGCAACGTCGCCGGCAGCACGGAACTCGTCAGCCTTGCGGGAGGCGGCCAACGCCTTGCTGCCCCAATCGCGGGCATTCTTGACGTCTTCGTTGTAGTCGTCTTCCAGCATGCGGAGGTTGCCGATGGTCTGCGCCACTGCGGACTCGGCTTCGGCGATGTTATTGGTGTAGTCGCGGACCATCTGGTCCAGCATCTTCTGGGGGTCCTCGGCGTTGTCCAGCAAAGAGTTGATGTTTGCCTTTGCCAGCTGCGCGATCCGGCCGAAAATGGACTGCTTAACCATGGTGTTTGCCTTTCATCCTGCTCTTTGTTGACCACTGGAACCGGTGCACAGTGGTGTACTTCGTCTCTCCGCCCCGCCGGGATCTTCCAGCGTGTCCGGCGGAAGTCTTTAGAAACTGCCGGAGTCGCCGCCGCCGAAATCGCCGCCGCCAAAGTCCCCGCCGCCGAAGCCGCCCGAGTCTCCGCCAAAGCCGCCTCCGCCGTCGCCGCCCCAGCCACCGCCGCCGCCCCAACCGCCATGGCCCCCATGAAGGATGGAATTGATTAGGATCCCGCCCAGGATGGCGCCGCCCAGTCCGCCGCCGCCTCCGCCGCCAAACATGCCGCCGCGCCCAAAGCCCGAGTTTGCGTAGCCGTCGAAGTGCTCAACGTCGGCCTGGGCCAGCTGCGCCGCCTGCGCCGCGAGGGCATGCGCCTGCTGCGCGTAAGTAAGCGCGGTGACGGGATCGGTCCTCGCGATGGACAGCGCGTAGTCGAGGTTCCGCTGGGACTCTGCCAGCCGGGTCCGTGCCTCGGTTCCCACACCGCCGCGCCGGGCGGTGATGTAGTCGGAGGTGGCGCTGATCTGGGCCTGTGCGGACATGATGGTCTGCTGCAGTGACGCCTGTGCCCGCCTCGCCTGCTCCTGCTGGTCGCGGATGCCGGCCAGGGCCTGGTCCAGGGACTGGTGGGCCGTCTCCACCCGCTGAAGGGTGGCGATGGGATCGATCTTCCCACCCTGGATCTCGGTCTTCACCTGGGCCAGCGCCGCTTCCACCGCGGCCACCGGACCTGCCAGTTCGGTGTGTGCTCCGGACTGGATCATGGCCTTTGCCTGGGCCAGGTCCTGGGAAGTGTCCACAACCGCTGCTTCGAGACCGTTGCGGGCCTCGTCGAGATTGCCGGCTACCTTGGAGATCGCGTCCAGGAGGACGTTGGTCTGGTGCAGGCTTTCCTCGGCCGCACGGACGGCTACCGCGGCCAGGCTGCCCTCGCCCTCACCCAGCTTCTGCCGCGCCGTCTCGGATGCGTTCTGCACGAAGGCCAGGCGTTCCTTGGCCTGCACGATATTGTCCGAGACCTGCACCAGCGCGCTGTCGGCATACTTGGACCGCATGGCCGCCAGGGACTGTTCAGCGCTGGAGATCTTGGCGTCAGCCTCGCTGGCTCCCGCGTTGACGGCCGCAAGGGCCTGCGGAGCGTTCTTCTCCAGCTCACGCAGCGAGTCAAAGTCCGCTTTTTGCTCTTGGAGCGATTCCAGGGCTGCCTCCGAGCGGCGGATGATCTCACCCATCCAAGTCCGCTGCTGTTCCTCGGTATCCGGGATGTGGTCATCGAGCTGCTGCTGCAGCTTGAAGGACTCCGCCATGTGGGCCTTTGCTTCCGCCAGGGCCTTGGTGAAGTTCCCGACGGCGGAATCCCCGTACTGCGCCTGGGCGAAACCGAGTTCCTGCTCGCTGGATTTGATGGCGTCGTCGGCTTCGATCAGCAGGGAACCACTCTTGCGTCGGAGTTCCTCAACGCTGAGTGACGCCAGCGGGTCCAGCTCGGCGCCCTGCGGGCCGTAGCTTCCGCTGGAGGCCGCTTGGACGGCGGCTTTCTTCCGGCGGTTCCGGTAGTACAGGTACGCCCCGCCTCCTGCGACCACTACGCCCGCACCCACCAGGACGCCGGCGCCGGCTCCGTTCCCGGACGAGACGTTGCCGCTGCCGCCGCCGGCGGCGTCGCCAACAGCGGCGGCGGTGTCGATGGCAGCTTGGGCGAAGTCACGCTTGCCGGCTCCGAGGTTGGGCACAATGGCGTTTTGGGAAATGCTACTGGTCTTCGACGCGATCGAACTGGCTGAGTTGGGTGCGAAGTAGTAGTGACCGTCATCGGACATGGTCAGGATGACGTCTGACTTGCCCATGCCCTTTTTGGTCGCAACGGCTTGAGCCCATTGTTTGGGATCGGTGGGGTTGGTGAACGTCTTCACGGTGACCACGTACAGGTTGTACTTGTGGTCCTTCAGCAGCTTCTGGATCGCATCCTGGACTTCGCCCTTCCGGCTGCCCAGCACGTTGGCGTCGTCAACGATGTTGGTCCCGGAGGGGATGGGGACAGGGTCTTCGGCCCAAGCGGCGCCGGCGGGTACCGCCAGCAGCCCGGCAAGGCCGATCACGGCGAGGATACGTCTGAACTTTGACCGCATGTGCAACCCTTCAGCATGCCTGACACCGATTCGGGACGAATCAGTCGTCGAATCCACAGCGCCCCCACGCTTGGTGTGAAGCCGCAGGTCGCTGTGGCATTTCATCTTGATTCTATGGTGCACCCCACAGGCAGTCCATGCGACCGAATATGCCTCCAGCGAAACGCCTTGCTGCCGGAGACCCTTGCTTGAAGCGTTCAGGAAGCTCTCAGCAAACATCCGAGCTTGTTCCAGCGGAACGGGTCATAGTTAATGGCAGACGAGGATGAAAGGAAGTCTCATGACTGAGAATCAAACCCCAGGACCGGTCCCTGAGGACAACCGCGCGCAAAGCCGGAACCCGTGGGACCGGCAGGGCGCGGAACAGCCTGGAGACCGCCAGACGGAAACTCAGTATGGGAACGCGGGCGGACCCGGCACCCCTCAAGGCAACACGGGCGCCCAGGACCACACGGGCCCCCAGACCCAAGCCGGCCCACAGAACAACACCGAGCGGCTGGACCCGCCGCAGGCACGCGACCACCACACCCAGGAACTTCCGGGCGCACCACGCCCGGTCTACCCGCAGCGGCAGCCGTTCTACGGCCAGTCCGCCAATTATGGACAGCAGCACCAGGATGGCCAGTCCGGATACTACGGACAGCAGCAGTACCAGAATGGCCAGCCCACGCACGGCACCGGCCACGGCGCACCCAATGGGAGTGTCGGCCTGGCCCCCAATCCCAAGGACGCCCCGCGCCGGAAGGCGACATTCGGTATCGGCACCCTTGTGGCCAGCATCCTCGCAGCAGGCCTGGTGGGCGGTGGAGTGGCTACGGTAGGTGCGGGCGAGCTCTCCGGCCACAACGCCTCCAGCACATCGACCGTCGGCAGCAACAGCCAGCCCGGCACGGTCATCGTCAACAACAAGGACGACGTCAACGCCATTACGGCAGCTGCGGTGAAGGCCTCGCCCAGTGTTGTCACCATCAGCGCCACCAGCGGCAGCTCCGGCGGCACCGGTTCCGGCATTGTCATCGATGACCAGGGGCACATCCTGACCAACACCCACGTGGTGACCCTGGACGGCCAGACCGCCAATGCCACCCTTGAGATCCGCACCAGCGACGGCAAGGTCCTCCCGGCAAAGCTGGTGGGAACCGATCCCCTGTCCGATCTCGCCGTCATCAAGGTCGACGACACCTCCGGGCTCACCCCCGCCACCCTTGGTGATTCCTCCAAGCTCAATGTAGGGGACACTGCCATCGCCATCGGTTCCCCGCTTGGCCTGACCGGGACCGTCACGGACGGCATCGTATCCACCCTCAACCGGACCATCAGCGTGGCATCATCGGCAGCGCCCAAGGGGGGCGACAACAGCCAGGGTGGCGACCAGGGATTCCAGTTTGCCCCTCCTGGCGGCGGGCAGAGCCAGCAGAACTCCAGTGAAGGTTCCATCGCCATCAACGTGATCCAGACGGACGCGGCCATCAACCCCGGCAACTCCGGCGGCGCCTTGGTGAACAGCAAGGGCGAGATCATCGGCGTGAACGTGGCCATCGCGTCCGCCGGTTCAGGCACCTCCACCTCCCAGAGCGGCAATATCGGCGTCGGGTTCAGCATCCCGATCAACAACGCCAAGCGTGTGGCCCAGGAGATCATCGACAGCGGCAAGGCCTCCCACGGCCAGCTCGGCGTGAGCGTCAAGGCCAAGACGACGTCGGGCGCGGCCTCCGAATTCTCGGTGGGAGCTGACGTCGCCACCGTTGAGGCCAACTCGGCAGCAGGAAAAGCGGGCATCAAGGCGGGCGACGTCATCACTAAGTTCAACGACCTCACCATCGGCGAGCCGAACCAGCTGACCGCGGCGGTCCGGGAACAGCCGGCAGGATCCAAGGTGAAGATCACCGTGCAGCGCGGCGGCAGTGAGCAGACGTTCGACGTCACGCTGGGCGCTGCAGCCAGCTAGGCACAGCAGGACCAACGCAAGCCATGACGACGGCGGCGTCCCCCACCAAAGGGGGCGCCGCCGTCGTCATTCCCTGCTTGGGAAACGGCGCTGAAACAGGCGTTAACGGAAGAGGGCGCGGGGACGCGCCGATATGGTTAGCTAGGAGCTACCCGCCTGCCGGGCATTCCGCGGCCATGCCCACCCGGCTGGCTGTCCACAAGCATGGAAGGCTGCTGTAAACACAGTGGAAGAGACATTGAAGATCGTAGTCCTGGTCAAACATGTACCGGACGCCCAGTTCGACCGCCACCTCAACGGGGACGGCAACACCGTGGACCGCGACGAAAGCATTCTGTCCGAGCTTGACGAGTACGCCCTTGAAGCAGCGCTGCAGCTGGCGGAGGCGCGTGGCGGCAGCAAAGCGGGCAACCAGGTCATCGCCCTCAGCATGGGACCTGCCGGTGCCGTCAACGCGGTCAAGAAGTCACTGCAAATGGGCGCCACTGAAGGCGTGCACCTCACGGACGATGCCCTGGCCGGATCCGATGCCGCGGCCACTTCACTTGCGCTCGCCGCAGCAGTGCGGCACCTGGGCGACGTGGACCTGGTCATCACCGGCATGGCCTCCACAGATGGCGAGACCTCCCTTGTTCCGGCCCAGCTGGCCGAGCGGCTTGGGCTGCCGCAGGTCACGTTCGCGTCCACGCTCCAGGTGGACGGCGGCCGCTTGACGGCCCGCCGCGATGCCGACACGTCGTCTGAAACGGTGGAGGCACCGCTGCCCGCCGTTGTGTCCGTCACCGACCAAATCAACGAACCCCGGTACCCCAACTTCAAGGGCATCATCGCCGCCAAGCGCAAGAGCATCACCACGCTGTCCCTGGCCGACATCGGCGTGGAGCCCGCGCAGGTGGGCTTCGCCGGTTCCTGGACCAGCGTGACCAATGCGGAGCAGCGGCCGCCCAGGACCGCGGGCACCATCATCACCGACGAGGGCGACGCCGGCATCAAGCTGGTTGACTTCCTGGCCGCCCAGAAGCTGCTCTAAGAGGGACACCGACATGGCACAAGTACTTGTATTCATCGACAACCCCGGCGCGTCGCTCAAGAAGAGCAGCCTGGAACTGCTGACCCTGGCGCGTTCCCTGGGCGAGAGCACAGTGGCGCTCAACGGCGAACTGGCCGACGGCGTCGCTGCCACCTTCGCCGAATACGGCGTGGCCGGCATCCTGCGCCCGTCCGTCCAGGACCTGGACGACTTCCTGGTGGCACCAAAGGCCGCCTACGTTGCCGCCGCCGCCGAAACCGCCGGTGCCGCCATCGTCCTGCTGGACAACTCGCCCGAGGGCAAGGAAATCGCTGCACGTGTGGGCATTCGCCTGAACGCCGGCGTCATCACTGACGTCGTCGCCGTGGACCCGGACGGCACTGCACACAAATCGGTGCTGGCTGGTTCCTACAACACCGCCTGCAAGGCCAGCACCGCGGTGTCGGTGTTGACCCTGAAGGCCAACAATGTCACCCCGGAGCCTGCAGCCGCCCCAACAACTCCCGGGACCGCCACGGTGGAGGTTCCCGCGGTAGCCGCAGCGGCCCGCATCACGGAGCGGCAGCAGAAGGTTGCCAGCGGCCGGCCTGACCTCACCGATGCCCGCATCGTGGTGGCCGGCGGACGTGGCATGGACGGCGACTTTGGTCCCGTTGAAGAACTCGCCGATGCCCTTGGCGCGGCCGTCGGCGCCTCCCGGGCCGCCACGGACGCGGGCTGGATCAGCCACGACGCCCAGGTGGGGCAGACCGGCAAGACCGTTTCCCCGCAGCTGTACATTTCCGCGGGCATCTCCGGCGCCATCCAGCAGAAGGCCGGCATGCAGACGTCCAAGGTCATTGTCGCGGTGAACAAGGATGCCGAATCCCCGGTCTTCGAAATTGCGGACTTCGGCATCATCGGCGACGTCTTCGATGTCCTGCCGCAGGCGGCCGCCGAGATCAAGAAGCGCAAGGGCTGAATCGTTGACTGCCTCCACTGGGCAGGCAGGGAGCCCGTTCAACCCGGATACGCACCGGGTTGGGCGGGTGCTCTGTTTTGCGGCCCATCCTGACGACATCGACTTTGGCGCGGCCGGAACCGTCGCCGCCTGGACGGCGGCCGGCGTGCAGGTCAGCTATTGCATCATGACCGACGGCGATGCGGGCGGCTTCGACCCCGCCAACCGTGCGGACATCATCGCCATGCGCGACGCCGAACAGCGCCGGGCCGCGAAGCTGGTCGGTGTCACCGACATTCACTACCTTCACCAGCGGGACGGCTACCTTGAGCCGTCGCACGAGGTGATGAAGGAAGTGGTGCGGCTGATCCGCCAGGTCCGTCCCGACGTCGTCCTTGCCATGCATCCGGAACGGAACTGGCAGCGCATCCAAAAGAGCCACCCGGATCATCTGGCCGTGGGGGAGTCGGTGACACGGGCCGTGTATCCGGCACTCGAAAACCCCTTCGCCTACCCTGAATTGGCCGACGCCGGGCTCGAGGCCTACAAGCTGCCGTGGCTGTGGCTGTACGCGGGACCCGAGGAACGGGAAAACCACTTTGTGGACGTCACGGACCAGGTGGAAGCCAAGCTGGCCGCGATCCACGTCCATGTCAGCCAGCATCCTGACGTCGCGGCGATGGAAACCACCGTCCGCCGGGGGATGCAGCTCAATGCCGGCAGGGCAGGGTTGCCCGAAGGGCGCAGCGCGGAGGCCTTCCACGTGGTGGCCGTTAACGGACCTGGCACCATCGCGGGTTTCTAGGACGGTGAAACGCCCCCGGTTCCTTGATCAAGGAACCGGGGGCGTTTTCCTGTCGCCGGGACCGGGGACCTCAGGCTCCCAGCGGAGCCGCCGCCACCGTGGGCAGCGTGGGGGCCTTGGATCCACCGGCCGGCTCAACGGTGATGCCCAGCGAGGCAGCCGTGTGGATGCCCTGGACGACGGCAGGCTTGGAGAGGGCCTGCTCATCCATCAGCCCCTGCGACACCGGCGCCGAACCGTCCTTGGGGATCAGCCACATCTGGTAGACCTTGCCGGCAGGGGGAGCGGGCACGCCGCTCATCTTCACCACGGCCGCGTCCTCGGAAGCTGAAATCAGCAGGGTTGCCTTGCCGCCGCCGGCCACGTTCACCGACGCCTCGCGCAGGTCGCCGGCCCTGGCCACCTGGTTGACGGGATCGTTCTGGTCAGCCATGTAGGCACCCACGCCCACACCGCCCAGGGCGATGGCCGCTGCTGCTGCCACGCCCACCAGCCAGCGTCGGGTGCCGGATGTGCCTCGGCGCTCCTCGCGGCGCTTGCGGGCCTGCGCCAGCTCATCCTGTGGGCCGGACCCGCCTGGAGTCCCCATCGGATGGGCCGGTGGCGTGCTTCCGGCCGGTGCCGGTGCGTCGCCGGCGCCCGGTCCACCCTGGCTGGGGAATTGGGCAGGAAGTTGGGCGACGATCCGCTTAAACAGGTCCGACGGCGGTTCCTCCTCTACCCGGAAAGTGCGGGCCAGCGCCTCCCGGGACTGCCGGACGCGCGCAAGGAAGGCCAGCCGCTCCGGCTCCGGGGCGGTCGAGATGTACTGGTCGATGGCATCGCGTTCCTGCTCCGTGACCGCGTCAAGAGCGTAGAGTTCGGCGAGGTCCACGGCGCGGCCTGCGGCAAGGTCCATCGCCACCGTGTCCCCGAAGGACCTTGACCGGCTGTTGCGGCCTTCATCCATTCCGCTCATCTCAACTCACCCCCAAACAGGTCTTCAATCGGATCAGTCCGTCGCGGATGCGGGACTTGATAGTGGGCACTGCCGCATTCAGCCGCTCTGCCACCTCACGGTAAGTAAGGCCGCCGTAGTAGGCCAGGCGGACGGATTCCTGCTGTGTTTCAGTCAGCGTGCCGAGGCAGCGGACCACCGCCTCCGCTTCCAGGCGGCTGCCCACTTCATCGGAAACGGTGTCATGGTCGATGTCCTGGGTGCTGGCACCGTACTTGGCTTCCCTGTCAGTGGAGGACTGCGACGAGCGCACCTTGTCCACGGCCCGCCGGTGCGAGATGGTCATCAGCCAGGAGAGCGGGCTGCCTGCCTGCGGATCGAACTTCGCGGCGTTCTGCCAGACCTGCAGGAAGACTTCCTGCGTGGTGTCCTCGCTGAGTTCGGGATCGATCAGAACACGGCGCGCCATGCCGAAGACCCGCCGGGACGTGAGCTGGTAAAACTCAGCAAACGACGCCTGGTCCCCTCGGGCGATGCCCGCCAGCAGGACCGAGAGGCGTTGACTGAGGTCAGCAGGTGGGTCAGTCACCGCGGCCGAGCCTTCGGAATTGGGCGCGTTGGGAGTTTCCATTACGTCCAAGCATAAGTCTCCGGGCGGGGAATCCTCAGCAGTGCCGTGCCGGTTGCGGCTGTCCGGCCTGGATGGTGCCTCCAGTAGTGTCACCTGCCGCTCCTCGGTCCTGGTCCGCTCGAATGCTTACAGGAGCTATTCGGCGCAGGGCAGGGCGCGGATGGGACAACGGATGAAGATTTTCCGTGGGGCGGAGCAGGGGATCCTAAAGCGTGGCCCCCGCGAATCCCTGCTGGCGCCAGGCCTCGTAGACCGCGATGGAGGCGGCGTTGGCAAGGTTAAGGGAACGCAGGGCCGGCAACATGGGCAGCCGCACCGTGGCAGTCACATGCGCATCCTTCTTCAGTTCGGGCGGCAGTCCGACGGATTCGCGGCCAAACAACAGGACGTCCCCCGGAGCGTAGGCAATGTCTGTATAGCTGGTGGTGCCGTCAGAGGTGAAGGCGTAAACGCGCTCGGGCTGGAGGTGCTGCCAGGCGTCCTCGATGGTTTTGTGGACGGTCACGACGGCGAGGTCGTGGTAGTCCAGCCCGGCCCGGCGCAGCTTGGCGTCGGAAAAGTCGAAGCCAAGGGGTTCCACAAGGTGCAGTTCGGCGCCGGTGATGGCGGCGAGGCGGATGGCGTTGCCGGTATTGCCGGGAATCTCTGGTTCATGGAAAAGGATGCGGAACACCTTTCCATCCTAGCTACCGCCGTCAGTGCATGCCGCGCAGCAGCCTGGCCAGGACCGGGACGTTCACAGTGTTGGGGGCGGGCCCGGAGGCCAGGAACTCCTTAAGGCCCCGCACCATGCCCGCCGCGTTGACGATGTGGACAGTCTCCAAGGCTCCGGACGGCCGCCTGTGGTGGTCGATTACGGGTTCGTGGAGGTTTCCGTCCGGGCCATGCACCACGGTCCATCCGGTGACGTTGAGCTCCGGGAAGATCTCCTGCATGGCCCACACCACCCGGGCCAGCTGCGGAGGCGCCACGGAGCGGCCGCCATGGTTGAGGGTCCTGCCGTCCCAGGCGTAGGCGCCCTTGGGCAGGAGCATGGAATTGACCAGGGCCAGCCGGTAGCCGGACAGGACCGCATGATCGATGTGGCTGTTGTCCGCCGGGGATTGCAGGCCGTTGATGAGCCTGGCGGCGGGAATTGCCGGCAGCACCTGCCGGGTCAGCAGTTGGACGGTGCGCATCTCGCGCTGGATGCGGGCCTCAGCGCCGAAGATGCCGCGTTTCCGCGGCATCCCGTGAACCTGCTGGCTCGCATGGGCCAGGGGGATGAGCGGAGCACCGCTTCCCTCGTACGGCGGCACGTAGATCGGCGGGTCGCCTGCGGTGTTCCTGCCGTTGTCCGGCCTCCGGACAGTGGCCGACGCCCTGCTTCCGGCGGCCGGGGCATCAAAGTGGGCGCCGTCGTCGGGCGCAACGCCCTGGACTGATCCGGCGCCATAGGACCGGTCGTAGGCTTTCCGCCGCTGCGGATCGATCAGGGTCTCGTAGGCAGCAGTCACGCGCCGGAAGGTTGCGGCGTCACCACCGTGGTCTGGATGGGCAATCCTCGCAGCGCGACGGTAGGCCACCTTGATCTCCTTCTCGGTGGCGGTGACGGCCACGCGCAGGACCTGGTAGTGGGAGCTGCTGCTCTCGGTCAAGCATTCTTCCTTTTCATCATGCGCGGCTTCCTGTTTTTCGTCAGGGAAGCGGCTGCCCGCCCAGTCTAGCCAGCGCTTGTGGCGGCCTCACCGTGACAACGAACGCCGGGTGCTTGCGGGTTCCCGGGGCACCGGAGTCTAGACTCGTGCCTGCGCGGCTGAACGGTGACACAGGAAAACCATGTGCGCGGTGACCCGGGCCGGCGGTCAAATTGAAGAACAACAGCCGGAAGGAAACAGGCAGGGGTGGAAATGGAAATGCCGACGACGGCTGGGTGGCCCGGCAGGACGCGGCGCACGGGAGTGCCGCTTGCCTTTGCATGCCTGGGCGCTGTGCTTCTGGGCGGATGCAGCGTAGGCGTTCCGGATCCTTCCGTGCCGGCCGCAACTCCGAACACTCCGGTGCTGGCCACTCCCACCATCACCCCGGGACACGATGCCGCTGCAGTGGCGGCGCGCGACCTGCCCTTCTCCGCCGGTGGGACCCTGGCGCCCGGAGTTCCGGTAGGCATCTCTGATGAGCTGAAAGGCGCGCCCGGCTGGAAGCTCGAAAAGGAAAACGTGGCCGGTGCCAGCCAATACGCAAAGACGGATGGCTGTGTTGTGGCGGCACGGGTCAGTACAGGACAGGCCCCCTTGGCGCAAGGCGGGGACAGGGAATCCACCGTTGCTCTTTTCCAGTACCTGGACGGCACCATCCAGCCTTCGTACCTGAAGACGGAAACACTGCAGTGGGGCGGTGCCCCGGATGCGCCCGGCAGGAACGTGGAAGTGCTGGCGCTGGAGCAGCCGGCTCCGGGCGGCAGGTCCACTGTGGTTCTGGCGAGGGTTTTTGGCACGGCGGATTCGTCGGCCTATATAACGGTGTCCTGCCCCAATCCGGCAGCACTGGCGTCAGCGCGCAACGAGGTCC
The DNA here is from genome assembly GCF_021800405.1 of Arthrobacter sp. FW306-07-I. Classification (NCBI taxonomy): domain Bacteria; kingdom Bacillati; phylum Actinomycetota; class Actinomycetes; order Micrococcales; family Micrococcaceae; genus Arthrobacter; species Arthrobacter sp. FW306-07-I. The sequence goes on along the minus strand of NZ_CP084550.1, from coordinate 2,901,534 downwards.
GCCGCTACCTGCCGCTGCTTCCTCCCACTGCTTGAGCCGGCCGGTTGGCCGCTGGGCCAGTTGGCGCGTCGACCAGTTGGCGCAAGGCCGCCGGCGGCTGGAGGGCACAGCTGCCGGCGGATACTTTGCACAGAGCGCCCGCTTCCGCGGACAGGAAAGGGCTACGCAGCGGCCGCGGTGGTCCCCGTTGACAGCCGGTTGAGGGCCAGGGCGCCCACCAGGAGCCCGAAGTCGCGCAGGGCCACGTCGTAGAAGCTTCCCAGCAGCAGCAGGTTGATGATGATCCCGACCAGCCAGGCGGCCACCAGCAACGAGCCAAGTTTCGGACGCACCGCCACTACGACGCCGGCGATGATCTCCACGACCCCAACCACATACATGAAGGTCTGGGGTGGCAGCGGCACCACCGCAGTGGCTTGGGGCGCCAGGTACACGGTCCACTGCGTAAGGATGTTCGTGAACTTGTCCAGGCCGAAAAGGATGGGTGCGACGGTAAAGACAGTGCGCAGAAGCAGGAAGGCCTGCCGGGCTGCCGGCATGGTGGTGTATACATGCTGGGCGCGCACTGCCGATGCTGACTTCATGGTGTACTCCTTCTAAAAGTAGATAATGTAATTTTAGAAAGCTGATGGTCTATAATCAAGAGATCTTGACTTTGGATTTGGGAGGCATCATGTACCGACTTCCCTGGGCCGACAGGATCGCAGCCGTCGCCTCACTCACGGATGCGAAGAGGCTGCAGCTGTTCGAGCTGGTTGCGGCATCGATCCGGCCCGTGGGACGCGACGAGGTGGCCGAGGCTTCGGGCATGGCACGGAGCACCGTTTCCTTCCACCTCGACAGGCTGGTCCAGGACGGGCTGCTGGCCGTGGAGTTCCACAAGCCCGCGGGCAGGGTGGGGCCGGGCTCGGGGCGTCCGGCCAAGATGTACCGGCCGATGGCTGGCGAAGTGGGAGCCTCCGTGCCGGACCGGAACTATGACCTTGCCGGGGAACTGATGGCCGCTGCCATCGAAACCTCGCAGGCCGACGGTGGGCCGGTGGGGGAGTCCCTGCGCGCAATTGCGTTCCGGAAGGGGCGGGAGCTCGCAGAATTAGCCGGTGGGTTGGAGGAGTTCCTGGCGGAGGCGGGCTACCAGCCGCAGCCTGACGGTGACGGCGGCTACCTGCTGCCCAACTGCCCCTTCCATCGGCTTTCCCGGGCCCACGCCACAGTGGTCTGCGATATGAACGGCGCCTTCCTGCGGGGGGCGGCGGTTGGCTGCGGCAGCCCCGAGGACCGTGTTGCCGAGGCCACCGGACCCGGTCACTGCTGCGCACGGATCCAGGGTGCGGGCTGACCGCAACCGCCGGGAATTGGGGCCTGCAGGGATAGAATTGGAGGATGCCCGCCTACCTCGACCATGCCGCCACCACGCCGCTTTCGGGCGCTGCGCTCGCCGCCTTGACCCGGGAACTCGCGCGGACCGGTAACCCCTCATCGCTGCACGGGTCCGGCCGGCGTGCCCGCCGTGCCGTGGAAGATGCGCGGGAGGCCATCGCCGCAGCGGCGGGAGCCCACCCCTCGGAGGTGATCTTTACCTCGGGAGGAACCGAGTCGGACAACCTCGCCGTCAAGGGTATGTACTGGTCCCGGGTGGCAGAAGACCCCAAGCGGCGGCGCATCCTCTGTTCCGCCGTCGAACATCACGCGGTTCTCGACACTGTGGAATGGCTGGAGCGCCACGAAGGTGCGGAGGTGACCTGGCTGCCCGTCGACGGCGAAGGAGTTCTGGACCTCGACGTGCTCCAAACCGAGCTTTCGCGCGATCCAGGGAGTGTGGCGCTGGTGACCGTCATGTGGGCCAACAACGAGGTGGGCACCATTCAGCCGATCCCGCAGATCGTTGAACTTGCCCATGGCGCCGGCGTCCCAATGCATTCCGATGCCGTCCAGGCATTCGGTTCGGTGCCGGTGCACTTCAAGGACTCCGGCCTGGATGCCATGTCCATCTCCGGGCACAAAATTGGTGGTCCCGTCGGGGTGGGGGCACTTCTGCTGGGGCGGGCGGTGAAGCTGACACCAGTGCAGCATGGTGGGGGGCAAGAGCGCGACGTCCGCTCCGGCACGCTGGACACCGCTTCCATTGCTGCCTTCGCCGCAGCTGCGGAAGCGGCCGCCGCTGCGCTTCCCACGGAGTCGGCCCGCATTGCTGCCCTTCGGGACAGTCTGATCGACGGCGTCCGCGAACGGGTACCGGAAGCGGTCCTTCGCGGCGCGCCCGGCGACGGCCGGCTTCCTGGCAACGCCCATTTCACGTTCCCCGGCTGCGAAGGGGACTCGCTGCTGTTCCTCCTTGACCTGGCGGGCATCGAATCGTCAACCGGTTCGGCCTGCACCGCGGGCGTGCCCCGGCCGTCCCACGTGCTGCTGGCCATGGGGCTGGACGAGGAAACGGCGCGTGGAGCCCAGCGGTTCAGCCTGGGGCACGCGTCCACCGAGGCGGACGTCGATGCCCTTCTTGCTGCACTCCCCGAGGCGTACGCACGGGCGCGCCAGGCGGGCATGGCCGGGCATGAGTCCTCGATCCAGACCGCGGGTACCGTGGCGCGGCAGGTGCTGGGCGGCGCCTGACCCTCAGGCCTGACCTGTCCGGCCGATTTGCCTGCCGCCGTAGAATGGATAGGCGAACATCGTTTCCGCCGCCGGTGCAACCAGCACGGCCCCGGAAAACAAGCATCCCCCAACAGAAAGCCAGCATGCGAGTACTAGCAGCCATGAGCGGCGGAGTTGACTCCGCTGTTGCCGCCGCCCGCGCGGTGGAAGCCGGGCACGACGTCGTCGGTGTCCACCTGGCCCTTTCGCGCATGCCCGGAACCTTGCGCACGGGCAGCCGTGGATGCTGCACCATCGAGGACTCCCGCGACGCATGGCGTGCCTGCGACGTCCTCGGCATTCCCTACTACGTGTGGGATTTTTCCGAGCGCTTCAAGGAAGACGTCGTCCAGGACTTCATCGACGAATACGCGGCCGGCAGAACGCCCAACCCCTGCATGCGCTGCAACGAACGCATCAAGTTCGCCGCCCTGCTGGAGAAGGCCATCGCCCTGGGCTTCGACGCCGTTTGTACCGGCCACTACGCCAAGGTCATCGAGGACGCCGACGGCAACCGGGAACTGCACCGCGCTGCCGACTGGGCCAAGGACCAGAGCTACGTCCTTGGCGTGCTCACCCACGAACAGCTCAAGCACTCGATGTTTCCGCTGGCGGACACCCCGTCGAAGGCCGAGGTGCGGGCCGAGGCGGAGCGGCGCGGCCTCTCCGTCGCCAACAAGCCGGACAGCCATGACATCTGCTTCATCCCCGACGGCGATACTGCGGGCTGGCTCGCCGAAAAAATCGACATGGCCAGCGGTGACATCGTGGATGAGACCGGCGCCAAGGTAGGGGAACATCCCGGGGCGAACGCCTTCACCGTGGGCCAGCGGCGGGGACTCAAGCTCGGCACGCCTGCTGCCGACGGAAAGCCGCGCTTTGTCCTGGAAATCAGGCCCAAGGAGAACAAGGTGGTGGTGGGACCCGAGGCCCTGCTGGCCATTGATGAGATCCGCGGCATCAAGGTTTCCTGGGCAGGACTTCCCATCAACGAGGTGGAAACCGGAGCCGAATTCGACTGCTACGCGCAGGTCCGGGCACATGGGGACCCGGTTCCGGCCACTGCCTGGATGGAGCCCGCCGCCGACGGTAATGGCCGAGGCCAGCTGGTGGTCCGACTGACCACCCCGCTGCGCGGAGTGGCGCCCGGCCAGACCGTGGTCCTTTACCAGGGCACCAGGGTGCTGGGCCAGGCAACCATCGACGCGGCGCGTTCGCTCCAGCGGGCCCCCCTCTAGCCTGTTTGATCCAAGGCACTGTCCCGGGTATTGCCGGGGCAGTGCTTTGCTGTCCCCGGAACTTTGATGCCGCCCGGCGCCAGCAGAATCTGTCCGGCCAGTGGGCAGCAGTACCAATGAGATAAATTTTGTGTTTCAAGTCACGGAATTGGCCGTATTGAGGACTGACTCTCTGATTGAATCTAGGGATCAGCACTGCTCGCCGGGGCAGGGGCCAACATTGCCCGTGTCTCCGGCGTGCGCGTACTCATCGGACAGAAAGTTCACAGATGATCAAGAGCACAACCGGCCTGCACCGCGCCATCGCGCTGGCAGGCATCTCCGCCCTGGCCCTGACAGCCTGCACCGGGCCATCGGGCGGCGGCGGTGGAACGTCCAGCGGCGGCAGCGCCGGTGGCGGTGCCATCACTTTCGGAACGACCGACAAAGTCGTCACCCTCGACCCCGCCGGCTCCTACGACGCAGGATCCTTCCTGGTGATGAACCAGGTCTACCCCTTCCTGATGAACTCCAAGCCCGGCTCTGCCGAGGTCAGCCCCGATGTCGCGGAGTCCGCCTCCTTCACGGCACCCACCGAGTTCACCGTGAAGCTGAAACCGAACCTGAAGTTCGCCAACGGCCATGCCCTGACCGCCTCGGACGTGAAATTCTCCTACGACCGCGTGGTGAAGATCGACGACCCCAACGGTCCGGCGTCCCTGTTGTCCAACCTCAAGTCGGTTGAGGCGAAGGACGACACCACCGTCGTCTTTACTCTCAAGCAGGCCAACGACCAGGTGTTCCCCAGCGTCCTGGGCACCAACACGGGCCCCATCGTCGATGAGGAAGTGTTCCCGGCCGACAAAGTCATGAGCGACGAAGACATCGTTGCCGGCAAGCCCTTCGCGGGCCCGTACACCATCGATTCCTACAAGAAGAACGAACTGGTCAGCCTCAAGAGCAACCCGGACTACAACGGGCTGTTGGGCAAGCCGGCCAATGACAGTGCCGTCATCAAGTACTACGCCGATTCCAACAACCTCAAGCTGGACGTGCAGGGCGGAAACATCGACGTTGCCGGCCGCAGCCTGACCGCAACCGATGCCGCGGACCTGGACAAGGACTCCAAGGTCAAGGTCTACAAGGGCCCCGGTGGCGAACTGCGGTACATCGTCTTCAACTTCGACACCATGCCCTTCGGCGCCAAGACGCCGGAAGCCAACCCTGCCAAGGCCCTCGCGGTGCGGCAGGCCATGGCCGACATCGTGGACCGCCAGGCCATTTCGGACCAGGTCTACAAGGGCACCTACGTCCCGGCGTACTCGGTTGTCCCTGACGGCCTGCCCGGCGCAACCCAGCCGATGAAGGAGATGTACGGCGACGGCAGCGGCAAGCCGAGCGTGGACAAGGCCAAGAAGGCCCTGTCCGACGCCGGCATCACCGGTCCGGTCAACATCAAGCTGCAGTACAACCCGGACCACTACGGCAAGTCCTCCGGTGACGAGTACGCCATGGTCAAGGAGCAGCTGGAGAAGTCAGGGCTGTTCACCGTGGACCTGCAGTCCACCGAATGGGTGACCTACTCCAAGGCACGCACTGCTGACGCCTACCCCGTGTACCAGCTGGGGTGGTTCCCGGACTACTCCGATGCGGATAACTACCTCACGCCGTTCTTCATCCCCGGCAACTTCCTGAAGAACCACTACGAGAACCCGACCGTCACGGACCTGGTGCAGAAGCAGCTCACCACCCCGGACAAGACCGAGCGGCAGAAGCTGATCGGCGACGTCCAGACAGCTGTGGCCAAGGACCTTTCCACCCTGCCGCTTCTCCAGGGCTCGCAGCTGCTGGTGGCCGGGAAGGATGTCAAGGGCGTCGAGAAGACCCTTGATCCTTCCTTCAAGACCCGTCTTGGCGTCCTTTCCAAGTAAGCACTCCACCCCCATCGGGCTCTGACAGGCCAGAGGCGGGACGCCGAAACGGTGTCCCGCCTTTTGCCGGTCATCAGCCAGCACCGAGGGGAATGCTGGCTCCCGGTCACCACGAATCCAGGTACCGATGACAACTTTGATTGAAGCGCCACCCAGTGACGCGGACGCACTCCTTCCGCCCAAGAAAAAGCAGGCAGGCGGAGGGCTGGGCCAGTACATCCTGGTCCGCTTCCTGCTGATTTTCCCAACCATCCTCATCCTGGTCACCATGGTGTTCTTCCTCATGCGGATCACCGGGGATCCCATCACGGCCGCCATGGGCGGCCGGCTGCCCCCGGACCAGTTGCAGGAACGTATCCATGCCGCCGGCTATGACCGGCCCGTGCTCGTGCAGTACTTCGAATACCTGGGCCAGCTGGTCTCAGGAAACTTCGGCACGACGCTTTCGGACAACCGCCAGGTCACCGAGATGCTGACCACCTACGGCTCGGCCACACTGGAGCTGGCCATCAACGCCCTCATCGTCGCCCTGCTGGTGGGAATCCCGCTCGGCATGGTTGCCGCGCAACGGCGTGACCACCTGCCGGACGCCGTGCTCCGAATCCTGGCCATCCTCTTCTACGCCACCCCGGTCTTCTTCGCCGGCATGCTGCTGAAGCTGGTGTTCTCGGTGTGGCTGGGCTGGCTTCCCGTAGCCGGCCGTGCCAACACCAGGACCGAGCTGTCCCTCACCGCGCTGGAAGCTCCCACCGGCATCTACTGGCTGGACGCCCTCCGCAGCGGGAACATGGCGGCCTTCAGCGACGTCATGTCCCATGCTGTCCTTCCGGCGCTGGCACTGGGCCTCCTGACCGCAGGTGTCTTCCTGCGGCTGGTCCGCACCAACGTCATCGGTACCCTCGGCAAGGATTACGTCGAGGCCGGCCGCTCACGTGGCGTCAGCGAGTTCCGGCTGGTCACCAAGCACGCCTACAAGCCGGCGCTGATCCCCATCATCACCGTCATGGGCCTGCAGATCGCGGTGCTGCTCGGCGGCGCCGTGCTCACCGAAACCACCTTCGAATGGAAGGGCCTCGGGTTCCAGCTGGCCAACTACCTTACGGCGCGCGACTTCGTGGCCGTCCAGGGCATTGTGGTGCTGCTGGCCGTCATCGTCGCCGTCACCAACTTCATCGTGGACATCCTCGCCGCGCTGATCGACCCACGCGTGAGGTACTGACATGACCGCCGAAACCACTCTCGCACCTGTCGCCAACCCGCGGGCATCCTTCATCGGCCGGCTGCCGGTTGTGTCGCACTACAACAAAAGCGTCGGCCTGCAGCGCTTCATGCTGGTGGTGGGCCTGGTCCTTACCGGCATCTTCCTGCTCACGGCGCTGGCCGCACCGCTGCTGGCGCCCTACGGCTTCGCGCAACTGTCCGACGCCGACGGCAGTTTCCCCACCCAGCAAGCCCCGGGCGGCAAACACCTCCTGGGCACCACCGTGGGCGGCTACGACGTCCTGTCACGCGTCATCTGGGGTACCCAGACAGCGCTGCTGGTCATCATCGTGGCCGTGGTCCTCTCCATCTTCGCCGGCGTCATCCTCGGCCTGGTGAGCGGCTACATCGGCGGCTGGCTGGACCGCGTCCTCGTAGTGGTGGCCGACGCGATCTACGCGTTCCCGTCACTGCTGGTGGCCATCGTGATGGCCATCGTCATCAGCGGCGGCCAGTCCAGCCTGTTTGGCGGGATCCTGGCGGCGGCCATCTCCATCACGGTGGTGTTCATCCCGCAGTACTTCAGGGTGATCCGGGCAGAGACCATCCGGCTGAAGGCAGAACCTTTCGTTGAGTCGGCCAAGGTGGTGGGTGCATCGAACATCCGGATCATGACCCGGCACATCTACCGCAACGCCACCCGCACCCTGCCGCTGATCTTCACCCTCAACGCCTCCGAAGCCATCCTGACCCTGGCCGGGCTCGGCTTCCTGGGCTTCGGCATTGAACCAAGCTCTGCGGCCGAGTGGGGCTTCGACCTGAACAAGGCGCTTGCGGACACCACATCGGGCATCTGGTGGACGGGCCTTTTCCCCGGCCTGGCCATCGTCTGGACAGTCCTTGGGCTGACGCTGGTGGGCGAAAGCATCAACGACCTCAACGATCCGCGCCTCCGCGGCCGTAAGCGCAGCGGCCGCAAGGGCGCTGGTGCCACGCCGGCCGCTCCCGCTGCAACCGCCGCTCCCGGCGGGTCCGGCCCCGAAACAGAATTGAGCAACCCGTGAGCGAAAATCTCGGTTACCTGTCAGACCAGCAGGACCGGAAAACAGTCCTGGATATCGACCACCTGAAAGTCACCTTCGCTACGGACGGCGGTGACGTGCGTGCCGTCAAGGATGTCAGCCTGGAGGTCAGGGCCGGCGAGGTGGTGGCGATCGTGGGCGAGTCCGGGTCCGGCAAGACGGTGACGGCGAAGACCATCCTTGGCCTGCTGCCGGAAACGGCTGTGAGTTCGGGTGCGGTGCTGATCAACGGCGCCAACGTCATCAGCCTCAGCCCGGGTCGGCTGCGCCAGATCCGCGGCCGCGACGTGGCCATGGTGTTCCAGGAGCCGTCCACCGCCCTGAACCCTGTGTTCACGGTGGGGTGGCAGATCGCCGAAGGCATCCGTGCCCATGCGGGAGCAAACGGCGGGGGACGGGTGTCGGCGAAGGAAGCCAAAGCCCGCGCCATCGAGGCCCTGGGCAAGGTGGGCATCCCCGATCCCGAACACCGCGTCAACTACTACCCGCACCAGTTCTCCGGCGGGCAGAAGCAGCGGGTCGTGATCGCGGCGGCACTGGCGCTGAATCCAGGCCTTATTGTTGCCGACGAACCCACCACTGCCCTGGATGTCACCGTCCAGGCCGAAATCCTGGAACTCCTCCGGGACCTGCGGGACAAGTACGGCACCTCGATCGTGCTGATCACGCACAACATGGGCGTGGTGGCAGACCTGGCGGACCGCGTGGTGGTGATGTACCAGGGCGACGTCGTGGAGGAAGCCCCTGCGAAGACGCTGTTCGCCGAACCCAGGCAGGACTACACGCGCAGCCTCCTTGCCGCGGTGCCGCACCTTGGCCGCAACTCGGCGTCGGCAGGCCTGACCGAACGCCGCCACCAGGATGAGGAAGTGCTGGTGGCGGCCGACAAGCTGGAGATCGAGTACCCGGGGCGGCTTGGGACGCCTGCCTTCAAAGCCGTGGATGGTGTCAGTTTCACCTTGTCCAGGGGGGAGGTGTTTGGCTTGGTGGGGGAGTCGGGGTCCGGCAAGACCACTATCGGCCGCGCTATTGCCGGGCTCAACCGCACTACCGGCGGGAGCCTCAAGGTGCTGGGCTACGAGATGCTGAACCTTCGCGAGCGCACGTTCAAGCCGCTGCGCAAGGATATTGGCTTCGTGTTCCAGGACCCGGCTGCCTCCTTCAACCCGCAGTTGACCATCGGAGAGTGCATCGCCGAGCCCATGGTTATCCACACCCGGCCAAGCGATGCCCAGGCGCGCAAGCGCGTTGGTGAGCTGCTTGAATCAGTCCAGCTGCCGGCGTCGTACGCGGGCCGGTACCCGCACGAACTGTCCGGCGGCCAGCGGCAGCGGGCGTCGCTGGCGCGTGCCCTGAGCCTGAACCCCCGGTTGCTGATAGCGGATGAGCCGACGTCGGCCCTGGACGTTTCGGTGCAGGCGAAGGTCCTGGAGCTGTTCCGGGACATCCAGGAGGAATTTGGCTTCGGCTGCCTGTTCATCAGCCACGATCTTGCGGTGGTGGACATCCTGTCCTCCTGGGTCGGCGTCCTGTACAAGGGCAAGCTGGTGGAGCAGGGGATCGGCAGCCAGGTCATGGGTAACCCGCAGCATGACTACACGCGGCGGCTGATTGCCTCCCTGCCGGTGCCTGATCCGGCCGAACAGGCGAAACGCAGGGAGGAGCACCGGGCGCTCCTGGGCATCTGACCCGGAAAGTCGTTACCGTAAAGCTCCGGTGCCGGCAGTGTGCCGGCACCGGCGCTTCACACCCGCGGTGACTCCGTCCGCTCCCATAGACTGGAGCCATGACGCAGCACAACCCCATCCCTCCTGGCTCCGATGATTTCGACCCCTCCGCCAGTTCCCTGGCAGGTCAAGTGGACGATTCGGTGATGGCTGAACTGCTGTCCATCCGTTCCAGCATTGACAACATTGATGCCACCCTGGTGTACCTCCTGGCTGAACGCTTCAAGGCCACCCAGAAAGTGGGGTTCCTCAAGGCAACCCACCGCCTGCCCGCCGGTGATCCGGGACGGGAAGCCGCCCAGATCGCACGCCTGCGCCGCCTGGCCGAGGACGCCCACCTTGACCCGGCGTTCGCCGAGAAGTTCCTCAACTTCATCATCGGCGAGGTAATCCGCCACCACGAGGCCATCGCCGAGGACCACCAGGCGTCATCCGGACAACAGTCCCAGACCTCCGCACTGGCGTGAGCCGGGAACAGTACCAACGGGGCTCCGCCCCGCGTCCGGCCAACGCTGCGGACACTTCATTCGAAGCCCCGGAAGTAACGGCCACGGCGCTGGGTCCGTGGCCAGGCGAAGACCCGCTCGAAGCCACCCGGATTATCCGCGGCGAGCTCGGCAGCCCACACCTGCCGTTCCTTGCCGAGCTTCCGGACCGCGGGGTGGGTTCCGACGCCCTGGGCCGTACCGCGTCCCTCCTTGAGGAGCTGGCGGTGGACGTGCAGCCGCACGGGTGGCGGCTTGTGGACCGGCCCGGCAAGGACATGCGGCGTGCCGCGTCGGCGCTCTCCACCGACCTGAACGTGCTCGCCGACGTGGCGGGCGCGGAGGACGTTTCCCCTGCAGAGTTCAAGGTTCAGTTGGTAGGCCCGCTCAGCCTTGCGGCAGGCCTGCACCTGCACAACGGTGAGCGCGCGCTGCTGGACTACGGCGCGCGGCGGGACCTGGCCGCTTCCCTCGCAGCAGGAGTGGGCAGTTACCTCACGCGGGTGGCAGCGGCCGTTCCCGGCGCCCGTTTGGTGGTACAGGTGGACGAGCCCGCCATCGCCTCAGTGCTGGCCGGAACCATACCCACCGCCAGCGGCTACCGCACCCTGCGCGCGGTACCGGCATCGGAAGCGCGGGAGTCCTGGCGGCTGGTCCTGGATGCCCTGCGCGAAGCCGGTGCCGCGGACATGGTGGTGTCGTTTCCGGAGATCGAGGCACCGATCGAACTGGTCCTGGCCGCAGGCGCCGACGGTGTTGCACTGCCGTTGAAGGCGTTGACCAACCGCCAGTGGGAGCAGGTGGCCGGAGCGGTGGAGGCCGGAAAACAGTTCTGGGCAGGCGCCCTGGAGGTCTCGGGCGGCCCAATGCCCAAGGTTGCCGACTGCATCGAGTCCGTATGGCGTCCCTGGCGCCAGCTGGGCCTTCCGGCGTCGCTGCTTGCCGCCACCAGGGTGACGCCCTCGGCAGGACTGGCCAATCTCACACCCTCACAGGCCACCGCGGTGCTCGGCAGGCTTACCCAGGTGGCTGACGGCCTCAACCAGCTGGTACTGGGGTAGGCGTCAGACCCTGTTTTCCCAGCGATCCGGCTGCGCATAGCGGGGCAGGTAGCTTTGCGCGGAACTGCCGCCGGTGTAGGGGCGCAGCCGGTAGTCGAAGGTACCGGCGTACACCAGGACCAGACCGATCTGGGGCTGGATGACCTTGACCTGGATGCGGTGCCGCCCGTTGCTGCCCTCCGCCGGGTCCCACCATTGTTCGGCATAGGCCTTGGCGTCCAGGGCTGCCGGAAGGGGTACCCGGAGGGCACCCAGGAAAAGCCGGGAAGCTTCTGATACTCCGCGCAGCCTGCCGTCCAGGGTGACGCTGAGGTTCAGATCCGTCACCAGGCGCCGGTACCGTCCCACGTAGTCCACCAGCCGGGTGGCGCCGGCCCGGGTGATGGCGCTCGTGGTGTCCTGGAAAAGCCGGGTCCGTTCCGGGAACCGTATCTCCCGGCGGGCGGTGAGGCTGGAGCGGCCGAACGGATCCTGGTGCGCGTGGTTCTCGATCCGGAACGGAATGTTTTCACCGTACTCGGGAAAGAAGGCTTCTTCGCCCCCGGTGAGCCGCAGCAAGGGGCGCAGCCACCGCTGGCGGCACCCAACGACGTCGAACGTTCCTTCCCCCACGCCGTAGTGCCCGGACCCCGGTGCCAGCGAGAAATACTCCTGCAGCTCGGGCTGCAACCGGGAGAACTCCCTGCCCAGGACCTGCCGGTAAATGGGGACGCTCATCAAATGGACCTCCTGTTGCCTATGCCGTCTTGCTGTTCGGGGCTGACTGTCTCCGGGTTCACAATCTACCGGCAGCCTTAAGCCGGATGTACATGTCCGCAAGCCGGGGCGGCAGTTCGTGGGGCTCGGCGTCCACCACCTCCGCTCCATAGCGCCGCAGCTCGGCAGTCACCGCCGCACGCTGCAGGAGCGCGCGTTCAGCCGCAGCAGCACGGAAGACTCCGGTGGCATCGTGGCGTTCCCTGAGCATGGCGCCCAGCTGGGGGTCGCGGACGGCTGCCACCACCACGACGTGCTGGCTTGCCAGCCGCTCGGCCACCGGCAGCAGGCCTTCCTCCGGAGCCCCGCTGTCCAGCGACGTCAGCAGCACCACGAGCGACCGGTGCGCGGATACGGCACGGACCTGCGCCGGGACGGCAGGCCAGTCCATCTCAATCAGTTCCGCTTCAAGGGGTGCCATTGCCTGGACCAGCCGGCCCAGGATGGTGCCCTGCCCGGCCGAGCCGGCCCGCGCCCGCGTCCTGCGGTCAAACGCCACGAAGTCCACCCGGTCTCCGCCCCGTTCAGCCAGGACACCCAGGAGGAGCGCCGCTTCGATCCCGGTGTCCAGGCGCGTTTCGTCACCGATCCTGGCCGCGGACGTGCGGGACGTATCGAGGACCACCACCACCCGTCGGTCCCGTTCCGGGCGCCACGTCCGGACCACCACCGCGGAGCGCCTGGCCGTGGCGCGCCAGTCGATGGAGCGCACGTCATCACCGCGGACGTAGTCGCGCAGGGAGTCGAACTCCGTGCCGGCGCCGCGGATCTGGACGGCGGCCTTTCCGTCGAGTTCGCGCAGCTTCCGCAGCTTGGAGGGCAGGTGCCGCCTGGAATGAAAGGGCGGCAATACCCGCACTGAGCCGGGGCAATCGATGGTGCGCTGGCGGGCGGCCAGGCGCAGGGGCCCGAACGAGCGAATCGTCACGTGCGGCGCTGCCAGGTCGCCACGCCGGACAGGATGGAGCTTGACCTGGTACCGCCTTCCTTCCCCGGCCGGTACGTCGATGGCCTGGACCGGGTTCTGCGCCCCGGCGGAGGGTTGCCAGCCATCCCGCAGCGAGCCGCGGAGCGGGCGGGCACCGCCGTTGCGCACCGTGAGGATGGCGTCCACCGACTTGTTAAGCGTCACGTTCTCCGGATCCGCACGCACCACATTGATCCGGCGGAGGGATGCCGCGAAGACCAGGTCCGCAACCAACAGGGCCACGAGCACGGCGGCGGTGGCAAGTACGGTCAGCCACCCGGGGGACAGCAGCACCGGCACCAGGCCAAGCAGCACCAGCGCAACGAAGCGCCCCGAGATGGCCATCAGCGGGGAACGGGGACGGACGCCAGGATGCTGCCCAGGACGTCGTCCACGCGGACGCCGTCCATCTGGGCTTCGGGCTGCAGCGCCACGCGGTGCCGCAGGCACGGGAGGGCCAGCGCCTTGACGTCGTCCGGGGTGACAAAGGGACGCCCCGAGAGCCATGCCCAGGACCGTGACGTGTTGAGGAGTGCAGTGGCACCGCGCGGTGACACTCCCAGCTGGAATGAAGGGGCGGCCCGGGTTGCCCGCACAAGGTCAACGATGTAGCCAATGATTTCCGGTTCCACCGCCACGCGCGCCACTGCCTCCCGCGCCCGTTCCAGGTCCTCCGCGCCGGCCACCGCCCGGACCCCGGCCGCCACCAGGTCCCGGGGATCGAAACCGGCGGCATGGCGGCGGATGACTTCGATTTCGTCCCCGCGTTCGGGCAGCGGCATGGTGAGCTTGAGCAGGAACCTGTCCAGCTGGGCCTCCGGCAGGGCGTAGGTGCCCTCGTACTCCACCGGATTCTGGGTGGCCGCCACCAAAAAAGGCGCCGGAAGCCGCCGGGAGGTGCCGTCCACCGATACCTGCCGTTCTTCCATGGCTTCGAGGAGTGACGCCTGGGTCTTTGGCGGCGTGCGGTTGATCTCATCAGCCAACAGCAGGTTGGTGAAGACGGGACCCTCCCGGAAGCTGAATTCGGAGGTGTGGGAGTCATAAACCAGGGAGCCTGTGACATCGCCGGGCATGAGGTCGGGGGTGAACTGCACCCGTTTGGTGTCCAGGCTCAAGGCGGAGGAGAGCGCGCGGACCAGCAGGGTCTTGGCAACCCCGGGCACGCCCTCCAGCAGCACATGCCCCTGCGAAAGCAGGGCAATCAGGAGGCCGGTGACCGTGGCGTCCTGTCCCACCACTGCCTTTGCCACCTCCTGCCGGACAGCAAGCAGTGCCTGCCGTGCGCCGTCGTCGTCCATGTAGCTGCCTGAGTCCATGGCATTAAGGGTTGCCGGGCCACTGCTCTGTTCGCTCATCGGGTCATGACCTCTTTCTCGAGTTTGTCCAGCGACTGTGACCAGGCCACCAGCCGGGCTTCGGTTGCCGGGCGTTCGTTTATCAGTTCGCGGATGCCGGTGGCGTCCGTGCCGAGGTACCTGGCCACCGCGGCTATGGTGTCCTCGGCTGTGGCACCTGGGCCGAGGCGGAGCTTTCCGGAAAGCCGCACCAGCAGCCCTGCCCGCAGGTTGTCCCGGGCCTGGCCGACGGAGCGGGAGTCCTGGTAAAGCCGGGCACGCCCTTCCGCAGTCTCAACAGCCTTGACCACCACCGGCAGCGGCTCGAACACCAGCGGGCCGTGGCGGCGCCCCCGCCACAGGACGGCGGCCGATGCCACCAGGAGCAGCCAGGGGCCCAGGAAACGGGCCCAGTCCGGTGCAAGGTCATCCAGTGTCTTCCCGGATCCGGTCACTGCGACGTCCTCCAGCGAGGGCAGGTACCAGACCAGGTCCGGCGATGCGCCCAGCATCCGGACTGCCAACGCGGCGTTGCCCAGTTCATCCAGCTTGTCGTTGCCCAGCACCGCCCGGTTGCCCAGCACGGCCAGGCGTCCGTCGTTGCTGACGGCGAACATCCCGGCGGTTCCGGCTGCCCGGTAGCAGGCCGTCCCGCCGTCGTAGACGAAGCCGCCCTGGCCCGTGACCTGTCCCGCTGCCTCCGCATCCGGCTGGTCGCAGCCCGGGTTTAGGACCGGGAAGCCATCGGGAACCACACCGGCCTGGCGGATCCCGCTGTCAAGGGCGGTGAGGGTTTCCAGCCTGGGCGAAACCACCACCACTTTGTCAGCGGCCGACATAAGTGCGGCCAGCTGCGGCTCACCCAGGATGCCGTTCCTGTCATAGAGCAGGAGCGTGGGGGAGGAGCCGGAGCGCAGGTCATCCAAGGCTGCGTCGAAACGTGCGGGCGTGTGGACGGAGACTCCGTGCCGGCCCAGAATCTCGCCCAACGCCCTGGCCCCGTCCGGCCCGGCATTGTGGACGGAGAGGGGAATCGTGTCGCCCTTGGGAGCGAGTTGCGTGCCGATCACCAGCGCCAACGCGGCGGCCACCACAACACCCGCTGCCGTAAGTCCCCGGTGCTGCCGGAGCCAGGCGAGGAACCTCCCTGCGTGGGAGGTCGGTGGCGCGGACACGGCTTCCGGGATGTCCTCGCGGCCAGCGGCAGGACCCGGATGCCTGGTATCAGTAGCGGAGCCGCTCATGCCAGCCGTACCGCGCTGCCGGATGGAACCGGCTTCGTGGCATCCAAGTCGGAGTCCAGGCCCACCATCTCCTGGTAGTCGGCGCTGCCTGCATACCTGTTCCCATACCGAATGCCGTCAAAGACGGCCGCCGCCCGCAGCAATCGCCCGGACTCAGCGTTGAAGGACACGGACAGTGCCCGCGCCGCTTCATCGGCGGTACGGCCCGGCTGCGGGTCCAGGATGGTGCGGTCTTCAGCGCTGCGGACCACGGCACGGAAGCGGTCGACGACGGCGTCCCCCCACTTTCCGGCCGCGGCTGCGGCTTCTGCGCGGTTCCGGTAGTCGATCGCTGACATGGCCGCTTCCCGTTCGAAGACGTCCTTGGCCTTCCGGGCGCGGGCGTTCAGCCGGGGGCGCGCGAGGATGATGGCAGCTGCGATGATGGCCGCAATGACGAGGGCGATGACCGGGCTGGGCACAGCTGTTGAGTCCCCGGAGGAGCCGTCCAGGGACTGCAACCAGTCGAGGAAGTTCCGCCAGAGGGTGTCCACCCAGGATGGGGCGGCGTCCCGGTATTCCGGTTTGGCCAGCTCCTCTGCCGCCCAGCGCCGTGCCTCCGCCGAATCCGGGAGCACCGGAGGCTCAGCGGCCATACGGCCATGCCCCTGGTGACCCTGGCGCCGTCCCATACCCGGGGTACGGCGTGCTCCTGCCTGCCTGCGTCCCCCTGCCCGGGACGCCGTCAGGATCAGCACCGGTCTCCAGCTGGCGCAGCAGCGCGATGTCCAGGCCGTCCTTGCGCATCCGCAGGTCCATATAGAGCAGCGCCATCACGGATGTCTGGTAGGCGTAAGCCACCGCGCCCACCAGGGCACCGATCACCGCGGTGACCACACCCATGACAACGCCCATTGTGGCGTCCTGCCCGCTGCCGCCGTGCGGCGAGACCACACCGGACACGAACGTGGGCAGGAGGCTTACCGGAATCAGGACCACCTGGGTGATTACCCCCACCAGGACCGCCACCACCAAGGTGATGCCCAGGATCCGCCACCAGTTAGCCCGGGTTAATTCCCAGGAACGACGGATTCCGGCAAAGGCTCCAACCTCTTCGATGACGACGGCGGCAGGCGCCACCATGACCTTGACCGCCACCCACGCAACCGCGACGCCAAAAGCCAGCATGAGGGGGAATACCAGCAGCACGGCCGCGCCCCGGACGTTGGAGAACAGGAAAACAATGATGGCGACAAAGAGCGCCATGGTGGCCAGAACCGCCGCCACCATCAGCGCCGCCAGCCCGGCCAGTGCGCCGAACCTTGGCCGCGCCAGCGACAGCATGCGCCGGAAGCCGGTGGGCCGGTTCAGGATGGAACGCGCCACAGGCACCACCATGGCGCCTTGGAGGATGGCGGAAATGAACACCGACAAGATGGACAGGAGGGCAAAGCCGGCCATCATACCGATCCCAAGGGAGGTGAGTTCGGCGCTGCTGGCCGTTTCGGCCCAGGCCTCGACGGAGCCCGACGAAGTGGCAAGGAGCGCTGTGACTACCGCAGCGAGGATGGCCGACAATGACTGCGCCAGCAAACCGGCCCCGAGCATTGCCTTGGCATTGCGCCTGATGGCTTGGAACGATCCGTCCAGAACTTCCCCGAACATCAGGGGCCGCAACGGAATGATCCCCGGCTTCGGCGGGGCTACGTAGCGCGGCTGACCGCCGGGTGAGGCCCCGTATGGTGACGCCCCATACGGGGTTGCTCCATAAGGTGATGCCCCATAAGGCGCAGCGGGATAGGCAGAGCCGTTGTACTGGGACCCGTTGTAAGGGGAACCATTAGGCGGCTGCCCGCCGCTGGCCTGTCCGCCATTGGATTGTCCGCCGTATGCCTGGCTTCCAGAGGGGGAGGCGCCGGGGTATGGGCCGCCGGCGTACGGGTTATTCGCGGACGGTTGCTGGCCGGGCGTCTGCTGCCACGGCTGTGTTTGAGGCCGTTGCTGCCATGGCTGCTGCTTCTCCCAAGGGGACTGCTGCCCGGACTGTGATTGCTGGCCTTCGTGGGGTTGGTGCCCGGGCGGCGCCCACGGCTGGTTCCATGCACCCGCGCCTGGTTTGGGCGTTGCGGGCCTGGGCGCGTCGGGTCCTGGCGTCTCCGGGCCGGGCATGCCTGCCGACACGGGCGTGCTGCCGTCCGGTGCATCCCGCGGCCGCTCCTGCCTGGGTTCCCCGGGCCCCGACTCCTGTGGTGACACTGATTCCTCCCCCAATACCAGTCTGCCCGCCCTGTACCAGCCGCCGGAAGGTGCGCACCGGCAGCGCGGGACATGACCCCAAGACTATAGTTCCGGCGTCGGACGGCCTAGTACTCCCGCCATGCCGGAAGCCGCTCAACAGGACAAACCCATTTCGATAAGGGAATATATAGCTATGAAGGCACGCATTCTGGTGGTAGACGATGACGAAGCGCTGGCCGAGATGATTGGAATTGTCCTCCGTAATGACGGCTTCGAGCCGGTCTTTTGCGCGGACGGAGCCCAGGCGCTGGACGTCTTCCGGTCATCGCGGCCGGACCTGGTCCTGCTCGACCTCATGCTTCCCGGCATGGACGGCATCGAGGTCTGCCGGCAAATCCGCGGCGAGTCGGACGTGCCCATCGTCATGCTGACCGCCAAGTCGGATACCTCCGACGTCGTCCGCGGACTCGAGTCCGGTGCTGATGACTACGTGCCCAAACCCTTCAAGCCCGCCGAGTTGGTGGCGCGCGTGCGGGCCCGCCTTCGCCCCGGGGACCAGAAGGCGCCCGAGACACTGCGCATCGCGGACATCACCATCGATGTTGCCGGCCACACCGTCAGCAGGGGCAATGAGCGGATCTCCCTGACCCCGCTGGAATTCGACCTCCTGGTGGCGCTGGCCCGTAAACCCTGGCAGGTCTTCACCCGGGAGCTGCTGCTGGAGCAGGTTTGGGGATACCGCCATGCTGCAGACACCAGGCTGGTCAACGTCCATGTCCAGCGACTGCGGTCCAAGATCGAGCAGGACCCGGAAGCCCCGGAAGTTGTATTGACGGTGCGTGGTGTCGGCTACAAAGCAGGGGTCTGACCCCTCCGCGCGGGACGGGGAACCGGACCAGCGCACAACCCCGCACTCTGTCGTTGCCGGCATGGACCGGAACACCGCGGGCCAGGACGACGTCGCGGGGGACACCGCGCCCCGCGACGGCGCCGCACCCGACGCTGCCTCTCAGGGATCCGGCTCACAGGACGCTGGCTCACAGGGCGCGCCCGGTCCCCGGGATGGCATCACTCCCGTCCTCAGGCATGTGGGCTTCAGGGCCAGGATTTGGCAGCGGCGTGCCCTGATCGTCGCCCTGCGCGTGGCACGCCTGGTCCGCACGGGCGTCCGCCGCTTCCTTCCCGGCCTGAGGTACCTGGGCCGCGCCCTGCAGCAGCGCTGGCGCCGGTCCCTGCAGTTCCGTACCGTCCTCACCACCCTCATGCTGGCCGTGACCTCGTTTGCCGTCGTAGGCGCATACCTGTCCAACCAGATCGCCAACAACCTCTTCCAGGAGCGGCTGACCCAGGCAGAGTCGGAGACCCGTTACAACGTCAAGCAGGTACAGGACACGTTCGACGGCGCCCAGGTCACCGACCAGTCCAGCGTTATCACCTTGGTTTCGGACACGCTGAGCGCCGTGGAAGGCCGTGGTTCGGTCATCCAGCGCCGCTACGTCTTCGAAGCGATGCCCAACCAGACCAAGCCCCGGAACCGCTGGGTGGAGTCACGCGCCTCCGACCAGCTGACCGTCAGTGTCATCCCCGCGGACCTGCGGAAGGCAGTCCAGGACTCCGGCAAGGACCAGTACTGGGCCTCCACGGTCATCCCGGTGGGCACCGAGGACCGGCCGGGAATCGCCGTCGGGAACAAAGTGACCTTCAACGGCACGGTGTACGAGCTCTACCTGATCTATGACCTGAATACCGCCCAGCAGACGCTCAACGAAATCCAGAGCGTGTTGTGGGCCGGCGGTGCCGTGCTGGTCCTCATGATCGGCGCCGTAGCCTGGTACGTCACCCGCAACGTGGTCAGCCCGGTCAGCCACGCCGCCATGGTGTCCGAGAAGCTGGCAGCCGGACAGTTGCAGGAGCGCATGGTGGTCAAGGGCGAGGACGAGGTGGCGCGCCTTGGCGCTTCCTTCAACCACATGGCAGCCAGCCTGCAGGAGCAGATCACGCAACTGGCAACGCTTTCGCAGATGCAGCAGCGATTTGTCTCCGACGTCTCGCACGAATTGCGGACGCCGTTGACCACCGTCCGGATGGCAGCAGAAGTCCTCTATGACGCGCGTGATGATTTCGACCCCATCAACAAGCGGTCCGCAGAGCTGCTCTACAACCAAGTGGAGCGGTTCCAGTCCCTCCTCTCCGACCTCCTTGAAATCAGCCGCTTCGATGCGGGCGTGGCAATGCTGGATGCCGAGCCGGAGGACCTGCTACAGGTGATCGCCCACGTCATTGAAGGAGCGGCACCCGTAGCCGCGGAGTATGGCTCCGAAATCATTTTCGCTGCCCCCGAAGGGGCGATGATCGTGGAAATGGACGCGCGGCGGATTGACAGGATTTTGCGGAACCTGATCCTGAACGCAGTCGAGCACGGTGAGGGCAAACCCGTGACGGTCACCGTCGCGGCCAATGAAACTGCCGTCGGCGTCGCGGTCCGGGACCACGGCATTGGCATGGACCAGGCACAGGCTGCCCGGGTTTTCGACAGGTTCTGGCGTGCCGATCCCGCCCGTGCCCGCACCACCGGCGGCAGTGGCCTGGGACTGTCCATCGCCATGGAAGACACAAAGCTGCACCACGGCTGGCTGCAGGCCTGGGGAAGGAAGGGGGATGGTGCCAACTTCCGGCTCACCCTCCCGCTGCGGCAGGATGCCGTGATCGCCGAGTCGCCCGTCCAACTGGAACCAAAGGACGCCACCATCCCGGGAGCGCCGGGAAGCATCCCGGCGGAACAGGACTACAAGAACATGCTGGTGCTCCAAACAGGCACCGCCAGGCCTGCTCCGGTGCGGGCACCCGAGGAGACACCATGAAGGCGGCAGCGCGCCACGCCAGGTACCCGGCGGCGCTGCTGGCGCTGCTGATCGTCCTGCTGTCGGGCTGCGCGCGGATCCCCACGTCCGGCCCGGTCGGCAAGAGCAGCGAAAGCAGCGCGGGAAACGTCAGTGCACCGGTGTTCCTGCCGGCGGCGCCACAACCGGGCGCATCACCGGAAACCATCATCGACTACTTCTACCGGGCCGGCAGCGGCTACGAGGACGACTACGCGGTGGCCCGCCAATACCTGACGCAGGCATCGGCAGTGTCCTGGAAACCGGACAAGCGCGCCCTGGTGTACCGGGAGGCCCGCGTTGTCCCCACTGGCACCGAGAACGTCTTCAACTACGAACTGGACGTCTCCTACACGGTGAACGCGGACGGCATCGCCACGCAGTCGCCGCCGGGAACAGTGGAACGTATTCCCGTGACGGTGACGCAGGTGGACGGGGAGTGGCGGATCTCCGCGATTCCGGACGGGACAGCCATCGCGGAGGAAACGTTCAAGGTAATCTACGGCGCCTACCCCATCTATTTTTACGACCCCACCTTCACCTACGCCGTCCCCGACGTCCGCTGGTTCCTGAAGAACAAGACTGTCAAGGCCATGACCAGCGCATTGCTGGCCGGCCCTGCTCCATACCTGCGCGGCGCCGTCGCCAGCGCTTTTCCCTCCGGGATCAAGCTGGCCCGTGAATCGGTGCCCGTCGTGTCCGGGGCGGCCCAGGTGGACCTGACGGCCAAGGAACTGACGGAAACATCGGCCGAGGACCGGCTGCGCATGCAGATGCAGCTGACGCTGACGTTCCGAAGCCAGCCCGACGTGGTCAATGTCGAGCTGCGCGCCAACCAGGACCTGGTCCGGGTGGAGGACAACGGGAGTGTCCTTCCGCCGGTGCTGGACAAGACCGTGCCGTCGCGGCAGATCGCCATTAGCGGTAATGAACTGGTGCGGTACGAGAACAACCGGGTGTCGCCGCTGCCGGACATGCAGCCGGTTTCAGCGCTCAATCCCCGGTATCCTGCCGAGTCTCCGGTCTCGCAGACTGCGGCCTTCCTCAACGACGGCCGAACCACGCTGTACAGCATCAGCCCAGGGCAACCTGCGCGTTCCCTGACCACCAGGAGCACCCTCAGCCGGCCGTCCATCAGTCTTAGCGACTGGGTATGGACAGCGGGGCCGGGCGCCACGGGTGCCACCGAAGTGGTGGCCTTCCACCCCGCCGGCGTGGCGGAAGGAGCAGCAGTCCCGTCCGTAACGATGGCACCCGCTTGGCTCGCCGGCCGCACGGTGAAGGAACTCCGTATCTCGCGCGACGGGGTGCGCGCCCTGGTCATTTCCGAACAAAACGGCAAGTCCAAGGTACAGGTAGCGGGCGTGATCCGGGCCGGGGACGGCACACCGCGGGAGCTGACGGTGCCCATCACCTTGGTGGCTTCCAGTGATCCCGACCAAGGCGTCTGGGTGAACGGCACCACCGTGGCGGTCATGAAGGGGGCCGCCGGTACGAATGTCACGCCGGAACTTCTGTCCCTGACTTCCGGGCAGCCGCAGCAGTTGGCTCCCTGGCCGGGCCTGGTCTCCATCAGCGCCGGAAATGGCGCCGACGACCTCTACGTGCAGTCCGGGGAAGGGATCTTCCAGCGCCTCGGCAATGGCTGGTCGCCGCAGATCAAGGGGCCCATCGATCCGGCATTCCCGGGCTGATCCTCTTCTGCCCCCGAGCTGGCAACGTGCAGGCAGCGCAGCGCTTCGCCGGGTTGGGATCCCGTCTTGTCCACATAGCCGCCGGCCGGCTGCCCGCTGCCCCTGGATCTGGTCCACAGTGGGACGGTGGACGGTATGAAGCCAGGAAAGGATCCCGCCGATCGCGGCCGCAATCGTAGGCGGGTCATCGATCCCGATCTTTGCCCGCCGCCGCCCTCGGCGGCACTGCACCGCGCTGAGCACCAGGCGGCCTTCCTGCGCCTTCTCGACTGGGTGACCGGTGCTGCGGAAGAACTCCTCGCTTTGGCGGTCCCGGTGGACTGCGTGTGCTGCGGATCGGAGGACCACAGCCTTTGCCCATCCTGCGCCGGCCGCCTCCGGCAGCTGACCAGGCAGCCCTTCCGCGCCGAAAGCGGGGCGCCGGCCCTGATGGACGTTGCGGGGACCGTCATGCTGCCGGTGGTGGCAGCAGGTGTGTACCGCGACGAACTGGCACAGGGGCTGTTGTCGTTCAAGCGGCATGGGCAGCACCAGCTTGCCAAAAGCCTTGGCCGCGCGCTGGCCTCGGCAGTCAGGGCAGCAGCACGTGGCGGCACCGGGTTCCTGTTGGTTCCGGTGCCCACCAGCACGTCCGCGTATGTCAACCGGGGTTTCAGTCCCGTCCACCTCTTGCTGAAGCAGGCGGCACGGCAATTGCCGGGGTTCGACGTCGCCGATGTCCTGCGTAAGGCCCCGGCATCCGGACGCCGCTTTCCGGACCGGTGCAAGGGGCTTGTCAGCCGGGAAGCGTTGGGGGGTCAAAAGGGGCTGGGTCGGGGAGCCCGGTCACAACGGGTCCGGGGGTCCATGCAGGTCAGATCCACTGTCCGGGAAAAGGTCGCAGGACGCCCCTGCATCCTCATCGACGACGTCCTGACCACCGGCGCCACCCTTGGCGAAGCGGCCCGGGCGCTGCACCTTGCCGGCGCCCAGGTGAGGGGCGCTGTCGTGCTGGCGGCGACACGCCCACCCGACGCGCCGGACCCGGAGGCGGTACCCGCGGTACGGCCAGTGAACCACCATGACTTAGAAAAAAATAAACCGGGAAAGGATGAATAACGGGTGGCTATGAACTAACGTCTGAGGTGGGTACCAAGAACAGAATGTACCTTTCGATGGCGGCTCGGAGAGGGGCTCGACTGTCAGGCAGCCCGGCCCATGGAAGTGCCGCCGTCGTGTCACCGAAGTCATTTGGAGGGCACCATGGAGTTTATGATCAGCGGACGAAATCTGACAGTTTCAGACCGGTTCCGCGAATACGCCGGGGAAAAGATCGCAAAGATCGAATCGTTGGGTGACAAGATCCAGCGGGTCGATACGAAAGTCTCCAAGGAGACCAATGCCCGGCAGACCGGCGACCAGTTGACCGTCGAGGTGACAGTCCTGGGCCGGGGCCCCGTAATTCGTGCCGAAGCGAGCGCCGCAGACAAATTTGCCGCCTTTGACCTCGCCTACAACAAACTGCTTGAACGGCTCCGGCGGGCAAAGGACCGTAAGAAGGTCCACCACGGCCGCCACACGCCCAAGGCTGTCCGTGAAGCAACAGCCACCCTTGAACCAGCCAGCGCGCACGAACCGCTGTACCTTGAAGCCAACCGCAGGAGCGAAACCGCGCAGGCACCGGAAGAAAAATCCCCTTACGATGTCGAGAATGACATCCCGGCCGGGAGTTCGCCGGTACTGATCCGGCGCAAGGTCTTTCCCGCTGCTTCAATGACCCTCGACGATGCCGTGGACAACATGGAGCTCGTCGGCCATGACTTCTATCTTTTCGTGGACAAGGCGACCAACACGCCGTCCGTCGTGTACCGCCGCCGCGGCTGGACCTACGGAGTCATCACTCTGGACCACGAATGCGAGCCAGGGGACACTGCCGTGGAGGAAAAGGTCCTGGCCTACCGCTCGGATGACGCCGCCGCTAACGCATAAGGTGGATTAAACCACCGCCAGAGAGGACTCAATTGTCAGCAACGCTGAGCCTTGACCAGGCCCGGCGGATCGCACTGGCAGCACAGGGACTCCATAAAGGACGGCCCACCGGCCCCGTGACAGCACGGACGGTGGGCCGTACTTTTGCCCGACTGCAGCTCGTCCAGATCGATTCCGTCAACGTCCTGGTCCGGAGTCATTTCCTGCCCTTCTATTCCAGGCTAGGCAATTACGACCGCGACATCCTGCAACGCATGTCAGCCAGCCACCCCCGCCGTATGCTGGAGTACTGGGCCCACGAAGCGAGCTATATCCGGCCGGAGCATTACCAGGACCTGATTCCATGGCAGAAGCGGTCCTGGGTGGGCGCCTCCCGGCTGGACCCCGTGATCCGCGCTGACGTCGCTGCCCGGATCCTGGCAGTCCTTGCCCGGTCCCGGCCCATGACCGCCTCGGAGCTGACAGCCCGGCTTGGCCACGTGGAGGAAAAACAGTCGGTTAACTGGGGCTGGAACTGGAATGCAGTTAAACGCGTGCTGGAAGACCTGTTTGAAGAAGGCCTGATATCGGCGGCCTCCAGGACCGGGCAATTCGAGCGCAGGTACACGCTGACATCGAAGGTCCTGCCGTCCCCGGCTCCTGAAGTCCGGGACGTGGACCCAACGGCAGCACTCCAGCGGCTCACCGATTCTGCCGCGCTGGCGCACGGAATCGGAAGCATCCGCTGCTTCGCGGACTACTTCCGGACGCCGGTCAAAGCAACCGCCCAGGCCGTGGAGCACCTCGTGCAGCAAGGCAGGCTGGAACCTGTCACGGTCACTGGCTGGGGGCGGGACGTCTTCCGGCACGTGGAAGCGACACTGCCACGGCGTGCCACCGGCCGTGCCCTGTTGAGCCCCTTCGATTCCCTGGTTTTCGAGCGCCGACGCCTGTGGGAACTGTTCGGGTTCCATTACCGGATCGAGATCTACACGCCCGAGCCAAAACGGCGCTTCGGATACTACGTCCTGCCCTTCCTTCTCCGGGACCGCATCGTGGCACGGGTCGACCTGAAAGCGGACAGGGCTGGCGGCCGGCTGTTGGTGAGGTCCGCTTTTGCCGAGCCGGACGCGCCGGTGGACACCGCCGTCGAACTCGCTGCCGAGCTGAAGCTAATGGGCCAATGGCTTGGCCTGCCGGAGGTGGAAGTGGGGGAGGCAGGCGACCTCGCCGTGGTTCTGTCCCGGGAGCTGGCACGCCTGTAGGGAGTATCCGCTCTGAGGGAAAAGGGGCACCGGCTGCGTGTCTCTCCCGTAGACTGAACACGCCAGAATTCGGCGGCATCAGACTGGGAGCATCTTCACGTGGCATCACTTATCGAAAAAATTCTCCGCACGGGTGACAAGAAAACACTCCGGCAGCTGCGGAACTATGCCGATTCCATCAACGCCCTCGAAGACTCATTCAAGACCTTCACCGACGCCGAGCTGCGTGAGGAGACCGATCGTCTCCGCGAACGCCACCGGGACGGTGAGAAACTCGACGACCTGCTTCCGGAGGCCTTTGCCGCCGTGCGGGAAGCCTCCTCACGCACCCTGGGGATGCGCCACTTCGATGTCCAGCTGATGGGCGGCGCCGCCCTGCACCTGGGCAATATCGCTGAAATGAAGACCGGTGAAGGCAAGACCCTGGTGGCGACCGCTCCCGCCTACCTGAACGCCCTCACCGGCAAGGGCGTGCACGTGATCACCGTTAACGACTACCTCGCCGAATACCAGTCCGAGCTCATGGGCCGCGTGTACCGTTTCCTTGGTTTGACCAGCGGCGTTATCCTCGCCAACCAGGATCCGGCCGTACGCCGCCAGCAGTACGCGGCAGACATCACCTATGGAACCAATAACGAGTTTGGCTTCGACTACCTGCGCGACAACATGGCCTGGGACCGGAATGAACTCGTCCAGCGCGGGCACAACTTTGCCATCGTCGACGAAGTCGACTCCATCCTGATCGACGAGGCACGGACGCCGCTGATCATCTCCGGCCCGGCCCAGGGCGACACCAACCGCTGGTACAGCGAATTCGCAAAAGTTGTGCTCCGGCTGCAGCCTGAGAAGGACTACGAAGTCGACGAGAAGAAACGCACCGTCGGCGTCCTGGAGAGCGGGATCGAAAAGGTCGAGGACTACCTCGGCATCACCAACCTTTACGAATCCGCGAACACCCCGCTGATCGGATTCCTGAACAACGCCATCAAGGCCAAGGAACTGTTCAAGCGGGACAAGGACTACGTCATCCTGGATGGCGAAGTCCTCATTGTTGACGAGCACACCGGCCGCATCCTGGCCGGACGCCGCTACAACGAAGGCATGCATCAAGCGATCGAGGCCAAGGAAGGCGTCGAGATCAAGGCCGAGAACCAGACGCTGGCCACCGTGACGCTGCAGAACTACTTCCGCATGTACAGCAAGCTTTCGGGCATGACGGGTACCGCTGAAACCGAGGCAGCTGAGTTCATGAGCACCTACAAGCTGGGTGTTGTGGCCATTCCAACCAACCGCGACATGCAGCGGATCGACCAGTCGGACCTTGTGTTCAAGAACGAAGTTGTAAAGTTCGACGCCGTGGTTCGCGATATCGCCGAACGGCACGAAAAAGGCCAGCCCGTCCTGGTTGGCACCACCAGCGTGGAAAAGAGCGAGTACCTGTCCAAGCTCCTGGCCAAGGAGGGCATCCGGCACGAGGTCCTGAACGCCAAGAACCATGCACGCGAAGCTGCCATCGTCGCGCAGGCAGGGCGGAAGGGCGCCGTCACCGTGGCCACCAACATGGCCGGCCGTGGTACCGACATCATGCTCGGCGGCAACGCCGAATTCACTGCCGTCGCCGAGCTCGCCAAGCGGGGGCTGGACCCGGAGGAGAACTCGGAAGAGTACGAGGCCGCCTGGCCCGCTGCCCTCGAAGAAGCCAAGCAGTCCGTGAAGGATGAACACGAGGAAGTCCTGAACCTCGGGGGACTGTATGTCCTGGGCACCGAACGCCACGAGTCACGCCGCATCGACAACCAGCTCCGCGGCCGGTCCGGCCGACAGGGCGACCCCGGCGAATCGCGCTTCTACCTTTCGCTGACCGATGACCTGATGCGGCTCTTCAATTCCGGGGCCGCAGAGCGGTTGATGAACAGCTCCGTCCCGGACGACGTGGCGCTGGAATCCAAACTCGTCTCGCGGGCCATCGCTTCCGCCCAGGGACAGGTGGAAGGCCGCAACGCCGAGCAGCGCAAGAATGTGTTGAAGTACGACGACGTCCTCAACCGCCAGCGTGAGGCCATCTACAGCGACCGCCGGCGCATCCTTGAGGGCGACGACCTGCACGAAAAGGTGCAGTTCTTCATCGAGGACACCATCACGGCCCTCATCGACGCCGCAACCGCAGAAGGAAACGGCGACGACTGGGACTTCCACCAGCTGTGGACAAACCTCAAGACGCTCTACCCTGTCAGCGTTACCGCCGAAGACATCATCGAAGAGGCCGGCGGCAAGTCCAGGGTCACCGTGGAGATGCTGAAGGAGGAAATCCTTTCCGACGCCCGCCTGGTGTACCAAGCCCGGGAAGAGGTCATTGGTTCCGAAAGCATGCGCGAGCTTGAGCGCCGCGTGGTGCTCTCTGTCATCGGCCGGAAATGGCAGGAACACCTCTACGAGATGGACTACCTCAAGGAGGGCATCGGCCTGCGGGCCATGGCACAACGCGATCCGCTGGTGGAGTACCAGCGCGAAGGTTTCGCGATGTTCCAAAGCATGATGGAAGCCATCCGGGAGGAGAGTGTTGGCTTCCTCTTCAACCTTGAGGTGGAAGTGACCCCTGCCCAGGATGTGGTTGTGCAGGACGCTGCGGGGGGCCACACCGAGCACATGGACCCCCAGGTTCGCGCTGCCGGCCTGGAAGCTCCGGAGAAGCCTGCCCAACTGCAGTACACCGCTCCCTCTGAGAGCGGTGGAACGCAGACCCGGGTGGAAACCCGGTCCGGGGGCGGACGTTCCGGAAACCCTGCCAAGGCAGCAGCCCAGGATGCCGCGAAACGGCCGGCGAAGAAGAAAAAGCGTTAGCAACACCGGCAACCCCGCCGGAAGCATTGGCGGCAGCAAGCAGGGCAGGGACGGAAGCGTCCCTGCCCTGCTTGCTGCCGCCTCGCTGTTGTTCTCCGCCAATGCCCGTCCCCAAAAGAATCAGCCGATGACGAGTTCAACTATCCGCCATACCTGTTTGCTGCGCTCAAGCCGGACAGCAACGGCACGGGCGCGTACATCATCCACCACCACGGCGCTGGCCTCATAGATTCCGTCGGCCACCTCACATAACCGCACCGAGCGGACCGTCGAGTTCCGGTGCAGCCGGGCCAGCGCAGGGTTTCCAGTCCTCGTTATTTCGCGCCTGATCAGTGCCGCCCGGTGCTGCAGGGACGCCAGGCACCGGGGATCAAGGCGCCGCGCCAACTGGTGGACGGGTCGGATTCCGGCCAGGACTTCCATGGCGGCCTGGATCGTCCCCCTCGTGATCGCCCTGACTTCCGCCGCCTCATTGACCGGCTGCAGAGCTGGCTTCACCCCGGGAGGCTGGGCCCCCGGTGCCGGCGCAGGGCGCCTTTGCACCATGCCCCTCCCCCCGATTCCCCTGGTGGCGTCAATCCCCTGGACGGTCCCGACAGATGTCGCTGCAGTCATTGTGTTCTCCTGGTTCAAATCGTTTGATGGAGTGTGGCAGGCCTGCCGGTAAGGCCGCCGGCCGGAATTGGCGAAAGGCACCCGGGCCGAGTGGCCCTGGTTACGGCGCCGCAGGCGCCTGCAGTATTTGGCCGGGAAGCAGGACGTCAGGACTTCCGCCGATTAGGGCGCGGTTTGTTGCATACCACCGCGGCCATTCAAGGGCTACGTCCACGTCGGATGCCTCCGGTCCCAGATAGGTGGCCACGATGTCCCATAGCGTGTCGCCGGCGATTACGGTTACTGCGGTTCCCTCGCCACCCGAGTCTGGACCGGAGGTACTTCTCGTTTGCGGTCCCACCAGCAAACCGGGTTCCACCATCGGGGGAGCTGGCTGCCAGCCGGGGTCGAGTGTGGCGTCAGGAGGTTCACTGCGTGAACTGCGCGCCGTCGCAGGGTCTTCAAGCGCTCCTGGCGCGTCGTCCGCAACAACCGTTGGCGTTGGGACCTGCGTACCGCCAGCGCCAAGGGTCCTGCCTCGCCCCTCAGCAGTGCCCAGGGCCGCAGGGTCCGATGGAACTGACGCTGCGTATGCCTGGGTCGGCGTCCACTCAGGCCCAGGTGTGGCCGGCGCGGCATTCGCCGCGGCTCCTGCCACAAGTTGCAGCGACAGGGCGGCAACCACCGCCCGCCGCATAAAGGCGGGAGACAGCCTGCGCGCGGCAGCCGCCGCACGCCGTCGTCCGAGGTGTTCCAGCAAAACCGACGCACCTGCGGCCAGGATCGAGAAGGCCCACCACAGCAGAAGGCCCAAGCCGGCCGCCGCCGCGGCCGCCCCTAAAAGAACGCCGACGGGTGCTTCCTGGTTGCGGTCCGCCGAGGTCTGCCACTGTCCAAGCAGGCCAACCCCCAGGAAGCAAAGCAGAATGCCCAACGCCAGAAGGGCCAGAGCCATGACGGCATTGGACCACCCCGCCTCTTCGGAACGTGCCATTACTACTCCTTTAATGCGGTTTGATGCTGTTTGATGCCACTTGACCAAGTCTGCTGTGAACCATTGGCATTTGTCCATACGTTGGAGAGGAAAAGGCGAAGCCGTTGACTGACCGGGCAGGGCACCCTACTCTGTCGGGATGCGCTGGGATGCTCTCTTCAACGACATGGAAAGCCAGTTCGCGGAGGCCGACCGACTGGCGCTTGACAGCGAGATCAACGAGCGGACCCGGGCTGAGATGGTCAGCGTTCCGCTCGAGCACCGGTTGCGTGCGGCCGTCGGGTGCCGCATCGGCGTTTACCTGCTTTGTGGAGAATCAGCGCGCGGGGAACTCAGGCATGCCGGAGCGGACGCACTGGTCCTCGACGAAGATCAGCACCAAGTGCTCATCCCCTATGCTGCTGCGGCGCGGTACGTCGGGCTCGGTAGGCACGCGTTGCCGGAAAACTCACCGGTCCGCCGCTCAATTGGGCTTGCCCACGCCCTCCGTGGCCTTGCCCGCGACCGTGCGGAACTGTCCGTGACCATTTCAGGGGGAGGCGGCGCACTGCGGCTGGCCGGCGTTATCGACCGGGTCGGCAGGGACTATATAGACCTGGCCTCGGTCACTCCCGGAGAGGTGCGGAGGAGCCGGAGTGTCCGTGAAGTGTCAGCAATCCCCTTCACTGTCCTGGCCATGATCAGGTCGCCCAAGGCCGGCTGACTCCGGCCGTGGACCTGTGAAGGGGGTGAGGCGTCAAACGGACTTGGAGCGTGACTCCTGAATCATGCGGCTGGCCTCGGCGTAGCGTTCCTCGATGTATTGCTCCAGCATCTTCTCTTCCACCCGCCATTGCCCGCGGCCGCCGACCTGGATGGCCTTCAATTCGCCGCTGCGGACCAAGGCGTATGCGGCAGGGGAGTTGATCTGGAGTTGCTCTGCGACATCTGCAAGCGTGAGGAACCTTGGCATGCATCCATTTTGCCATCAACTGGCATCTTATGTGCCTGTTATCCACAGTTTGGCGGTATTTGGATAATTGACTTTTGTTCGCGTGGCCTTGCGGTAACAATGAGAAGTCCGGCCAGAGCGGGCAGGTCCGGTGTACCTAGGGGGAGAACGGTATGGTTCCTGATTCAAGCACCACTGCGCCACGGCTGAAGCGCCCTTCGTGGAAGGACCCGCGGCTGCTGGTGGGCATCCTCCTGGTCCTGGCATCCATCGCGGGGGTCATCTTCCTGGTGGGCAGCGCAGACCGAACCACCGAGGTTTACGCCGCGCGGGAGGGCATTGCTGTTGGCGAGCGCCTGACGCCGGAGAATGTGGTGCGCGCCAAGGTCCGGCTGGGCGACACGGAACAGCACTACATCACAGTGGAGGCCGGCCTGCCCCAGGATGTCGTCGCCATGCAGAGGATTGGAAAGGACCAGCTTGTTCCCCGGGCGAGCCTTGGTGCGGTGGACCAGCTGAACCGAAAGCCCGTTGCCCTCAATGTCGAGCAGACTTTGCCCTCGCAGGCAGTCGCCGGTGCCCGCGTAGACGTCTGGGTGGCCCAGCCCGACGCGAAAAACGGTTTCACCGAGCCCAAGCTCATCCTTCCCGGAGCGGAAATTGCAGAGGTCGCCAACGGGTCCACCGCGCTTGGGTCGTCGAAAACCACCGTGCTCATGGTCCTGGTCGAGGACAAGCAGATGCCTGCCTTGCTGGGCGCCCAGGCAAATGAGGCAAAGATATCCGTCGTCTGGAACCCGGGCGGCGCCCGATGAACATTCCCGTCGTCACCGTCGGCCAAAGCCGTGAGGACCTGGTTGGGGGTCTCGAAAGACTGCACGGTCCGGTCACGGTGGTACGCCGGTGCGCGGAACTTCCCGAACTGCTGTCGGCCTGCCAGAGCGGACTGGCCCGGGCGGCCGTGATCGCCGATGGGTCTGAAGGGTTAACGGCTTCCCTGGTCGACCGCCTTGGGGCAGTTGGCGTCGCGATCATCGCGCTGACCGACAACGCGGAGGAGGCTGCGAGGCTCCGCAAAATTGGCGTCGCCTCGGCGTTGACGCGGGTTGAGTCGGCGGAGCTTTCCGACAAGATTGCCGACGCCGTCGCGCAGCTTACGGGCGCGGTCCGTCCGGTCAGCCTCAGCACGGCCGCTGATACCGGAGCTGCGCTGGCAACCGTTCCTGTGGGGCCGGAGCAGGAGGCGGAAGGGCGCGGAACCGGAAGGCTCGTCGTCGTCTGGGGGCCAGCGGGATCTCCCGGAAGGACCACGGTGGCAGTGAACATCGCGGGCGAGATGGCGGCCGACGGCCAGGACGTCCTCCTGGTCGACGCCGACACATACGGCGCCAGCGTGGCCGCAGTACTCGGTCTCCTGGACGAATCGGCCGGGCTGGCCCAGGCATGCAGGCTCGCCGATCACGGGCAGCTGGATGCGGATGCACTCCGAAAGGTCGCCGCCACCGTCGCTACGGCATCAGGGCAGTTCCGGGTGCTGACGGGCATCACCCGGGCGGATCGATGGACAGAAATCCGTGCCACGGCCCTGGCGCTGGTTCTTGAGCGGGCCCGGGAAATCGCCGATGTGGTAGTGGTCGATACCGGCTTCTGCCTGGAAGCCGACGAGGAACTGAGTTTCGATACCATGGCGCCGCGCCGCAACGCGGCCACACTGCGCCCGCTGGAGCTGGCTGACACCGTCTATGCCATCGGCGCCGCTGATCCCGTGGGCGTACCCCGGATGGTGCGTGCGCTTGCCGAGCTTGGAGACGCAGTTCCGCAGGCGTCACCCACCGTCCTGATGAATAAAGTGCGTTCCTCCTCCGTCGGGAGGGATCCGGAGCGCCAATTGCGCGATGCTTGGGACAGGTACGCGCCGGCCTCGGAACTGACGGCATTCCTGCCCCATGATCCCCGTGCCGCCGACGCCGCCCTCCTGTCAGGATCCCTGCTGCTGGAGGCTGCCCCGGATTCGGACCTGCGCCGGGCAATCCGCGAACTCGTTTGTGCACCAGACCAGCGAAAGCGCAGATCCTCTGTAATTTCTTCCACACCATGGCGAAGGGCGAAGGACTAGGCTCGCCATAAGAGCTGCAAAGGTGCGGCGAATATCTCTGATGGAGGCGTTGTCGATGTCGTCTGGATCCAGTGTGGAGGACCAGCCCCTCTCTATTGAAGGCCTTGAGGGTTTCATGGGGGACTACTACCAGCACCTGGCTGAGGAGGATGCGCGCAGCTACCCGCGCGACGTGCTGGAAGCCCGGGCTGAAGAGCACCGCCGTGCAGCTTCCGTAAGGCAGCCAGGTCAGGCCAGGATCTCGATTGTCGACGAAGAAGACAGCAGCGTCATCTTCGTCGTCACTGACGACATGCCATTCCTGGTCGATTCGGTAAACGCCGAACTTGTCCGGCAGCACGCCGCCATCAAGCTTGTCGTCCACCCGCTTTTCGTGGCCACCCGCAACCGGGAGAGCGGTGAGCTGGTCAAGGTCAACAGGGTGCCGGCGCACCTCGGGATATCCAGCGGGGACACCGCTGCGATGCCCAACCTTTCCCACCTGATCGCGCAGGGGGAGAACGCCTCCCACATGGAGTCGTGGATCGCCGTCGAAATCCAGCGCGTCCCGGACGAAACGAAGACGTCGTTGCTTGAGGGCCTGACCCGCGTGCTGAACGATGTCCGGGCCGCCGTGGAGGACTGGCCCAGGATGCGCCAGAAGGCGCTGGAAATCGCCGAGAGCCTGGACCGCGTGGCAAACTCAGCGCAGATCGCCGAACTCCGGCAGGCGAAGGACCTGCTGCGGTGGCTGGACGACGGGAACTTCACGTTCCTCGGCTACCGTGAATACGACCTCCTCAACGTGGACGGGGAAGACGTCCTCGAATTGCGCGAGGACAGCGGGCTCGGGCTGCTGCGCGCGGCCGCAGACTCCCCGCACATCCAGCACCTGACCGACACCGGCCGCAAAAAGGCACGGGAAAAACGTGCGCTCGTCATCACCAAAGCCAATTCGCGTTCCACCGTTCACCGCTCCGCCTACCTGGACTACATCGGCATCAAAAGCTTTGACGCTGCGGGGAACGTCAACGGGGAGCGGCGCTTCATTGGACTTTTCGCCACCAGCGCCTATGCCGGTTCCGTCCGCGACATTCCCATTGTCCGGGAAAAGGTGGACGCCGTGCTGCAGAATGCAGGCTTCCCGCCGGACTCGCACTCCGGGAAGGACCTGCTGGGAATCCTGGAAACCTACCCCCGCGACGAGCTGTTCCAGATCGAAGTCCCCGACCTTGCCGCCACCGCGCTGGGAATCCAGAAGCTGCAGGAACGGCGGCGCACCCGCCTGTTCCTGAGGCCGGACATCTA